>CBDUNM010000081.1:0-22008 GCA_965368585.1 uncultured Chromatiales bacterium | reverse complement strand
CGAAGGCTGAGCCGTCAGATTTACAGTCTGATCCCTTTGACCGCTCGGGAACCCCTCCGTAAAGAACGCGGTATTTTGTGGAATCGCGGTCGGTGTGTCAACTACCTATCGGTGCTTCTTTTCAATTTAAGTCGGGTCAAATGTCTGCCGACTCAGATGTGGTAGCATCCGCGCCGCTTCTGAGAGGCGGCACCTCGCGGCGTGAACGTCACGCCCGTAGCGCGCGCGATCAAGTAAAGCCAACTGCGACGACAGGTATTGGAGAGCCCGGCCAGCGATGAAAGTCACCATATTTGGTAGTGGTTACGTAGGGTTAGTAACGGGCGCTTGTCTCGCCGAAGTCGGCAATCACGTCATGTGCGTCGACGTGGACCCGGCGAAAATAGAACTACTCGAGAACGGTGGCGTGCCCATACACGAACCGGGCCTCGAAGAAATGGTGGCACGCAATCGTGCCGCCGGCCGCCTGAAGTTTACGACCGACGCCCAGACCGGCGTCGATCATGGCCTGTTTCAGTTTATCGCCGTCGGCACACCTCCGGACGAAGACGGTTCCGCCGACCTGCAGTACGTGCTCGCGGTCGCGGAAAGCATCGCGCAACACATGACCGGCTACAAAACCATTGTCAACAAGTCGACCGTTCCGGTCAGCACCGGCGACAAAGTCACGCTGCGTATCGGCGAAACACTCGAGGCACGCGGGATGGAACTGGAATTCGACGTCGTATCGAATCCGGAATTCTTAAAGGAAGGCGCCGCAATCGAGGATTTTATGAAACCGGACCGCATTATCGTGGGCACAGAAAACCCGCGCACCGCGGAACTGATGCGTGCATTGTACGCACCGTTCAACCGGAATCATGAGCGGGTCATTGTGATGGATATCCGTTCGGCCGAGCTTACCAAGTACGCCGCCAACTCGATGTTGGCGACCAAGATCAGCTTCATGAACGAACTGGCCAACATCGCGGAATGCGTCGGCGCGGACATCGAAAAAGTACGGATCGGGATCGGGTCTGATCCGCGCATCGGATATCAGTTCATCTATCCCGGTTGCGGTTATGGCGGATCCTGCTTCCCTAAAGACGTCCGCGCGCTGGAGCAGACAGCACTCGCCGCCGGCCACGATCCCGAGCTGCTGCACGCCGTCGAAGCGGTCAACCATCGCCAGAAGAGGGCGCTGTTCGACAAAATCAACGCGTATTTCGCCGGCGACCTGCGAGGCAAGACGATTGCGGTCTGGGGACTCGCCTTCAAACCCAATACCGACGACATGCGCGAAGCCTCCAGCCGCACCTTGATCGAAGCGCTCTGGGATGCAGGCGCGATCGTCAGGGCCTTCGATCCCGTGGCAAAAGCAGAAGCGCAGCGAATATACGGTCAACGTAAAGATTTGGAGTTGTGCGACTCCGCGGATGCGGCGCTTCAGAATGCCGATGCGCTGGCCGTGGTGACGGAATGGATCGAATTCCGCAGTCCCGATTTCGCGGAGATCGCCAAAACGCTGCGCCACCCCGTTATATTCGACGGGCGCAATATTTACGACCCGCGCACGCTCGCCCAGGCGGGGCTTACCTACTACAGCATCGGTCGCGCACCGACCCTGTCGCAATAAGTGGGAATTATGCCCACATTAATAAATCTATAAGTAGACGCGACTTTAGTTGCTAGCTTCTTGATTGGACTCAAGATAATCTGTGCGTGTTGACCAAAGCTGGACATTAATTGTTGTAATTTTCCTCCCATTGATGCATGTGTGTCGTCCGAGGGAAGTTCGAACTTGAAAATTACAACTACCCGCCTCCGTGCGACGCTCACGACCCTGTAGGCGTTCACGCGACGTAAGGTAACTACGCTTTGAGGAGAGAGGACATGGTATTCCACAGCACCCATGCGTTTCGCGCATGCGCACTCACCGCCGCACTGATTCCTGCATTCGCGCTGGCCGGCGTATCGAAAACCCTGGACTACCCGACAGGTTCGGTCACGGCCGACCAGATCGCCGAGCAGGTCTACTACGTCAATCATTTCTACGGCTACAAGAACTTTGCCATCGTCGAAGACAAGAAAGACATCACCGTTTTGATCAACAAGGCCGCGGGTAAGAAGCCGACCACCAACACGCTTGAGCGCTACCTCAACAACGACTACAGCGACAGTGACATCAAGGCTATGGATCTGGCGATATTTCGCTCCGGCAAACTGCGCGGCACGGGGATGTTGATCACCGACTACGTGGACGATGCCAAGAGCCAGTCGTACATGATCTGGCTGCCGGCGTTGCGCAAGATCCGCCGCTTCGCGCAACCGGCGCACGATGATGCCTGGGGCGGCACCGATTTCACCTTCGGCGACGTGGTGTTGCGTAAACCGCAGCACGAAACGCACGAACTCCTGGGCAAGGAAACCTTCAATGACTGCCTCGGCGCGATCGAGATCCCCGACAACGAACGCAATCGTTGGACCAAGAACCTGCCGACTGCATCGTGCAATCCCAAGGGGAAAGAAGTCTATAAACTCAAGAGCACCACCAAATTCGACAACTGGTGGTACGACTACCGCATCAGTTATGTCGATACCAAGACCTTTGCCGACTACCGCAGCGAATACTTCAAGGACGGGCAGCAAGTCAAGGTCATCGACCGCGATTGGCGTAGCCAGGGTTTCGATGATCCACGCGCACTCGCCTGGGGTTACTGGTACGGCAAGAACCTGACTACCGACCACGAAACCTGGGCCGTCATTCCCGAGAATACCATTCGCATCAATGCCGACCACGATCCCGATCTTTGGTCGGAAAAGACGCTGCGCAAGATCAAACGATAACGAAAATAAAGAGGTCCGCGTCAATCCAGCGGACCCATCACCCATTCACTGGAGGGGCGAATATGCTCACACGTTTACCCATATCCATTGCGCTTGCGACGACCCTGGCCGTAGCGACGCCAAGCCAGGCACGGGAGTTCGGCGGCGTTGAGGTCACCACGCACTTGAAAAACGAGACAGCCGTCTTCGTTCGCGACGGTCAGCGCACGGGTCAGGCCACGTCGGTACTGGACCGGTCCGAAGACAATGCCGGCGATCTCATGAAGTTCGAAAACTCCGCCAAGATGTTCTTCAACGGCGATTTGGGAGATAGCGCCACCTGGCACGGCGAACTGAATCTGATCTACGATGCCAAAGGCGTCAATTCGGACTACAAGGGGCACCGCAGTTACACCCAACACGACTATCTGCGCGAACTCTATGTCGACACGTCTGCAGCCGATTGGGATCTGCGCCTCGGCAAGCAGCAAGTGGTCTGGGGTACGGCCGACGGTATCAAGCTCCTCGATATCATTAACCCGACCGATTTTCGCGAACTCAACCAGAACACCTTCGAAGACTCGCGGATTCCGATCTGGATGGTCAACGCCGAGCGCAATATCGGGGAACGCGGCAATATTCAGTTGATCCTGTCCCAGGTCGAGGAGAACAAAATACCGGGCCTGAACCCGCGCAGCGATTCCGGGCACCCTTTTCTGATGAAGGGCGTGGACACCATTTCGGGACGGGTCAACGGCTTCTACTACATCGCCCCGGCGCTGGCGTCGACGGCATCGTCGTTCAACCTGTTCGCCGCAGGCGGCGCGTTTGGCCCCAGCCCCTCGGGTCTGGTGCCCTTCGGCGGACTCACGGTCGACGGCTTCGCTGCGAGCCCCGGCCTGCCCGGAGGGACAGGCTCCGGAGACAGCGATTTGAACATGGTTGCCCAGGGAGGGACCGACTTTACGCCATTTACCGGCGACCCCTACGAAAACAACTATGTAACCAAGCTGCTCAACATCGACGGCCCTCTGCCCACAGACGTCATATGGAATCCGACCAACCCAAAATCCGCTTTCGAATACATGGCCAACGCCACGTTCGCGACTTTCAACACCTTCACCGGTTTTGACGGAAGCGGCACGTTGCTGGGATCGCAAACCACCTGGAGTCGGGATTATCCGCCGGATGCCAACGCCAACGCCGGTTTTCGCTTCCGCAACTATACCGATGCGGGGTTGAACTATTCGTTGAACTATTTTTATCACCACAGCGCCAACCCTGACGTCAACCTCAGCTGGCACGACGCGAACACCGGTGAGGAACTCATCGTCCAGCGCGCGCCCACCGGACCCGGCGGGGTGCCCGATGTGAGTACGGACCTGAGTCGCGACGACGCGCTGGCCAGCACCCTGGCTGGGACGCCCGTGACGATCCTGGTGAACAACGGCACTGACTACTACGGCGGTTTCGACCCTCGAGCGTTCGACGGCACCTTGGGCCTGGGGGCGCCCACGCTGCGATTTACCGAATCGCTGCATCGCGTTCACAGTCTTGGCGCATCGTTCGACTATGCGCTCGATACGGACTTCGCACCTTTCGTGCTGCGCGGCGAATTCCTCTACGACCGTGACGACCGGCAGCCCGTCGTGGACCGATATCTGCTGTCGATCGGCGACCTGACCAATGCACTCCGCATGGAAGAGGCGGATTACTTCAAATACGTTCTTGGCGTTGACGTCACGGTCATGACCAATCTGTTGGTGAGTGGTCAATTCATCCAGTTCCGCAATCTCGACTTCGTGAATCAAAGCGCGAGCTGCGTGACCCAGGCCGGCAACACCGTCGACTGCTCCAAATACACCGGCGACCTGGCGACCTTGTCTTTATCCAACGGTATGAACAAGGCGTACAAGAACAAGGAATTTTACTCGCTGTTCTTTTCCAAGCCCTTCGGTGAGGCACAGCTGGGCCGCTGGAACAACATTACCATCTACGAAGAAGGTGGCGGCTGGTGGAACCGCTTCGATGTCGAGTACTCGTTCAGCGATCAACTGCTCGTGACGGGCGAACTGAATCTCTACTTCGGCGACGAGGACACCACCTTTGGCCAGTTCGAGAATTCGTCCAACCTGCAAGTCGGCATGAAGTATATCTTCGACTGATCGCCGTCTTTACCTGCATCGATGAGGAGGCGGCGTTCGGATTTCCGACGCCGCCTTTATCTTGCCGCTAGTGGGCATCCGTAGATATTGCGAGGCGTGGGAGAGATGGCTGAGGCTAAAGAACGACCGATAGACCAAGAAAACCAGCTGGCCGACAAGTATGCGAACTTCGTACTGAAATTCCGCTGGCCGATCATCGTTGCTCTGATCGTCGCGACGATCTTAGCGGCGCTGCAAATCAAGAATCTGGACGTCCGCAACGACCCGGACACCTTGCTGCCCGAAAGCAACCGCTATGTGGCGACCAATCTCTACGCCGAGCATAACTTCGGTATGGGCAATCTCATGGTGTTCGCCCTCAAGGTCAAAGAGGGCGATATCTATCAACCATGGTTCGTCAACATGGTTCAGGAAATCCACTACAAGCTCGAAGCCCTGCCCCATTCGCGCCCAGCGAATTTCATCGATTTCGCCGCACAGAAAATCAAGTTCATGGGTACCGATGAAAATGGTTTGATCTTCAAACGCTTGATACCCACCCAGGGGATCAGCACCGATGACCCGGCTCTGGCCAAAGAACAACTCGAGTTCCTGCGCGAAGGCATCAAGACCAATCCGGTCATGGCGCCCATGCTGGTATCGATGTGGGACGCGGACGGCAACAAATGCGAATTCGAGGACTACGACCAGGACCACTGCGTCGCCAAAGCCGCTTACATCATCGCTGACTATGGCGACCAGGTTAAGGAGATCTATCTGCCTTGGGTAAGAGAAGTCCGCGCCCTGATGGACGAGTACGGAGCCGACCCGCGGATTGAGCTGCGCGTGGCGGGCGAGCCCTATTTTCTCGCCTGGATGCTGCAGGACCTGATCAACAAATGGTGGCTGTTCGCTATCTCGATCGCCATTGTCCTCGCAGTTCTTTGGCTGGAGTTCAGAGACTGGCGCGGCGCGCTGTTCCCGTTGCTTGGTGTCGGCATGACCGTAGCGCTAACCTTGGGACTGATGGGTTTTTCCGCCTTCAAGCTCACGACCATGATGGTGCTGACGCCCATGTTGCTGCTGGCGATCGGTATCGGTCACTCCGTGCAGGTCACGCGACGCTTCATGCTGGAGCAAGCCGGCTCGGGCGACTGCGAGAAATCGGCACGCACTGCGATCGGCCACACCATCGTACCGGCTACGCTGTCGATCGTCACCGATATGGTGGGGTTTGCAACGCTCGCCACGGTCGATATCTCTTTCTATAAAGCGTACGCCTATTTCGGCATGTTCGGCATGCTGACGCTGCTGTTCACCACCACCACTCTGATCCCGTTGTTGCTTACCATCTTCCCGCCTTCCCAGGAAAAATGCGATCACCGGGAGGGGCATTCCTGGGAATCCAGCGTCGGCGGTTTTATTACCCGCCTGATTTCTGGGCCGGGTAAATGGGTGCCGATCGGCGTCATCGCATTGATTTTGTCCCTGTCGTTCAACTACACCAATATCTTCAACTGGAAAGGCGATCCGGTAGCCGCCGTCAAGCTGCAGGAAGAGGGCGACATCATGCCCGGCGTGGAAAAGGGCATCAACTATGCACGCGCCGCGTTCAAGGGCAGTTCCGATACCTGGAAAGATCTGGTCGCTCTGAACGAAATCATGCCCGGTGTCATATCGGTGAGCGTCCCGATCCGCGGCAAGGAGCCCAACGCGCCGCCTTGCTTGGACGAGTATTTTCCCGAAGAACTCTACGATATCGAGGATCGCCAGGAGCGGCTCGCACAGTGTGCGGTTTACAAGAAGAAATTGGGCTGCTGGGATGCTGAAACCTGTGGTGCGCAAGGTGTATTCAATACCGCCGAACTTAACGGTGCCATTGAAGAGATGGAGAACTGGATGCGCGCTCATCCGTTCATCGGTTATACCGGTTCGTATTCCCAGTACGTTCGCCTGGTCAACATGCTGTTGACGACCGAACCCGGCGAAAAAACCAATCTGGCAGACTTGCGCGTACCCACCAAGAAGTATTTGACGGACATTAACCCTGATGACGACCGCAGCCCGGACGAAATCGTACAGTTGTACAACGGCCTCCTGGAAGCCATGACCTCGGCTGGCGATATGGAGTCCTTTGTCGATACGGAGACCTGGAATGAGGGTGTCATTCTCGGCTTCATCAACACCATGGATCCGCGCGAGACCCATCAGGTCACTATGGATATTCAGGAATACGTGGAAGCGCACAAGAACGACCCGGGATTCAGCCGGGTCAATTTTGGGCTCAGATCCGGCCCAGTGAGCGACCTGTCGGGCGATACCAACGAACTGTCGGTCGAGGGCCCTGGTTATGTGCGACCTGCGGTAGGCGGGTTCCTCGGCGCGACCGAAGCCACGCGCGAAGTCGCCATGAAGGAGTGGCTGCGCAGCCCCTTGCAGACCGCACTGGCCGTGTTCCTTATCGCGGCACTGATATTCCGGTCTTTCCTGGTTGCTGGAATTTTGATCTTTTGTCTGTTCATCACCCTGTTCGCCCAATACGGTCTCGGCGGCTACTTTACGGCGGTAGAAAACTGGTCGGGCAACCTCGCCTTCCATCTGCTGGTAACGCTTTCGATCGCCATGGGACTTGGTGTCGACTACGGGATCTACATGCTTTCGCGATTGCGTGAAGAAATGCGGGCGACCGGAAAAGACTGGCTGACATCGCTGCGCAACACGCTCAATACGACTGGTTCCGCGGTGATCGTATCGGTGATCGTGCTGCTAGGCAGCTTCATCCCCTTGGTCGGAACCGACCTGGCCAATACCTGGGGGTTGGGTATGTTCATCGGTGAAGCACTGATCATTGACGTCTTTACCGCGCTCATGTTGCTGCCGCTACTTGTGTATTGGTTCAAACCCAAGTACGTGTTTGATCCCGGCAGCTAGCCATGGTGTTTTGACCTGCCCAACCTCAACGCAAGGCCGCCCTAGAGGCGGCCTTTTTCAGTAAGCCTCGTCGCGTTGTGCCACGCTTGCCAGAGTCAGCTCGCGTCACTGTGGAGGCGGTGCATGGCCCTTTGCAGGTCGCCACTCACCAGATCCGGCAGGACCTTGACAGCGCGATCCAGCGCCTCACGAATCACCTGGTCGTCGGCTTGCGATGGCCGACTCAGGACGTAATCGGTAACCGCATCACGATGCCCGGGATGGCCGATGCCGACCCGTAGCCGCACGAAGTCTCCGCTTCCAAGCGCGCTGTTGGTATCGCGCAATCCATTGTGTCCGCCGTGGCCGCCGCCACGCTTCAGTTTTATCTTGCCGGGCGGCATATCGAGTTCATCGTGCGCCACCAGCAGCAAATCCGGTTGCAATTTGTAGAACCTGGCGAAAGCGCTCACCGCTTGGCCGCTGCGATTCATGAAGGTCATCGGCTTCAGTAACCAGCAGTCCCGGCCGCCAATCGACACCCGGCAGATCTCACCGTAAAACTTGGCTTCACCCCGGAATTGCCCGCCAAAGCGACGCGCCACCTCATCGACAAACCAGAACCCCGCATTGTGACGGGTATCGGCGTAACGTGGACCGGGATTTCCCAACCCAACGATGCAAGTCAGGTCCTGCAAAAGCATCCACTCCGAAAGGAAAACGGCGGCCAGGCTGCCGCCGTTTTCGCAAATGATGGCCGATAGCTTGAGTGATCAGTCTTCGTCTTCGCCGCTTTCTTCCTCATCCGAAACTTCGACGTCCGCTGCTTCGCCCGCTTCTTCCGCTTCTTCCGCTTCTTCCGCCTGCAACGCACTGGTGACGGTAACGACCAGTGCGTCGTGATCCGCACCCTGACTCAAGGCGACGCTTTCCACGCCCTCGGGTAGTTGCAGATCCGATATATGGATCATGTCACCCAATTCCATGTGGGATACGTCGATCTCGATGTACTCGGGGAGATCCTGGGCTTCACAGACGATTTCGATATCGGTCAGGTTATGCGAAAACTTGCCGCCACCGGTCTTTACCACCGGTGCGGTTTCTTCGCCCAGAAAATGCAACGGGATATTCATTTTGATGCGATCGCTAGCGGCCACGCGCAGCAGATCGAAATGCATGGCGAACGGCTTGGCGGGGTGCCGCTGCAAGTCCTTCAGCACGACTTTCTGCGACGTACCGTTCAGGTTCACTTGTAGAATGTGCGAATAAAACGCCTCATTCTCCAATTGATGGGCCAGCTCGTTGTGCCGCGTGGCAATCATCTCCGGGGCTTTACCACCGCCGTAGATGATACCGGGCACCAATCCCTCGCGACGCAGGCGGCGGCTCGCACCCTTACCACCGTCGCTTCGGGAAACTACATTGATTTCAAAGGTCTCTTGCATTGTTCGGTCCTCATTTTGACCTTATACCGATTCCCGTAGCACCCGCGACCAGATCGCTACGGGGACTTAAGTCAGTCCATAAACAACGAACTGACGGATTCTTCGTTACTGATGCGGCGCATCGATTCCGCCAGCAAACCGGCGATCGACAACTGACGGATCCTGTCGCACTCGCGCGCCTGGTCGCTCAACGGTATCGTATTCGACACCACTAACTCGTCGAGTTCCGAACCACAGATGTTCTCCACCGCCGGACCGGACAGGACTGCGTGGGTACAATATGCCACCACTCGCGCCGCGCCATGTCCTTTCAACGCCTTGGCCGCCTTGCACAAGGTACCGGCGGTATCCACCAGATCGTCGACCAGCACGCAGGAACGGCCTTTGACGTCGCCGATAATGTTCATGACCTGGGTATCGTTCGTTTTTGGACGACGCTTGTCGATAATTGCCAGGTCGGCATCGTCCAACCGCTTCGCCAAAGCTCGTGCGCGGACCACGCCGCCGACATCCGGCGAAATCACCATCAGGTTCTCATATTTCTGCCGCCAGATTTCGCCCAGCAAAATCGGCGACGAATAGACGTTGTCGACCGGGATATCGAAAAAGCCCTGTATCTGATCCGCGTGCAGATCCATGGTCAGCACCCGGTCCGTGCCCGCCGTACCCAACATCTTGGCCGCCAAGCGTGCCGTGATGGGGACCCGCGCCGACCTCGGGCGCCGATCCTGCCTCGCATATCCGAAATAGGGAATGACCGCAGTGACCCTGCGCGCCGAAGCCCAGCGCAACGCATCGACCATGACCAGGAGTTCCATCAGATGGTCGTTGGTCGGTGCCGAGGTCGGTTGCACGACAAACACATCGCGCCCGCGTACGTTCTCCTGGATTTCAACCAGGACTTCGCCGTCGCTGAATTTACCAACGACCGCTTTCCCCAGGGGCAGGCCCAGGTATGCCGCAACTTCAGCCGTCAACTCCGGATGGGCGTTTCCGGAAAAAACCATCAAGTTGCTAGCAGCCACGGCAGACTCCTACTCGGTTTGGGTGAACCCGGACCGTCGATCCAGTGAATCGACGCAGCCGGGTGAACGACCGGCAAGGATGCCGGGCCGGACCACCGGGCCACGGAGGATCTTCACCTTCCTAGCCTGAATTCAACTGGCTGGGGCGGCACGGCGAACCCGGACCGTCGATCCGCCGAATCGACGCAGCCGGGTGAACGACCGGCCAGGATGGCCGAACCGGTCCTCCGCGCTACGGAGGACCTTCACCTTCCTAGCCTGGATTCAATTGGCTGGGGCGGTAGGATTCGAACCTACGCATGCTGGAGTCAAAGTCCAGTGCCTTAACCGCTTGGCTACGCCCCACTTTCGTTCCTGACATCCTACCGCGAGGCGCCAGGGTTGTTCGGGCTTTCCTGCCCTCGGCCCCGAAGGGCCGGTTGTCGCTGCGCGACCGCGTTCGGATTCATTCCCGACGAATCCGCCTAAGCTCCGTATACTAGAGCAAAAAGCTCAGCGTCTTAGCCCTTTGGGCAAACCTCATATGTCTGCAATTCTTTTGTGCAGAGGCCGTCGGCCCAAGCGCACCTTAGGGGCCACGGTCGCCGCTACAGTAGCTGATCGAGCAACGGTGATCGATTCCGACCCTTGGCGACGAAGCCCCGCGCACCGTTCGGCAGCTGCTCAAGCACCCGAACCGCCGCATCGTAAGAAGGGAAGTCTGCAAACACGCATGCCCCCGTACCGGTTAAACGCGGCTCGGCAAATCGCGCTAGCCAGTCCATGGCATCGCCGACCGGCGGATAGCGTTTGAGAACCACGTTCAGACAGTCGTTGTCGCGACAGCCCGCAAAGAAGTCGCGTATTGTGATTGGATGAGAATTCCTTGTCAATTCCGGATCTTGAAAGATTTCAGCCGTGCCCACATGGCAAGCGGGCTGCAGTACAAGATACCAGGGTTCGGGCAGAGAAACTGCAGCCAGCTGCTCGCCGACCCCTTCAGCCCACGCCGCCCGCCCGAACAAGAACACCGGCACATCGGCGCCCAATCGCAAACCCAATCGTCGGAGCGTCTCCTCGGGCAGATGAAGTTCCCATAGACGATTCAATACCGCCAGGGTGGTGGCCGCGTCGGAGCTGCCGCCACCGAGACCACCACCCATCGGCAACTGCTTATCGAGCCGCAGCCTTGCCCCCAACGAGCAGCCAGTCTCGGTTTGCAGCAGTCGCGCGGCTTTCACCGCCAAGTCGTCGTCCAAAGGCACCGCTTGAGGTCCGTACAGTCTTTCGATCGCCCCGTTGTCGGTGACCTCGAAGTACAGATGGTCGGTCAGATCGAGAAACTGGAAAACAGTCTGCAGGTCATGATAACCAGTCGGTCGGCGGCCGACGATGCGCAGCATGAGATTGAGCTTGGCCGGAGCCGCCCAGGGTCCCGTCTCGCCCTGACGCCAAACGCTGTGCTCGCCACCCTGCACCATCTTTTTTGCGGAGACGGCGCTACTCGAACCGGTCGATCACAGCCCGCAAGGTGTCGTCATCCGGGTTGGCGGCGTACGCCTCGTCCCATACTTGACGCGCCCTTTGTTTGTCGCCCGAGACCCATAAGACCTCGCCGAAATGAGCGGCAATTTCCGGGTCCTGCATACGTTGCAGCGCCTGGCCCAGATAATTCAGTGCGAGATCCAGCTTGCCGAGGCGGTAGTATACCCAGCCCATGCTGTCCAGTATGGCCGCACTGTCCGGGTTGAGCTTATAGGCTCTTAGAATATACCCGAGGGCCTCTTCGAATCGCTCGGTCTTGTCTGCCAAAGTGTAACCCAGAGCATTCAGGGCATCGGCGTTTTCCGGTTCCTTATCGAGGACGATCGCCAGATCGCGCTCCACCCAGTCGACGCGGTCGATCTCCGCCGCGTAAATTGCACGGCTGTAAAGCAATTCGGTATTCGCAGGATGGGCCGCCAGCGAGGCGTCGAACACGTTCAGCACGTCTTCCTGTTGACCGTGGATTTGCAGCACGCGCGTTTCGGTGAGATACGCATCGACCGACCGATCCGTGTCGAGCACCCTGACTTGTCGCAGGATCTCGCGCGCCTCCCTGAGCGCACCCATTTCAGCCTTTAACAGTGCCAGTCGCAAGGCGGCGTCGGTGCGTAACGGGCCTTCTTCAACGCTCGCATACAAACCGACCGCGACCGCTTTGTTTTCGGTGGCTTCTTCCACCTGCGCCAGGTAGTAGGTGGCTTCGCCGTGGCGTTTGCCCAGGTTGCGCAGTGCCTGCCACGCGCCGCGCGCCTCGTCCCATTTCTTGGTTTGCATGGCGAGCATGCCTTGCGCGTAAATGATGTCGTCGTCGTCCGGCTGTTGCTCGCGAATCCGCCGAAACTGATCGAGCGCCTGGTCATATTGCTCCGCGTCCACCAGTACCCGGGCGTAGGCGGTGCGTAAAAAAACATCGTCCGGGTGACGCCGCACTGCGTCGCTCAACGCGACGCGCGCCTCTTCGTCGCGCCCCTGCGCCGTCAGTACGCGCGACAGCATGACCCAGGGTTTCGACCAGTCGGGATCGACGTCCAGGGCACGCCGCAGGCTGGTTTCCGCCGCTCCGGGGTCGCCGGCCGCCAATTCCAGCGCGCCCTGCGCGAAGTGCGCACGCGCGTCGCCGGCGTACTTGCCGGAAAGCGCCCGAGTCAGGGTCAGTCCCCTGGTTTTGTCCGGCTCGTTACTCAAGACCCCGGCAACTTGCAGAAACCCGTCCTGCTCCATTGCGTCCGCGATACGAAGCAGTGACTCGGCCTGGCTCAACGCTTCGGCCTGCCGGCCATCGCGCACAAACAATAGGATCGCATGCTGGCGGGCCTGCAGATCGTTGGGTGCCAGCTCCACCCACCGCCGAGTCGCGCGCAGTGCGCCGGACAGGTCCTTGCGGTACAGTGCGATTCGCGCCGCGCGCTCCGCTGCATAAGCGTCGTGCGCCAGAATCGCCGCATGCAGGTAGTGGCCGTAGGCCGTGGCAAGGTCGCCTCTTTGGGTTCCCAGCTCGCCGACCAGGTAGCTGTAAACGATGTCGCCGTCGAGTTCCCAGGGCCCGTTGGACGGCTCCTCGAACGGCAACGCGCGCGACCCTTGGCCGGCGCCCACAGATTCATCAGCCGACCGCAACGGCTGCGTTTGGCAACCCGCCAGCAGCAAGAACGAAGACACTAGAAACAGCAGTAAAATACGCAATTTGATCCCAATCCACCCGTCGGGCACATGAATATTCCGGAGTATAAGGATGATGGACTGTTTTACCAACGGCTTGGTTTCAATTAAAAAACCTGGCAAAACCAGTCAAAAACCGCGCAAGCGGGGTCCGCAATTGCGCTGCGGCAACTGGCTAGCGGACAGGCGCTTGTATTTAACTCCTTGATATCACAAAATTTCACGGCGTAAGAACTTGAGTATCCGCATATCATGAATCTAATTGCCCTGGGTCTCAACCACACTACGGCTCCGGTCGGTATCCGCGAACGCGTTACCTTTGGTCCGGATATCGTCGTTGCCGCGTTGCGCGGCATGTGCGGTCTCGAAGGCGTGGCCGAAGGTGCGATCCTGTCGACCTGCAACCGAACTGAACTGTATTGCGCAACCGATGGCGCGGAGCCCGAGGCCATTCGGGACTGGATGGCGGGCTTTCATGGGCTGGAGGCGGAAGACATATCGCCCTACCTTTATCAATATGATCACGCCGCGGCGGTTCGGCACCTGTTGAGGGTCGGCAGCGGGTTGGATTCGCTGGTCCTTGGAGAACCCCAGATTTTGGGGCAGGTGAAATCGGCCTTTCAGACGGCCGCCGATGCAGGCGCGGTGGGCAAAGTGCTGTCCCGCTTGTTTCAGCACAGCTTTACGACCGCCAAGCGGGTCCGCACCGATACCGCTATCGGCAACAGTCCGGTCTCGGTCGCCTTTGCCGCGGTCAGCCTGGCGCGACAGATCTTCTCTGATCTTTCCAACCAGACGGCTATGCTGATCGGCGCCGGAGAAACCGTCGAACTGGCCGCCCGCCATCTCGACCAACATGGCCTGGGACGTATGATCGTCGCCAACCGCACGATCGAGCGCGCCCATGAGCTGGCAGAACAGTTTGACGGTTTTGCGATCGGCCTGACCGAGATTTCGCACCATCTGGCAGAGGCGGATATTGTGATCGCTTCGACCGCCAGCCCACTCCCGGTGCTCGGTAAAGGCACTGTCGAACGGGCGCTGAGGCTACGCCGCCGCCGACCGATTTTTATGGTCGATATCGCCGTGCCACGGGACATCGAACCGGAGGTCGGAGAATTGGGAGACGTCTACCTGTACACGGTCGATGATCTGCAGGAAGTCATCCAGGAAAATCTTCGTTCACGCCAGGAGGCCGCAGAACAGGCAAACGAAATCATCGATTTTCAGGTGGGCGAGTTCATGGCCTGGCTGCGGTCCCAGGACGCCGTGCACCTGATCCAGGACTACCGGCGGCACGCCGAAAGGGTGCGTGACGACGTCCTGCTCAAGGCCGAGCGCATGGTGGCGAACGGCAAACCGACGGAAGAAGCGATGCGCTACCTGGCCAACACGCTCACCAACAAGCTGTTGCATACGCCAAGCACCCAGCTACGCGAGGCCGGATCCAGCGGCCAGCGGGAACTACTGGCGGCCGCGAACGCCCTGTTTCAACTGGGTCATGACCTGAAATCGGAATGAAAGCGTCGATTCGCCGCAAACTCGAGCAGGTCGCGGACCGCTACGAGGAAATTACCGCCTTGCTCTCGGACCCGGAAGTCCAGAATGACCAACAACGTTTTCGCGCCCTCGGTCAAGAGTACGCGCAATTGGAACCGGTGGTGGCCTGTTACCACGACTATCGCCACGCCGAGGCCGATCTGAGCAGTGCGAACGAAATGCTCAGCGATCCCGAAATCGCAGAATTGGCCCGCGAAGCCCTGACCGACGCGCAACAAAAGCAGGCCGAACTGGAACCGCGCCTGCAACGGCTACTGCTGCCGAGCGACCCCAACGACGACCACAACGTGTTTCTCGAGATTCGTGCAGGCACCGGCGGCGCCGAAGCGGCGTTGTTCGCCGGCGACCTGTTACGCATGTACCTGCGCCACGCCGAACAACGCGGCTGGCGCACGGAAATCATCAGCAGTACCGAGGGCGAGGCGGGCGGTTACAAGGAAGTCGTGACCCGCATCATCGGGCAAGGCGTTTACTCGCGCCTGAAATTCGAACCCGGCGCGCATCGCGTGCAACGCGTACCCGAGACCGAATCGCAAGGCAGGATACACACCTCGGCCTGCACCGTGGCGGTGTTGCCGGAAGTGGACGAGATCGACACCGTGGCAATCAATCCGACGGAACTGCGCATCGACACCTACCGTTCGTCCGGGGCCGGCGGTCAACACGTGAATACGACCGATTCAGCGGTAAGGATTACACACCTGCCCTCGGGTATCGTCGTCGAATGCCAGGACGAGCGGTCGCAACACAAGAACAAGGCGCGGGCCATGTCTCTGTTACAGGCCAAACTATTGTCCAGTGCGCAGTCGGAGCAGCAACAGGCCCAGGCCGCCGACCGCAAGCTGCAGGTTGGCAGTGGCGACCGTTCCGAACGCATACGCACTTACAACTTCCCGCAAAACCGATTGACCGATCACCGGATCAACCTGACGCTGTACAAGCTGGACGAGATCATGCAGGGCGCGCTCGATCAGGTCGTCGACCCCCTGGTGCAGGAATACCAGGCTGAACAACTCGCCAGTCTCGGCGACGACGACTGAACCCTCGGGCCTGCGCACCGTGGCGGTGCGCGAGGCTTGGCCGCCGAGCGGTCCCCATGGCACACTCACACCGAACTATGCACACGACCGTCAAGACGGCATTGTCTGCGGCTCAAGCGGACCTGGCGGCGGTGACCGATAGCAATCCCCGCCTGGACGCCGAGATACTCCTCGCCTTCGTCCTGGGGCGGGACCGCACCTGGCTGTACACCCGCTCCGACCGGCGGTTGACCCCCGGCGAGACGGCGGCCTACCGCACACTGATCACCCGGCGGCGTGCGGGAATTCCCATTGCACACCTCGTCGGGGAGCGGGAATTCTGGTCACTGCGCCTGCGGGTTACACCCGACACCCTGATCCCGCGTCCCGATACCGAGACGCTGGTGGAACAGGCGCTAGAATTGATCGTAGAGGACGAACTGGCCGACATCCTGGACCTGGGGACGGGCAGCGGCGCAATCGCGCTGGCGCTCGGTCATGAGCGCCGGCGCGCGCGCGTGATTGCCACCGACCTCTCATGCGCGGCGTTGCGCGTCGCCCGGTCTAACGCGACCCGCCTGCGCATTGAAAATGTCGCTTTTCTGGCCGGCAATTGGTACGAACCGCTTGCCGATTACGCAAGATTCGATCTCATCGCCAGCAACCCGCCGTACATTGCCGCAGCCGATCCTCATCTTGTGCGCGGCGACGTCGCGCACGAGCCCCGTTCCGCGCTCGCCGCCGGCGCCGATGGACTCGATGATCTGGCCGCGATCATTGACACCGCACCGCGGCATTTGAAGGCTGGCGGGTGGCTGCTTGTGGAACATGGAGAGAACCAGGGGGAGGCCGTTAGGGCATTGTTGAATGACGCGGAGTTCGACAGGGTCACCACCCGCAAGGACTTGGGTGACCGGGACAGGGTCTCGTTCGGCCGCCGCCCGGCATCGAAAATACCTTGACGATGCAAAGGGCAAGGTGCAGGATTGAAGGCCATGAGCGATGCCGATGACAGCCTGATCAAGCAGCGCGATATCATCTTCAGCACGCTGCATCCGGACCCGCAACAGGCCCACTCCGCCGCCGCTTTCTTGGAGAGCGTGGACGGTGTGCTGGCACTCGACGCGACCGAGAACACGGTGCTGCGCGTCGAATATCAGCTGCTGGTGGTCACGTTGGTGGAAATCGAAGACCTGCTCCTGTCGAATGGCTTTCACTTCGACAACGGTTTGGTGCAAAAACTCAAGCGCGCCCTGTACCACTATACCGAGGAGACACAACGCGCCAATCTCGGCTGCCGCAAGGGCGACGCGAACTGCACGCAAAAGGTCTTTGCTACCAGCTACAAACGCCGCGCCCACGGCTGCCGCGACGACCGCCCCGATCACTGGCGCCGATATCTCTGACCAGCCCTGATCGAACGGCCCCCGGACCCCCAAGCGCGCAATCTCCATGGCCGGTCATGCCGATGTGTTGTTCGTCCACGGTTTCGCCAGCTGCGGCATAGGTGAAAAATCCAAGACATTGCTGCGTCATTTCGGACGACACCGGGTGCTTACACCGGACCTGTCGTATCGTCCGGCCAAGGCTGTCGCCCAGCTCGAAGACCTGCTGCGACGCCATCCGGTCACCTTGATCGTCGGCTCCTCGCTCGGCGGCCACTACGCCACCTGGTTGAACCGAACCAGACCCACGCCGACCGTCCTGATCAACCCCGCGGTCAGGCCGAGTCGCTTACTGGCCCCCTGCCGGGGCACGCAGACGCGGTGGTGCGACCAGCAACGATTCGAGCTGACGGACGCGGACATTCGAATGCTGGCCGCGCAATTTCGGCCCAGATTGACGGCCGCAGAGCATTATCTGGTGCTGTTGCAAGCCGGTGACGAAGTCCTCGATTACCGGGTGGCGCGCGACTACTACCGGGGACACCACGTCATCGTCGAGAGCGGCGGCAATCACCGCTTCGAGAATCTGGTCGACTACCTGCCAACCATCGATGCCTTCAGGAACGGCGACCCAACAGCGTGAAACCATGAACAAGACCGATCGATCGCCCATCGACATAGAACGCCTGCGCCAGGACATCGTGTTTAGCGACGTGTTGCTCGGACACACCCTGACGTTCCAGACCACGTGGGGATTGTTCTCGCCGAAAGGGATCGACGAGGGCACTCACTTGTTGCTCAGGCATCTTCAAGTTCGGCCGGATGAGCGATGCATCGACCTCGGATGCGGTTATGGGCCGCTCGGACTGGCCATCGCCCGCAGTGCGCCCCAAGGACACTGCATGCTGGTCGACAAGGACTTTGTCGCGGTCGATTATGCCTGCAAGAACGCGGTTCGCAACGGCATCGACAACGTCGACATCGTACTGAGCAACGGACTGAACCAGGTTCCGCCTCAGACATTCACCCTGGCCGTGACCAACCTGCCGGCAAAGACCGGCAAGGAACACTATTACCTGTTCTTTCACGATATCCGGGAGCACCTCGAGCCGGGCGGGCGATTGTACGTCGTGGTCATCAGCGGTCTTCGCCAATTCATCGCGCGCGCTTTTCACGAGGTATTCGGCAACCACACCAAAGTCAAACAAGGCCGAAGTTACACGGTCGCAATGGCGACCCGGCAATAGCGCCGGCGAGGCTTCCAGCCGCCGCGGGCGAACGTCAAGGTACCGATAATCCTCGATGGCGTTACTCATCTGTCCGTCGCCTGCCGGTGGAGCACGCGCCGGCGCACAGCGCTTGCCGGAACACCGGCCCAAGACGGCAGCCGGATTGCCGACACCATTCAGAATCTCCGCCTGCTGACGATAAAAGCGGTTACAAGAGACAAGCAGGGGACCCACCCATCAACGGACGATGGTAGTGGGTGATAACGACTTTTGTCCGGAGACCAATGCAGATGGGCGAATCCTACACCCAGCAACAATCCGCGGAGTACTTGCGTATGGCCGTGCCGTTGATGAACCGATACGGCGTATCCCCGACACCGGAGAACTACGCGGTCTGGTTCAAGTACGTCGCCGCGGAAAACCCTGCGCTCAAGGAACGGATCGATGCGCTCAGAGAGCACGGGGAGGCATTTACCGAAAGCGTCAACGAAGAACTGTTCCGCGCATTCGGCGCCGAACGCGACGTCGAGGATTTTGAACGTATCCGCCACGATATGATCACGTTACTGCGCGAGTTTGGACAATATGTCGTCGAAGCGGGCCGGAATGTAGGTAACTACCACGAAGACCTGAACGAGGCGGTCGCGGGGCTAGAGCAATGCGACGACATGGACGATTTCGGTGACCTGTTGCGGGAACTGATGGCGAAGACGCAAAGCATTCAATCCACAACCGAGAATATGCAAGCCCATTTCGACAAGAAATCCGCCGAAATCGTGGCGTTGCAGAAAGAGCTCGAGCGCGAACGTAAAAGAGCCTCAACCGACCCGCTGACCGGAATACCAAACCGCCAGACGCTACAAGAGGCCATCGATAGGACGTTGACCGGAGAAGACTGCCCTCAGTTGATCGCTATCGTTATGATCGACATCGATCACTTCAAGCAATTCAATGATAATTTTGGCCACCTGATCGGCGACCGGGTAATCAAGTTCGTCGCCAGTCTGCTGGTCAAAAACACCCGCGGCGGCGATACCCCGGCTCGCTTCGGCGGCGAGGAATTCGCGGTGTTGTTGCCGAACACCTCCCTCGAAGGGGCCTTGGCAGTGGCCGAAAACCTGCGTCGGGCTGTTGCAGATTCCAAACTGGTCCGCTCGGACACCAAGGAACCGCTGGGCCAGATAACGGTTTCCGCCGGCGTGGCGCAATATCGCCATGGGGAAGATGTTGCGACGTGGATCGAACGCGCGGACCGGTGTCTTTACGCGTCGAAGAACGCCGGACGGAACTGCGTCACCGTAGAAAACGACCTACCCTCGCGCATCGCTTCCTGAGGATATGCCCGGCACCGGACGTACCGTCCACCCATGTGGCGGAATGCGGGCTTACGCGCAAAATCAGGCAGTCGGTCGCGAGCAACCGTCCATGGTGCCGCGCCCAGCATGGCCTTCCCTGGCCAGTCGTGGTTCGTCGCACTGCCGAATAACGCAGCGCGACTCACCCTAAACCGCTCGCGAGCCAGGGACCGACTGCACGGCTCACGCCGACCGGCAGTTTTTGCCACGCTTTGATAAACATTCGGTATTTGGGATTGTTCGGATTCAGATCCGGTACTTGTTTCGCTTTGACCAGATAGTACTCGTAGTGCAACGGCTCGGGTTCGAACCCCCAGTGTTTCTTGAACCGATATGAACCTGAGTCTATTTTGCTGCGCCCGTAATCGAACACCTTGTAGCCGTTCTCGGCTGCACGTCGCATGACCTCCCAGTACATGAAGTCGTTGGCGGCAACCGCGCGCGCCTCGGCCGTTCCACCCCCGTAATAGGGCAGCACGGTATCGCGGAAATAGAAGTTCATCACGCTGCCGACCAGCCGATCCTGGTGCGTAATGCTGATGACGTCGCAGGCCGTACCGAATTCACCCTTGATCGCTTGAAAATGCCGCTTGGGGAAGACCGGGGTACCGAGATTGCGCACGCTCTCCGAGTAAGCGAAATACAAACGATCGACATCGGTATCGATTTCACCGACCAACCCGGCCTTGATGCCCTTACGCACCATCGCGCGCTGCTTGCGCGGGATGGCCGAAAGATTTGCATCGGGATCCGGTTCGAGTGCCCGGCGGAACGTCACGTACAGGTCCTTGGTGGGCCAGTCGGCGCGCTGCCGGTCGATATTGCGCATTTCCAGATGATCGACACCCAGACTTTCGGCAAGTTCGATCGCCTGTTGCTCCAACCTGGCGCGTACCTCCTGCCCGTCGGCCAGCACCCCGCCATACACGCAAAACGGCACCGAAACCAAGGCATGCCCAAACAGTAGATGCTTTACTTGACCCAACGGCAGGACACCGACGACTGCCCCGTCTCGTTCGGCGAGAAAATAGTGCATGCGGTGGCCGTATACCTTTTCGACGACCGGCTTCCAACCGGATAGGTGGAAAAAAGTACCGTCTGCATGTGCTTCGACGTAGGCATCCCATCGCGCCCGGTCAGCCGTGCCCATGGGCTTGATCTCGAACCCACCGCTCATGTTATTCCTCGTGTTTGTCTTCAATCGGCCGAACGGGAGCAAGCAATCGGCTCGTCAGTCTGACCGCGCTCAAGCGTCCAATTTGGCTTTGAGTAACGCGTTGACTTGTTTGGGATTTGCCTTGCCCTGGGTCTTTTTCATGATCTGACCGACGAAGAACCCGAGCATTTTGGGGCGCTTGCCCTCATCCGCGGCCCGATAGTTTTCGACCTGCTGCGGGTTGGCCGCGATCACGTCGTCAACAATAGCCTCCAACGCCCCTGTGTCGGTTATTTGCTGCAGGCCTTTAGCGTCGATGATCTCGTCCGCGCTGCCTTCGCCGGCCCACATGGCGGCAAATACCTCTTTGGCTATCTTGCCGGAGATCGTGCTATCGGCGATGCGCGACAGCAACAGACCGAGCGCATTGGCATTCACCGGGCTTTGTGCGAGCTCCAGGCCGGCCTTGTTCAAGGCTCCGCCCAGTTCGACCATCACCCAGTTGGCCGCGAGCTTGGGGTCCCCGCAAACTGCCGCGACCGCTTCAAAGTAGTCAGCCGTGGCGCGCGTGGCGGTGACGACGTCGGCGTCGTACTCGGACAATCCGTATTCGGTGTGGAAACGATGGCAACGTGCGTCCGGCAATTCCGGCATTTCGTTGGCGGCCGCGTCCATGAACGCATCGGTAATCTCGAGCGGCAGCAGATCCGGATCGGGGAAATAACGGTAGTCGTTCGCCTCCTCTTTCGAGCGCATCGAACGCGTCTCGTCCTTGTCGGCGTCGTACAGGCG
>CBDUNM010000080.1:0-22125 GCA_965368585.1 uncultured Chromatiales bacterium | reverse complement strand
GCTCCGGCACACACGAACACAAAAAAGTGCAGGACAACCCGAAGCGCCAGAGTCCACTGCACGCGAGCATTGACGACGGATTTTTTTCGATGATTGTTTTGCTTTGTCATGGCGACCTCTGGGATCAGGAAGGAGTTGCAGTCCTTGTTGGGGAAATTCTCTACGGTAGGCTTGGTCAGGAATCCCCGTTCGGCCGGTCAACGTGTCCAGTTCGACCGGGTTTGACGGCGATTGAATTCCGGTTCTGCCGGTTATGCCGCGACGTTCATACCAGCATACGCACAGATCGCGTTTATAAAGTTGACAGCAGCCGTTGCCCAAATCGCGATGCCCATTTCGTCATAAACCCAGGCACCGGGCGTCTCCTTCACTAGCAACGGCGCGAGTTCTGTTCGAAACTCCGCAATTCGACAATGTCTCGCCGCCTTGCCCCTCCAGGAACACCAATGCCAACTGCCAGTCCCGTCGACCTGATCGTTGTCGGTGTCTACCTGATTGCCGAGCAGGAGGCGGCGTTCGATCGTCAGGCGTCGCGTCTGGGTGGGTTGTTGGCCGATCAATTGGCACGATCATCGGCCGAGCCGCTGTTGGCGGAAGACCTCTTCGCCCTGGAAATGATGGTGCGGCGCCAGCTCGATGACCGATTGGTGGTCGGCGCGGCGGTATTCGACGCCCAGGGCTGGCCGCAGGCGGTTGCCGGCATCAAGCCCGAGGTTGACGACGATATCTCGCTGTTGTTGAAGAACACCGGCGACCGCGACTGGTTGTTGCATGAACCGGGGACGCCCACCGACGTCGCCGCTTCTGTGTACGTGCGCGAGATCATGTTCCAAAAAGTTCTTGCCGGCTATGTGTTGCTGAGCCTCGACCGCGCACCGCTGGAGCAGGACCGGC
Source organism: uncultured Chromatiales bacterium (assembly GCA_965368585.1). Classification (GTDB taxonomy): domain Bacteria; phylum Pseudomonadota; class Gammaproteobacteria; order Chromatiales; family Chromatiaceae; genus JARRQB01. The sequence goes on along the minus strand of CBDUNM010000080.1, from coordinate 21,231 downwards.
GCATGCTGGTGCGCGCCATGGCAACCGCAACCGTGGGACTCATCGTGGTGCTGGGCTTTCTCGCATTCCCGCTCGCGCGCTGGATGAGCGAACCGATCAGGCGTCTGGTCGCGGCCGCGGAACCGTCGGTGCTGCTGCCGTCGAGCGATACGGCGCCGAAACAGCATGCGGACGATATCATCAATCTCGAACGGCGGATGCATCGGCTCAGTGAGAATGTGCGCAGTGCGGAAACCGCTTTGACCCGCTATGTATCACCGCCTGTTGCGCGATCCGCCCTGGCCGGACCACATGGGCTCAGAATCGGCGGCCAGGCCTCGAAAGGCAGCGTGCTGTTCTGCGACTTGGTCAGCTATACGCGCATGTCCCGCATACTCGAACCGGATCAGGTGGTCGAACTGGTCAACGATTATTTCGGTGCATTCGCCAATGCCGGCGACTACTTTGCAGGTACCGTCGACAAGTTCATCGGCGATTGCGTCATGATCGTGTTCGGCGTGCCTGAAACCGATAAGCGCCATGCCATCAATGCGATCAGTTGTGGCCGCGCCATCGTGCGACTGGTGGAGGCAATCAGCGTCAGCCGGGCCGCGGTCGGACTGCCGGTGGTGAAATTCCGGATGGCCATCAACAGCGGGCCTATGCACGCCGGAAATTTCGGCAGCCCGGATCGCATGGAATTCACCGTGATCGGCAACACCGTGAATCTTGCGTCGCGACTTTCCGAACGATCGCCGCAAAACAAGCTGATCGTCTCGCGGCAGACGCTGAACGAGCCGGGCGTCAGAGACGTGGTCGAGACGCATGCGCTCGAGCCGGTGACGTTGAAGGGCTATGACGAGGCATACACGCCGCACCAGGTCGTTACCATGGATTGCGAATACGAAGCGCAAGTCGAACTTTGCGTGCAGGCGGTGACCGGTCTGCGAACCGAGACGATATGACATCGCGGCGCTACGGCCTTTGCTTGCTGGTCCTATTAACCGGCTGTGCGATTCGTGAGGCACCGCCGCAGAACTTCAGCACGCCGGGCCAGGCCCTGGAGCAGTCCGTGTCGGCGGCGGAGTCCGGGCGGTGGTCCGAAGCCATCTCAATGTTGGACGAGGCGATCCAACGATTTCCCGGCGAAGCGCGACTGGCCGAAAAACGCCGTCTCCTGAGCGATGAATGGAATCGATTGGAAGCGCTGTGGGAGGATCGGTTGGCGGCGACCCGCGCGCGCGCCCTGATCGATGAGATCGAACGCATGGAGCCGTTGGTGATCGCGCGGCCCGAACGGGTCTGGTCCGTCTTGCAGCTGTCGCAGAAGAAGAGAACCCTGCGGTCGCTGCGTGCGCCATTGCTGCTATGTGCGGAGCGTCGTCGCGAATCGGAAACCACGCTGGCACAGTCGTGCGCGGAGTTGGGGGATCAGGTCGCGTCGGATGTCAAATCGCGGGAGCTGATCGCCGTTATAGACGAACAGATCAACGCCCAAGCGGAACTCGAACGCGAGCGTCGGGCCAATGCGGAAAAGTCGCGGGTAACCCATCAGATAAACACAGCCGAGGCAAAGCTGGATGCAAGAGACTACTCCGGCGCGGCGGCCACCGTTTCCAGAGTGTTGCGGGCAGATCCGGATAACACGCGCGCGAAGGCCGTGCAGCAAAAACTGGAAGAGACCACGTCAGAACAAAATCAGACCTTGAATGACATTGCCGGCCGAATGTACGCCCAGGGCGAAATCGATGCCGCAGTGCGGCTTTGGGAGGCATCGTTGCGGATTGTTCCGCAGCAGCCCGAGGTGCGGGAACGCCTCGGGCGGGCCATGCGCGTGCTGAAAAACCTGGAGGATCTCAAGTCGCAGACTCCCAGTGCGCTTCCCGCTCAGGAAGAACCGCCCGAGGCCGCCCGGGATGTGAGTACTGATCACTGATTCACCTTTTTACCGCCTTAGGGCGCGCGCCGGCGGTGCGCTCGGTGATGCCAGTACCGCCACAACCCTCGGAAACCACCGATTGAAACAGTAAGACCAGGGCGCGGCCAGACCGATAGTCGTGCACGCCCGATTAACCGTGTCGAAAAAATGATTTTCCGGGTTTACGCCCGATCATGCCCAGCCCCACGCCACGATGCCGCCGGTGCACAGCCGTGTCGTGTCCGGCAGCGCAACCACCGTCGCCGTTGTGCCAAGAAACTCCGGCGATGGTGAAGGTCACGGTTTCGCCGATCGGAAAGTTGCCTGCTGCTGCCGGGTCAAGGGCGATGGTGGCCGCACTGGCGACGTGCGCGCCTGTGGTCAGCATCGATGCAGCGAGCAAACGCGTCGTGTATTTCAGTTTGAGCATGTCGAGTTCTCTTTGGCAGTCTTGGTAGACAGGGGCGAAAGGCATGCCCGCCAACGCTCCGGGACGGGCAACAACGAAGTCTTAAAATTATGTGCAGTCACGCCATGAATCCCAGATCGTCGAGTGTAAAGTTGACGAGATGCGGAGTTGATGCGCCGTAGCGGCAGCGGCTTATGGCGACAGGTTTGAATCGCAGGTGTCGGGCCGGCAACGCATCGTTCAGTACATTGGCGGATAAGCCGGAGAACCAAACCGCGCGATTGAAGCTGCAACCGTGCGCGATGCACACTTCTCACCATTGGATGTTGTCCTCAAACTCAGCTCGGAGTATCCGTACAAGTCTGCCTTTTGCAAGTCCGATTCCCCAGGATTGCTACGCAAGGCTCATCGCGAGCGTGACGCCGTTCAACTTGTTCATCAGTCGTGGGTTAGCCCGGGTATCCGATCGCGTAGGGCCGGGTTGTACGGGCTTTCATGCTGCCGCACGCGTCAATGAGGACTGTTAAGAATACGTTGAATATGCCGTTCTGAGGCCGCCGCCTCAGATGTTCAACATAGGTTTGTATGCTTTTGTTTGCTCCCGCCGCGACTCGTGCTATGCGACCATTCGGTAGCAGGGCGTGTAGTCGCCCTGCAGTTTCATCCGATTCTGCACGGCAAACGCCTGCAACAAGTGGTCCATGGCCGACACGATCCGGCGTTCTCCGTGAATCTCGAACGGGCCGTATTGCTCGACCGCCTGGATACCGTCTTCTTTCACATTGCCGGTGACTATGCCGGAAAAGGCCCGCCGTAGATCGGCAGCAAGAATATGTGGTTCCTGATCGCCGTTCAGCGCCAGGCCGGCCATGGCGTCATGGGTGGGCACGAAGGGGCGTTGAAAACCCTCCTCGATCTTTAAACCCCAGTTGAAATAGTAAGCGTCGTTGTCATCCGTGCGAAATGCCTGCACCGATTCCATCGCCGCTTTCATGGTCCTGGCGACCTCGGGGGGATCGTCGATAATGACCTGGTAAAGTTGCTTCGCCGCAACTCCCAGCGTGCGCCCGATGAAATTGTCGACCTCCGTGAAATACGCGGCGCTTTGCGCTGGCCCGGTGAAGACCAGGGGGAACGGTTGATCCTTGTTGTCGGGGTGCATCAGTATGCCCAGCAGGTACAGGAGTTCTTCGGTGGTGCCGGCGCCCCCCGGGAAGATGACAATACCGTGTCCGACGCGCACGAACGCCTCCAGACGCTTCTCGATGTCGGGCATGATGACCAATTCGTTGACGATAGGGTTGGGCGGTTCCGAGGCGATGATGCCCGGCTCGGTGATGCCCAGGTAGCGACCCGTTTTCAAGCGCTGTTTGGCGTGTCCGATCGTGGCGCCTTTCATCGGGCCCTTCATGGCGCCCGGGCCGCAACCGGTACAAACGTCGAGACCACGTAAACCGAATTCATAGCCGACTTCCTTCGTGTAGTCGTATTCGCTGCGGGAAATGGAGTGCCCGCCCCAGCACACCACGATATTGGGTGGCACGCCCGCCTTCAGCACCCGTGCGTTGCGTAGAATATGGAAAATCGCCGACGTGATGTGTTGGGTATCAGTCAGGTCGTAGCTGGGATCGCCGTGGATTTCGTTGTGCAGGTATATAATGTCACGCAGTACGGCGAACAGATGTTCGCGAATACCACGAATCATCTTACCGTCGACAAACGCGTTGTCGGGGGCGTTTTCCAACCTGAGCTTGATGCCTTGGTTTCGCTGCATCAGGTTGATACCGAAATCCTTGTAGGTCTCGAATATTTCACGCGCGTCGTCGGTATGGCTGCCGCAGTTGAGCACCGCCAGGGCACAACGACGGAACTGACCGTAAAGCCCCTTCGCGCTGGTGTCGAGCAGCGCGTTGACCTCGAGTTGAGAAAGGATTTCGAGACTTCCTTCCGGGCTAACCCAGGCGCTTAGTTTGGCCATAGTCTGTTCGTTGATTTCCAAAAGCTTACGTGAGCTAGTCTGATTAAGCGGCCGGTCGCCGGTCGTCCTAAATCGCCGCGGACGGAAAGTCCCGCCGATTCGAACCATGATGAGTGATCCCGGCGGCTCAGTACCCCGCCAGTTCCAGGTAACCTCGACCGATCACTTGCCTCGAGACGGCATGACGCACGACGACCATGCCCTCCCAATAGCGGACGCTCACGTCCATGAGCTGATCCTCCATCACGGCGTCGACCGTCAATTGCTCATCGCCAAGGGTCAAACCCCACCCGATCGGATAGCGCGCGCCATGCTCGGATTGCCACCAGTGCGTTGGGGTCAGCCGCAGCGAAGATTCCGACAGCTGCACGGTCTGGCCGTCGGGCATCGCCAGGCTGCCGGCGCTCAACGCGTCTATCGTTCCATCGGTTCGCCGTAATCGGTAAAACATAATATCCCGCCCGTCGTCGAGTTGCAGGGCGAACCAGTCCCAGCCCGCCTGGTTGTCGGCCAACGCGCTGGTGCTCCATTCGCGATCTAGCCACGACAGACCAGAGACCCGGTGCGGCATGTCGCCGACCGTGACGGTTCCCTCGGTGGCGAGTCGCGGGATGGAGTAGTAGTAGGACGCGTTGCCGGGTTCAGGGCTTTTCTGGCTAAGCCCCCCGTTTCCCTGCAACACGACAGGCTTGATTGGCTGCAGCTCGAAGCTCAGACTGAACGCCTCGGTCTGGACCTCAATGCGCCATTGGCCTTGCGTGGTGGCGGTTATCTGCCAATCCTCGACCCACAGTCGTAACGGTTCAGTCTGGACCCCGGCGAGCCCTGCGGCGTGGCGGGCAAACCGCTCGGCTTCGATATGCCGGTCTTGCAGCGGGTCCGACAGTGCGACATGGGCCATCCATACATGTCCGGTCGCCCATGCGGATTCCCGCGGCGTGGTCTCCGGCGCCAGGGCAATGCGAAAAAACGTGACCTGATAGCCGAACCGACGGCCAGACGCCCCTTGCACGTTGCCGGTGAAGTACCACCACTCGTTGCGGAACCCGGCATGGGGACCGTGATCCATTGGGAAGACAAAGGTGCGCGGCTCGATAGCGCGGGTATAACCGTCGATATCCGAGCTGCCCAGGCGATCGCTCAATGCCGGGCCGGGTGGCGGAGGCGGTGCGCTGCAACCGAGGCACAGGCTCAGGAGCAGCATGATCGCGCCCAGCGGTATGTTACTCATCGCGCAGGGCCGATGCGGGTGCCAAGGCAGACAGTCGCCACGCCGGGTACAGCCCGGCCAGCAACGCAGCCGCCACCGCCAGGAACAGCGCCTCGGCAAACACCGTGGTGGGCATCCAGTTCTGCATACTCCAGCCGAAGGAGCGCTTGTTGATGACATGGATCAGGAGTTGCGCCGTTGCCCAGCCGAGGGGCAGCGACAGGATGCCCGCAATCAATCCCATCAGACCGCACTCCAGCGACATCAGGCCGCCGAGCTGAACCGGTGTCACGCCCAGCGCGCGCAACGTGGCGTGTTCCCGCGTCCGGTCGAGCTGCAACGCGAGCAACGCGCTGAGCACGCCGATGAAGGCAACGCCCACAGCCAACAGCCGCAACACGTGGGTGATGGCGAAGGTGCGGTCGAAGACGTCCATCGAATGACCCCGGATTTCCGCGTTGACTCTGACTTGCAGGGGGATTTCAAGCGGCGCGATCTGACGGCGTACCGATGCCAGTATCGACTCCCGGTCTGCGTCCGACGCCAGTTTCAGACCCGCTGTGGTGATGCCCGGGTCCCGCCAGATGCGGGCGTAGGTAGCGCGGTCGATGACCACCATGCCGCGGTCGCTGCTGTAATCGAAAAATATTCCGCTGATGCGCAGTTTGAGCGGACCGTCGGGGCTTTGTACGATCAACCTGTCGGCGATTCCCAAGCCGTGATGAAAGGCCATGGCTTCGGAGACGAACAGGCTCGTGCCGGCGCGAAACGACGGCCAGGCATCGTCGGCGTTGTGTATGAACCGGAACCCATCCGCCACATGCGGCGCGCTACCCAGAGCGAGCATGGGGATCTTGCCTACGCTGGTCGTTAGTTCACCCGGCCTGCCCGTACTGACCGAGACGACACCGGGCAGCGCGCGCAGCTTATCAACCAATTCGCCGGGCAGACTCATGTGTTGTCGCGTGGAGCTGTCGCCCGCAAGCGAAACGTAGATGTCGCTGGTCAAGGTTTGCTCCAGCCAGTAGGTCACGGTCGCGCGAAAGCTGTGGATCATCGTGCCCACGCCGACGGTCGCTGAAACCGCCACGGCGAGCGCCGCCACTGCGACGCCTGAGCGACTCAAGCCGGCGCTGACATTGCGCGCGGCCAGCCGGCCGGTGCGGCCGAACAATCGTGTCATCAGCGGCTGAAGCAGCGCGCCGAGCCGCAACACGCACCAGGGTACACAAAGCGAAAATCCGATGATAACCATGAACAGCGCGCCGAACGCCAGCAGCAGGTCGCGCGAGGGCAAGGCGACCAGAATCAAGCCCGAACCGACAACGATACCGCCCACAACCGCCAGCCAAGGTGCGGCGCCATGCATCCGACGTTCGACGCCGGAGCGGCGCATGGCCTGGTCGGGACTGGTGCGTGCGGCGTCCCATGCCGGGCCCAGCGCAGCCAACAGCGCGGTGATCAAGCCGACGAAAAAGCCCTTGAGCAAAACCGTTTGGGATACCAGCAGGCTGCTGACCGTCAGCACGAAATACAGATCGTTGATGGTTCGGGTGACCAACTGCACCAGACTCGAGCCGATGAGTACGCCCAGACCGATGCCCAGCAGACTGCCGACGGTCCCAAAGATCAGGCTTTCGATCAGCACCAGGTGGAATATGTCGCTGCGAGTGACCCCCATGACCCGCATGAGCGCGAGCAAGTGACGTCGCCGCAGCACCGAAAAGCTCATGGTGTTGTAGACCAGCAAAGCGCCAACGAGGAGCGCCAACAGGCCCATGGCGGCCAGGTTGGTGTGAAACGCCGCCGTCATATTCGCCTGAGCACTGAAGTCACTGCGTATATTTTCGAGGCGCAAACCGGGCGGCAACCCAGGCGCCAGCCGTGCTGCACTGCCGTCGTCGAGGATCAGGTCGATGCTGTCGATCCAACCGCTGCGACGCAGTACCTCCTGTGCCGTCGCTATGTCGGCCAGCAGGATACCCTCAAGGGCCGCGGGGTTGTCGGTAACGATTCGGCCGACAACGGTCAGCGACGTCGAACGGCCGCCTGCCTTGACGCGTATCTCTCCGTTGGCAGCAGACGACAGTCGCCACTCGTCATTGATCGAAATAAGAACGGTATTCGGCTGCACCAGCAGTGCCCGCAGGTCGCCTTCGGCCATGGCGTTCGAGTAGGGGCGAAAATCGCGATCGGTGAAAGGATCGACGCCGAACAGGCGCAAAGTCCCATCCGGTGTCTTGAGCGTGCCTTCGACGATGGGCGTCGCGGCGCGGATTCCCTGCGCCACGCGCAACTGCGCGAAGTAGGCTTCCGGAATTCCCAGCGGGTTGTCCGAGACGATGCGATGCGTTGCCTTACCGGTCAGCGCTTCCATCGATAGGGCGAATGCGCGACGCGCGCTCTCATTGGCCAGGTCGACAGCCACCATCACCGCGACGCCCAAGGCGATACCCATCAGGCTGAGCATGGCCTGCGCCTTGTAGCGGCGCAACTCACGCAGGCTGGTCAGCAACAGCGTACGCCTTACCACGCCAGTTGATCGCTGGTAGGCTGCAGCTTTCCCGCGACGATGGTGAGCACCCGGTCGGCGCGCTCGGCCACTGCTGCGCTGTGCGTGACGATGAAAACGCCGCGGCGTTGGTCCGCGAGCAGATTGTCCAACAGGTCCAGTACGTGCCGGCCGGTTGCGGCGTCCAGATTACCGGTCGGTTCGTCGGCAAGCACCAATGTGGGCCGATGGACCAGGGCACGCGCTATGGCGACCCGCTGCTGTTCGCCGCCCGACAACTGATCCGGAAAGGCGCCGAGGTGTCGGCCGAGTCCCACTTGGTCGAGAATGTCGGCCGCGCCGGCGGCCGCCTGCGACGTCGATAAGCCGTTGAGTTCCAGGGGCAGCGCCACGTTTTCCTGCGCGGTCAAGGTGGCGATGAGATTGAATGCCTGATAGATGTAACCGACATGCTGCCGCCGATACAAGGTGCGTTGGCGTTCGTCCAGATCCTGCAGCGCGATACCGTTTATCACGATGCTTCCGCTGTCGGGCGCGTCGATCCCGCCGAGCAAATTCAGCAACGTCGACTTGCCGGCACCGCTGCGACCGAGCAGCGCAACGCGTTCTCCGGCTGCAATGTCCAGATCCAGCGCGTTCAGCACAGCAGTCTGACGAGCGCCTTGCCGATACGATTTGGACAGCGCGCGCGCGCTAAGCAACAAGGTCGCCATCCTTAACTCAAGCCTGTTGCCGCCCGTTCTTGCGGAAAACTGTACGGAAATTCATGAGGTTGATACGCGGGCTCTCAGTCGCGGGAGATTCATCGGTTCGGGTCTGGCATTGTTTTACGGGAGTTTCGAACCACATCAGCTTCAGTTGACGGTATTGAACCAGATCGGACACCCTGCAGGCATTTTGGTTCGAAGCCGGGGCGAACGCTCACGGGGAAGACCGGCCATCGACGGGCCAGCGGGACACGATACCGGTTTCTATCCGTTCAACGCGTTTGTCGCACGTTGCGGCGGTAGTCAGAGGGTCAATTCCGGCGGGGCGGGCGCCGTGGTCTGCGATGGGCAGCCGACGGGGCCGGCAGGGCAGCCTCCGTTCAAGCCGTGACCGCCAGCGGAACGTCGTGTGTCATTTGCATTTGATAGCGGCGGCCGCTGACATTCGGCCGGTGTTTGGTGCGTTACATAGCCTGGTCGGCTGCTCGTAGCACGTCTTCTGGTGAGGAAAAGATCGACTTGCTGATGGGTGTGATCCCGGCGTTCAGCGCGCACCGGAGTTCTCGGTAGGTCTCCAGCGACGCGGTCTGGGTCTCGCCGTCGACACTGGCCAGAGTTTGCGCCAACCGGGCGGTGGCCGATTGCGGCTCGATATTGCGCAGTACAACGGCAATTCGCCGCCGCCGAGTCGGACACACCGGGTACGAGCTTGTGCCTTTTTCAACACTGGCGAAATGCTTCAAGTCCGCCTCGCACCAGAGTTCGACGCGCCGGCTGATCGGGTTGCCGATAACCGTACCGTCGTGTCGTACGAGCGCGGTTCCCAGGGTGCCGGGCAACATGCTGGTCCAGGCCACGGCGTTCGCGACCGCGCCGAATTCCGCCAAATCGGAGACGCTGGGGTTTTTCGCGAGGAGACCAAGGGGTTGGTGAGGAAATGGATCCGCTTGCGGATGGTCATCGCCGCCAGTTGCAGCGTTTCTTTCGCTCCGGGCTCGAAGCGCCCCCTCGGCGATGCGGTAGTTTTTTGGCAGGACCCAGGCGCCGCTGAAGGTCGCGATAGCCATAAAAAAGACCAATAAGAAAGACCGGCCCAATCGAGAGCCGGTGTATCGAAATCCGTCAGCCGGTCATTTTGCGCACCGTCCATAGGGGGTTTGCGGCTTCATCGCGCAGATCTTCTGCTTTCACCGGCCGGCGGACGGGCCACACGGGTTATGATGAGCGTTTTTACGTTGCATGTACGTGGCAAAGAAACGCAAGGCAAAGTCGGCGGGCCGCCGGAAAAAAGCAACCAAACCTCTGTTTATATTTAAAATATTGAAATGGAGTCTGGTTCTAGTCACCTTTCTGACGGTGACCGTGGGTCTTTACGGTGTATATCTCGCGAAAGAAGTGCGGGTGAAGTTCGAAGGCAAGCGCTGGGCGGTTCCGGCGCGCGTGTATGCACGCCCGCTCGAGTTCTACGTCGGTGCGACGATCGGTGCCGAACAGCTGGTTCACGAGCTGCGGGAACTCGGGTATCGAAAGGTGCGTAATCCGCAGCGCACTGCGCAATGGTCGCGCAACAAGGGTCGATTTCTGATCAGGACGCGCGCGTTTCAGTTTTGGGATGAGATGGAGTCCGAACGGTTTCTGGATATCCGCATCGACCACGGAGTGGTCGGCGACCTGCGCGACGCCACCCGCGGCGCGGCGCTGGATCTGGTGCGATTGGAGCCACCGACGATCGGCAGTATTTATCCTTCTCACAAAGAAGACCGAGTTCTGGTCAAGCGCGCCGAGCTTCCGTCGCATCTGGTGGATGCCCTGCTGGCGATCGAAGACCGCCGTTTTTTCAGCCATATCGGCATCGACCTGAATTCGATTCTCCGCGCCGTCTGGATCAACTTGCGCGCGGGCCGCGCTGTCCAAGGCGGCAGCACGTTGACCCAGCAGTTGGTGAAAAATTTCTTCCTGACGCCGGAGCGCAGTCTGTGGCGCAAAGCCAATGAAGCGCTGATGGCCCTGATCCTCGAGGCACGCTACGACAAAGACGAAATTCTCGAAGCCTATGCCAACGAGATCTTTCTGGGACAGGACGGCGAGCGGGCCATTCACGGCTTCGGCCTGGCGGCCTTTTACTACTTCAATCGTCCACTCCAGGAACTCAGCGTTGCCGAGACTGCGCTGTTGGTGGGGCTGGTCAAGGGCGCCAGCTACTACAATCCGCGGCGGCACCCCGAACGGGCCAAGGCCCGGCGCGATCTGGTGTTGGACGTCTTGTTCCGGCAAGGCGGGCTGGATGCCGCCGCGCTGGCGATAGCCAAGGCGGCGCCCTTGGGGGTCAGTGAGAAGGGCCGAACCAGTGCGCACAGCTATCCGGCCTTCGTGGATCTGGTCAAGCGCCAGTTGCAAAGGGACTATCGTGAGGAGGATTTGACGTCCGAGGGGTTGCGTGTTTTTACAACGCTCGACCCGTGGGCGCAGCGCGAGGCGCAACGATTGGTTGACGAGCAGATTTCGCGTTTGGACAAAACGGCCGGTCGCAGCGACAATCAGCTGCAAGGCGCCGTCGTGCTGACCAGCGCGCAAGGCGGCGAAGTACAAGCCCTGGTGGGTGGTAAATCGGCCCGTTTCGTGGGGTTCAACCGTGCGCTGGACGCTATCCGCCCGATCGGATCGCTGGTCAAACCTGCGGTCTATCTCACGGCCTTGTCACGACCCGACCGCTATCATCTGCTGACCCCGCTGGAGGATGAAGCGATCACTCTACGGGGCCGGGATGGCCAGGTGTGGCAGCCTGACAACTACGATAGGGAGACCCACGGCAGGGTTGCATTGCATGATGCCCTGACGCGTTCACTGAATTTGGCGACGGTCCATCTGGGACTGGACCTGGGTCTGGACGCTGTCATCGAGACCTTACGGTCGTTGGGTGTCGAACGCGAGATTGCGCCCTTGCCTTCTTTATTGCTGGGGGCCGTTTCAGCGTCGCCGATCGAGGTTGCGCAGATCTATCAGACGCTAGCCTCGGGCGGCTTCAGATCACCGTTGCGCGCAATCAGAGAAGTACTCACCGAGACTGGCGAACCGTTGCAGCGCTATCCGCTGACCGTAAACCGTGCGGCGGATGCGGGACCGGTCTTCCTGTTGGGCAGAAACCTGGTTGAAGTGGTGCGCATGGGCACGGGGCGAGGCCTATCCAGCTATCTGGGCGAGCGCTTCGAAGTAGCGGGCAAGACGGGTACCACCAACGATTTGCGCGACAGCTGGTTTGCCGGTTTCACCGGTGATCGCGTCGGCGTGGTGTGGATCGGACGGGACGACAATGGACCGACCGGCCTGACCGGCAGTTCGGGCGCGCTTCCGGTTTGGGGGCGCTTGATGCGATCCTTACAGGCGACGCCGGTGAGTCTGACGACTCCGGAGAGCGTGGACTATCAATGGATACTGCCCGAGAGCGGACTCCTGGCGGACCGGCAGTGTCCCGGTGCCGTGGCGTTTCCTTTCGTCAAGGGGTCCGGGCCGCGCGAGTGGTCTGCGTGTGCGCAACGAGCCGAGTCATCCGAAGCGACTGGCTTGCCCGGTTTTTTTGAGCGTTTGTTCCGTCGATGACGAAGCTTAAGGGTTAAACTACACGTCTGTGTCGCAGCTTGGAAATTAAGACATGTATCGACCGCACCCTCTGCTGATTGGTTCGCTCCTGGTGGTTGTTTTTCTGACGGCGTGTTCCGGCCCACCGCGTCGTACCCAGCCGCCGGCCCCGGTGGTGACGCGCGGTGAACTGCCACCGCCGACGGTGGAGCGCGGTGATGCGCCGGCGATCGCCGCCTACGTGCCGCCTGCCGCACCGCAGACCGCGCGCCCCGAACCGGCGAAAGCGGTCAAGGTGTTGGTGCGCCGGGCCGAGGATCAGCGCGCCGGAGGCGATCTGGTGTCTGCGGTATCGAGTATCGAACGCGGACTGCGTATCGAACCCCGCAACCCGGAACTCTGGTACCGGCTGGCGGTATTGCGTGAGGCGCAGGGGCAGTTTGCCCTGGCAGAGGAGTTGGCGGGCAAGTCCAACAGCATGGCGGGCGCGTACGAACAATCGCTCAAGCGGGAAAACTGGAAGCTGATCGCGCGCAGTCGCCGCGCCCAGGGGAACGAATCCGCGGCGCGCGAAGCCGAACGGCAGGCCAGTCGGTACTGACTCGCATATTGCGCTAGGCCGATCACTCCAGCCGCGTGGCTCGTGGTGCTCCGATTGTCGAAGATTAGACGTATCAAGCAGGTCAGTTGCGTCCGAGCGACGTTCCGAGCAGGACTAGAAACGCCACGGCCAGCCCGCCCACGATTTGCCAGATTCGGTCAACTGCCGCCTTGTGGCGCGTCTTCGCTGCCACTCGCTGGGCGATGTCGTCGAGTACGGGGTCGGTCAGCGTCGGGTCGATGTATACCGGATGGTATTTGAGCCGGATCGCCTGGGCACAGGCGATCGCCTCGATCAACGGAATGCGGTAAGTCCCGGCGTCTACGTCGACCAGGTGGCGGCGCATGGCTTGGTGCGCGTGCATACGCGCCGCATCGACGTCGTGAAAATGCAGCGCCAGTCGTTGCTCCGCGTCGTCAGCGGCTATCATTTCGTTATCTGTCAGCGACCGCGCATTGTCCGTCTGCACGCGAATGCGCACCAGCCCGGCGTGGGTTGGGCTGGTCTCCAACACGAGCAATCCCGATTCCATTATTGCGTTCCACCAGAAAACGCGCAGCAGCGCAAGTCTCCAGACGTTAGAATGCAGTCTACTAAGTAAGTTCTAAGAGGGTCGTTACGTGTCCGAAATACAACTTTCCCCGCAACTGTTCCAGGATATCCAACAGGCGGTCGCGCGCCAGGAGCCGGATGCCGATTCGGGCATGGTGATGCAGTACTTGGCTGCCGTGATGGGCTATTTACTGGGCAGCCAGAAGGATTTGACCGATCAGCAGCGCGGCGAATACCTTGATGAATTGTGTGGTTTTGCCCGCCATGTGGCTGATGATGTCGGTGCTCAGAATCGTCAACGCCAGCAGGCGCCCGCCGCCGATGCGTTCGGCTATTGGGATCCCAATCAAGGCTGAAGATGGTCGGAGTACGATAGAATTCCGTCACTAAACTAGTTCACAACCACGAATCCGTGAGTAATCCCTACGCGGCCGATAAATTGATTGCGCAAGCCCGTCAGCTCGCGGCGGAGTACCGGCGCACCATGGGTAAACCGCTGCCCGGGATCAGCAACGAGATCGCTGAACACGATGCGGTCAGATTGCTCGGCCTGGAGGCAAAGACCGGCGAAACCGGCGGTTGGAACGCGGTTGAACCGGTGTCCGGCAAGCGCATTCAAATCAAAAGCCGAACTATTTTCGACGAGAGCAAGGGTGGCGAACGCATCGGCCAGCTCAAGCTCACCCAGGACTGGGACGCGGTCGTGCTGGTCCTCATGGATGCCGATTACGAACCCTACGAGATTTATCAGGCGGAGCGCGCCGACGTCGAAGACTATATCGATGCCGCCAGCGCGGGGCGCGCCAAACGGGGCGCCATGTCGGTCGCGCGCTTCAAAATCATCGGTCGGCTACGGTGGGACGCGGTCAACGGGCTGCAAGACGACGTCTGGGACAACCAGACCGGATGATGGACGCCATAGCGGACCTTCTGGGACCTGAGGGTCGACTTGCCCAATCCATCCCGGGTTTCAACTATCGCCATCAACAGCTGGCCATGGCACAGGCCGTGATGCAGGTGTTGGAAGACGGCGGCGTCCTGGTAGTGGAGGCGGGCACCGGCACGGGCAAGACCTTTGCCTACCTGGTCCCCGCCTTGCTGTCCCAGTTGAAAATCATCATCTCCACCGGCACGCGTAACCTTCAGGATCAGCTGTTCCTGCGGGATTTGCCGCGGGTGCGCGACGCCCTGGCCAGTCCGGCGCGAACCGCGTTGCTCAAAGGTCGTGCCAACTACCTGTGCGTGTACCGACTGGATATCGCCTTGACGGATCCGCGCGGCCAGCGTCGCGAGGTGATTGGCTGGCTGCACCGGGTTCGTGAATGGTCCCGCCGCACGGAACGCGGCGATATCGCCGAACTGCTGGATATTCCCGAGGACGCCCCGGTATGGCCGCTGGTGACCTCCAGCGCCGAGAATTGTCTGGGCGCAGAATGTCCGGCGTGGAGTAAATGCCATCTGGTTGAAGCACGGCGCCGCGCACAGGAAGCCGATATCGTGGTGGTAAATCACCACCTGTTGTGTGCCGATTTCGCGTTGAAGGATGACGGCTTCGGCGAGTTGTTGCCGGACGCGGATGCCTTCATCGTCGACGAGGCGCACCAGCTGCCGGAAGTCGCCAGTAATTTCTTCGGCACCAGCTTGAGTACGCGTCAGCTGGTCGAACTGGCGAACGACACCAAGCTGGAGTACCACCGCGAGGCCGGCGATCTGCCCCGGCTCGAAGAGCAGACGGATACGCTCGCCAAGGCAGCCCGCGATCTGCGGCTTACCTTGGGCGCCGATGCGCGACGCGGGGCCTGGCACGAGTTGGTCAACGAAACCGGCGTGCAAGAAGCGATGGCCGTCTTGCAGGCTGAGCTCGACTCGCTGCACGGCATGCTGGAGACCATCAAA
This sequence comes from uncultured Chromatiales bacterium, assembly GCA_965368585.1. Taxonomy (GTDB): domain Bacteria; phylum Pseudomonadota; class Gammaproteobacteria; order Chromatiales; family Chromatiaceae; genus JARRQB01. The sequence goes on along the minus strand of CBDUNM010000080.1, from coordinate 5,893 downwards.
GGGAGGGGGCAGGGGCTCGATAGTTGTCTGGAGCGCTGCGGCGCGCTGCAGACCGTGCTCAGCGAGCTTTGGCAGCCGGATGACACACATGACACGGTTCGCTGGTTCGAAACGCATCTACAGAGCTTGAGACTGAACAGTACGCCGCTGGAAATCGCTGCCGTGTTTCAGCAACAGATGGCGCGCCATCGTGGCAGTTGGGTCTTTACCTCGGCCACTTTGGCGGTAGGTGATGATTTCAGTCATTTCCAGTCGCAATTGGGGCTTAACGGAGCGCTTACGGCGCGTTGGGACAGTCCGTTCGACTACCAGCGGCAGGCGCTTTGGTTCGTGCCGCGCGGATTACCCGAACCCCGGGACGGTGGCTACACTGTCGCGATGATGGAACTGCTTGCGCCGATCCTACGTACCAGCCGCGGCCGCGCATTCCTGTTGTTTACCAGTCATCGGGCGTTGCGCGAAGCGGCTGCCTGGCTGGAGGACAAGGTCGACTTCCCGTTGTTGGTGCAGGGAACCGCACCCAAGGCGGAGCTACTGGAGCAGTTCGTGCAGTTGGGTAACGCCATTTTGCTCGGCACCTCCAGTTTCTGGGAAGGCGTGGACGTGCGCGGCTCGGCGTTATCCCTGGTGGTCATCGACAAGTTGCCGTTCGCCGCGCCCGGTGATCCCGTGTTGCAGGCGCGGCTCGACGCGTTGCGTAAAAAGGGCGGCAACCCGTTCATGCATTACCAGGTCCCGCAAGCGGCCATCGCCCTGAAACAAGGTGCTGGCCGGCTGATTCGCGACGAGTCCGATTTTGGCGTATTGGTGGTCTGCGACCCGCGTTTGCTGCGCCGTGACAAGTCTTATGGCCAGACATTTCTCAACGCCATGCCAGCCTTCGCCCGCACGCGGGAGTTGGCCGACGTGATCGATTTTTTCGAGTCGCACGTTGCGACCGTTGGAGGGACGTCGTGAAACTGATCGCCATCGATACCGCCGAAGAGACCTGTTCGGCGGCGCTCTATGTAGACGGTGATATCCTCTCCCGTTTCGCAGTGGCCCCGCGACAGCACAGCGCGTTGATTTTGCCCATGATGGACGAATTGCTCGCCGAGGCGGGTGTGGGGTTGAAGCAGCTCGACGGCATCGCATTCGGTCGCGGTCCGGGTTCGTTCACCGGTCTGCGTATCGCCGCCGGTGTCACCCAGGGCGCGGCTTTGGGCGCCGACCTTCCGGTTGTGCCGGTATCGACGCTCGTGGCGCTGGCGCAACGGGTGCGACGCGAACACGGTGTCGAGCAGGTAATAGCGGCGTTCGATGCGCGCATGGGGGAGATCTACTGGGCCGTGTGCACCGCCGGTTCGGCCGGCCTGATGCAGGTTTCGGGCGAGGAAATCGTCGCCAAGTCTACCGCGGTACCGGCGGTGTCGGGGACGGGCTGGTGGGGCGCGGGCAGCGGCTGGGGCGCCTACGGCCCTGATCTGGCGCAGCGCTTCGCGGGTCAGATCGAGCGCGTAGAGCCGGATCTGCGGGTACATGCCCACGATGTGGCATTGCTCGGCGCGCACCGGTTGGCGGCCGGTAAAGGGTTGGCGGCCGAGCATGCGGTACCGGTTTATCTACGCGATGAAGTCGCCTGGAAGAAGGCTTCGGAGCAACCCGCGGGCTGATCGCATGGGGATCACGTGTGATCTCCTTGCACCGCACTGTGCGAGGGATTGTTCAAGTTCGTTAATGCGGTTTGCTGATTTCCATGCTCATGAACTGGTACAACCGCAAATTGGCCCTGGTGGAGCGGTGATCCGAAATGTCTGAGACGGGAATATCACAGCCGGAAACGCAACCCCCACCAGGCTCTGGCGCCGCCTTCGACCCGTGTCGGTGTTGTCGGCTGGTGCGCCAGAGCCTGTTTTCAACCTGGATGAAAACAGGGTTCACGTTGCTGGCGGTTTATATCCTGTAGCGGATTCTCGCGCGGTTGATCAGCTGGGCTTTTGTCAATGCCGATTGGGTCGGTGATTCGCGGGAAGCCTGTACCCGCGGCGGGGCATGGTGGGTGTTCGTCTACGTACGCTTCAAGCAGTATATATTCGGCTTTTACCCCGACGCCGAGCTAAGGCGGGTCATCCTGACGGGCGGTTTGTTGGTATGTTAGGTCGCGCCCTTGTTCCTTGACCGCTTCGCGCAAAAAGGTCGGTTGAGTGCGTTTGTCCTGCTCTGCTTTTCGGTCATCGCCTTCGTGCTTCTGACGGTGGCAGCTTTGGACTGTCGCCGGTGGAAACCAGCCTGTGGGGCGGATTGATGGTGACCTTGATTTTGTCCGCCACGGGCATTGTCGCGGCGCTGCCGATCGGTATCGTGCTGGCGTTGGGGCGGCGTTCGGATATGCCTATCGTGAGGGCGCTGAACGTCGCGTTTATCGAGTTGTGGCGCGGCGTTCCCTTGATCACGAAATTGTCATGGCGTCGGTCGTGCCGCACTTGTTGCTGCCGGAGGGGAAGCATTTCGACAACCTGTTACGTGCCCTGATCGGCATCGTGATGGTCCAGTCGGCCTACATAGCGAAGGTGGTGCGTGGTGGTCTGCCGGCGATACCCAGGGGCCAGTACGAGGCGGCGGAAGCGATGGGGTTGAGCTACCGGCAGAGCATGGGCCGGTCATTGGATCCCGAAACGATCATGGAGGTTATGGACGTCATGATCGAACGGGTGACAAGTGGCATGACGATGTTGTGCGTAATTTACGAAATGGGATTCGCCAAGACGGTCGCCGATTGGGTCATTTACATGGACGGCGGTGAAACTCTCGAAACGCACAATTCGGAAGAGTTATTCAACAATCCGCAGCTCCGGCGCACCTATTCGTGCCCGAGCCAGATTTTGCGGCATTGAGCTGTGCCGAAGGCCGCAGACCGGTCGCCGTTCAAAGACCGCGCCCTAGGATCAACTGGCCGCACCGCCCGTTTTCGAACCGCGCAATATCCGGCATTCGTCCCCAGATCTCGAATTCCAGCGATTGCAGCAGACCGATACTGCGCACGTTGGTGTCGAGCAATATCGCGATCACCGTATGAAAGCCATTGCGCATGGCGATTTCCAGTCCTTGGGATAGCAGGCGTCTGCCGATGCCGCGGCCTCGATAAGGCGCAGCGAGATAGTAGGACACTTCGGCGACGCCAAACAGCGCGGCCCGGTCCGGACGCCACGCCGAAAGGTGGCCGTAACCGGCTATCTGCCGTCCCGTCTCGGCGACCCACAGGGCATAGCGCGCATTGAGGTGCGAGACGAACCAGTCCCGGCGGGATTCGAGGCTATATGGCGCGGTGTCAGCGGTATAGCCGCCTTCTTCAATAACGCCATTGTAAATCGAGACCACCGCTGCAAAATCGGCGAGGCGCGCTTCGCGAATCCGCACTGTTTCTATCGAGACGTTTGCGTTCATTTGGGACACCCTGATCCAACAACACTCCGTCCTGATAGGATAGGCCGACCTGTGATTACTTCTGGCCCAATCACGCCGCCTGCTTTAGCCGGTGCGCCCTGGTTCTGGAACTATTCACGCAACACGCAGGCTACCACAAAGGCCCCGCGCGATAGGATCGGGTCGTTTGGACACGACACCAGTCGGGATATCTGTCTTACGCCTCGGTATTTCGGTCTCCAATTCGGACAGGTTGCGGTGTAGAATCCAGGCTCAGGCGAGGCCCCCCCGACCGGTAAGAAATCCGCCTTGGCCTTTCTGATTCGCACGCATGTCTAAACCTTTGAAATTCATTCAGCATGACCAGAAGTAATACATGTCCGCTGTGCGGCTCCAAGCTGGTCATTACGATCGGGTCATTGTTGGGGTCCAGAACCAAAAAGAAGCGACCTTTGTTTGCGTGCATCAGATGCCATACTTTATTCCAAAGCAAGCTCTATCAGGAAAACGACAGTGCGCTAAAAAACGATCTTCAATGGCATATAGATAAGCGCGAAGGTAATAGCCGTCACGCTCAGGTAATAGTAAAGACGTTGTTGGAGATACAACCCGATGCGCGAAGCCTGCTTGACATCGGCTGCGGCATCGGAACGACATTGCTGGCCGCCAGAAGTGCCGGCTTGGATATTGCGGGGATAGAGCCCAATCATTATGCATGTCGGTACGCCAAAGAGAATTATGGCATCGATATCGTTGAGGGGAATTTCTGTGCGGCCGTAACACGAAAGAAGTACGATCTGGTTGTATTGGATCAGGTCTTGGAGCATGTGCCCGACCCGCGGGGATTTATTGCAGATGTTTTTTCTATATTAGGCTACGGAGGTCTTTTATATCTGTCGGTTCCTGGAAACGAAGGCGGTATTCTCCGAGTCATGAGATCAGTGAAGCAGCAGCGGGACCAACGCAGCATATTTTTCGACAACGACGTGCACATCAACCATTTTTACCATAAGGGGGTTATTCGGATATGTAAACAAAACGATGCAAGAATCGAAAAGAAAGTGAGTCCGGGAACGTATATCATCAGAAAGAAACGCGCGTCATTTTTGGGCATTTCCAACTAATCCGTTTTAACCATGCTATGAAATCAATAATCGACTATCTCGGCGCCGCATTCGATAAAAATAGACAGAGCGAATCTCTCTACGTCGACAGCAGGAGCCGCATACTGCTTCACCATGAAAAAAAGCTGCTGTTTGTCGTAAACTTCAAATGTGGATTTACCACGCTGAATCACGTGGCGGAAATGGCCGGACTGGACTTATCTCACAAAGATCTCCGGCATCTGGAGAAAGCGCCGGATCCTCACGATATTCGCGGCTACAAGAAGGTGCTTGTCGCCCGTAACCCATTAGACCGTTTTTATTCTTACTACTATGGGTGGCTGGTGGATAAAGGAGAATTTTTTCAATCAGGTGGTAAAAAAATAGCTAACTTCGCCTATCGGATCATGCGGGAGGTCATGACTCGCCAGGATTACAACAAGTTCGTTGAGGCGGATAAAGCCGATCGCGCCTCCAGTGAATTAATTGATCTGTACCTCGACTATTTGCCAGTGGTGCTCATGCGTAATGAGCATACGCACCCGCAGTTCTACATCTATACGCTAGCGGGCCTGTCGGTGAAGTATTTCGACGAAATTATTGATACCAAACAGATAAGCACAAGGCTGTCAGCAATGCTGGAGATGGATATTCCCGTCGCAAACCGAAGCAGCTACGATGCCCGAATCAGAGCGGGAGCTATCGATGATGACAGAGGAGCAGCGGTCATTAAATCGATATACAAGAAAGACTTTGCCGATCTGGGTTATCCGTTGTGATACGCGAGAGTGCGCTCCCCAAATCGCACCGAGGTCCGTACGCGACGCGGCGTTTATCGAAGAGACGTCGGGATCTGTTTCACGCCTGGACATCGCTACTCGGTCGGCGCCGATCGAAGGCTTCCATCCGCTGCGCGCGTTTAAGCCATTGCTGTTCCTGCAATACCTTGGCGAAACGGTGCTGTGCGACTTGTTTGAACAGTTTCCGCCACCCTCCTTGGCTTGGATGCCGTAAAGGGACAGCATCGAAAAGATGATTCTTCGAAATATTCCGGCAGCGGCGTCAGCTCGTCTTGACGACGCGTATGATAGACACCCTCGCCTTCGGCGCAGACCCCTCCGAAGACGTTGAACTGGCGGCATGCCGTCGGCCGCACCGGATGAATGACACAGCCATCGTCCACCAGGGAGAGGCAGGGCGTTCCGGATTCGAACTCCGTCAATTGCAGATGCAGGCGTGCGAGGTTTTCCGCGCTGATTTGTTCAATGACATACCAGTGGCTACCGACCAGTTCCGACGGAGACACCGGGATGCTCAGGTGCGATCGGCAACGGGCGGCACAGCCCTTGCCGCTTACGAGTTTTCGGCCTTGCACCGTTTCGCGGCGG
>CBDUNM010000079.1:0-22137 GCA_965368585.1 uncultured Chromatiales bacterium | reverse complement strand
AAAGGCTATGGCTTCCTCAACTTTATCAAGGAACTCCGTCCCAACATGTGGATTACCGATCACCGCGACCCCGACTCGCCGTGGCAAAGCGTGTTCTGTCACGCCAACGAGCTGGCCGACGAAGTGCGCCCCGAGGGATTGATGAGTCGCGATACGCTGGTCGAGTTTTACCTGCAGGAGAGTGAAGTGGAGGACGGCCTGGTCGCCCAGAATGTGCGGCTGGTGCAGGTCGAGACGCGCTGAAGATCTAACGACCTAAGGGTTCGCGAAAAAACAACTTCCCGTTTTTATACGCCGATACATCCCGTCTGACTGCGTTGCTCGTCGTTTAAATAGGCTGGCTATTCGGACTCCTCGCGCCTTGCCAGTCGGGCGTCTCAACGCCTGAAAACGCGCAATTATTTCGGCGCGAACCCTAAGACACTATTAAGAGCTCGACTTCCGTGGTCCTGCTGGCGGGCTTCTCGTAGCGGCGCATTTCGTCCGCCAAACCTCCGAGTATGGTAACCAGCTCCTCGCTGGCCGACTCGGCATCTTCGAACGCCGCGTATACGGCGTCTTGCGTCGCACGATCGTGCATCCAGTCGCCGGCGGCGACCTGACGGCGCTGACAACCGCCCCCATATGCCGCAGCTGGCCGCGTAAAACGGTTTCCATTCGTCGGATACCCTCCTCGCGGGGTTTTCGACGCACCGAGTAGTAACCCGCCAGCTCGTTGTGCGCATCGTAGGTGGGCGTCACATAGGCGAAGGTCCAATAGAAGCTGCCGTCTTTCGGCAGATTCTTCATGTAACCGAAAAACTCCCGCCCTTGCTGCAAGGTCCGCCACATATAGCGGAAAACGCCTCTGGGCATATCCGGGGGACGCACGAAATGGTGCTGCTCGCCCAACAGGTCGCGTTAATCGTAGGCGGACAGGTGCATGAAAACTCGATTGGCGTAGGTGATTCGGCTCTTGGCGTCGGTTTTCGAAACGATGAAATCGTCCTCACGTACAAAGCGTTCAGTGGACGTCCGTATCATGTTGGTCTTCGTTTGCGCGACTCTCTAGTCCGAATAACGATATCGGAGCAGGCCTCGCGGACTTTAGATCTGGTGTCCTGTCCGGGTCGCTTGTCGGCAAGCGGAGCAGCGCATCTGCGGTATTAACCGCGCCGCAGCAGCTGACCTCGACGCGGGACTCAAGACCGAGGGCTGTCTAGCATACGCACTTCGTAGTGGCGAAAACCGGCGCCCGGCACACGCAAAATATCGCCCAGATGGGCTCTGTACTCCCCGCGCGCACGGTCGGAAAAATACAATTTCAAGGTCTCGGCGACTGCGGGAAACGCCATTTCATCCCAGGGTATCTGCGCCTCGTTGAACAGCGCCACGTCGAGGCTTTCCTCGCCCGGACCGAAATCCAGGTCCGCCAGACGTGCGCGAAAGAACATATACACCTGGTCGATGTGCGGCAGATTGAAGGTGGTGTACAAGGCGTAAACATCGACCCGCGCATTCGCCTCCTCCTCGGTCTCCCGCGCCGCGCCCTGCTGCGTCGTTTCACCGTTTTCCAGAAACCCGGCGGGCAGCGTCCAATAGCCGCGACGAGGCGCGATCGCGCGACGGCACAACAATACCTGGTCCCGCCATTCGGGGAGGCAGCCCGTGACGATCTTGGGGTTCTGATAGTGAATCATGCCGCAGTCATTGCAGACGTGACGCGGGCGATTGTCGCCGTCCGGAACCCGCAGCTCGACAACGCCGCTGCATTGACAACAAAACTTCATACTTTTTCACAACCTGTTGCGTTATCTTTACAGGATTGGTACCCGAAATCAGATCACTTCGGAACACGCCAGGCAAACATTTCGCGCGTTTACCTACGGTAATCGCCAGCGCCACAAAAGGAGCCGGTCATAACCATGGATATCTTGTTGATACGCCATGCCGTCGCAAAGGATCGGGAAGACTTTGCCAAGCATCACAGCAGCGACGAACTGCGCCCCCTCACCCGGAGAGGAATCGAGCGGATGCGCGCAGGCGTTCGCGGCATCAGGCAACTCGTCGAGCACATCGATGTGCTGGCGACCAGCCCATTGACGCGCGCGCGACAAACGGCGGAGATCGTGGCCAAAGGCGTCAAGCCGGATCTGGTGCTCGAAGTTCCTGAACTGTCGCCGGGCCAGGGTCCGGCCAATATGACGCACTGGCTGGCACAACAGACGGTCGACGGTACATTGTGCGTGGTGGGCCACGAACCCGACCTGTCCGACTTGGTTGCCTGGTTGGTGTGCGGCCGTAGCGAGGGGTTCCTTGACTTCGGCAAGGGTGGCGCCTGCCTGCTCGGCAGTCACGGCGTTCCGGAGCAGGGTCGCTGCATTCTGCGTTGGGCGCTCACACCCAACCAGCTGCGCGCCTTGGGCAAAACGAAAAAATAGCTCAAGTCACGACCCGTCCGCCATTTCACACCCCCAGATCGATCTTTTCTGACAGGGTCCCCGCCCGCAACCCGAGTGCATCATGTCGGCAATTCCAACTCAACTCGAAACCCCCGAGACCGTGGCTGCGGTCGATCTCGGATCCAACAGTTTTCACATGATCGCCGCCCGCCTCGACAGCGGTCAGCTCAAAGTCATCGACAAACTGCGCGAAATGGTGCGCCTCGGCGCGGGACTGAATGACCGCAAACAGGTGACGGAAGAGGCCGAGCAGCGGGCGCTCGAGTGCCTTTCCCGGTTCGGCCAACAGCTGCGCGAATTCCCCCGCAGCCGCGTGCGCGCCGTCGGAACCAACACGCTGCGCCAGGTCAACGACGGCGGGGCCTTTTTACGCAAGGCCGAAGCGGCGCTCGGTCATCACATCGACGTCATTGCCGGGCGCGAAGAGGCGCGGCTGATCTACCTCGGCGTCGCTCACGGACTCGCGGCCGGCGACGAGCAGCGACTGGTGGTCGACATCGGAGGCGGCAGCACCGAACTCATTCTCGGGCGGGGCATGCAGCCCAGGCAGCGCGAGAGCCTGTTCATGGGATGTGTCAGCATCAGCCGTCAGTTCTTTGGCGATGCAAAGATCACCCGCGACACGATGGATCGGGCCATTACCGCCTGTCGCCTCGAGGTACGGCCGGTACACAGTGTATTTCACGCCCAGAACTGGGCGGCGGCGGTCGGCAGCTCGGGCACGATCAAGGCCATCCAGGAGGTCGTGCTGGCGAACGGCTGGAGCGACAACGGTATTACCCGGTCGTCGTTGAAGAAGCTCCGCAAGGCGCTCATCGCCTTCGGCAGCCTGGACAAGATGCAACTCGACGGCCTGACCGAAGAGCGTAGGCCGGTCTTTGTCGGCGGTGTGGCGGTGCTCTCGGCGGTGTTCAAATCTCTGCGGGTCGAGTGCATGAGCGTATCCGACCTGGCACTGCGCGAAGGCCTGTTGTACGAGATGCTCGGTATCATTCAGCACCACGACACGCGCGACCGGACCACAGCCGCGCTGATCAAGCGCTTTTCCCTGGATGACGAACAGGGCGAGCGCGTCGCCACAACCGTCACCCGATTCTGGGAACAGGCCGCTCCGGGGTGGTTGCCGACCGACCCGGAATACGCGCGCCTCCTCGACTGGGCCGCGCACCTACACGAGATCGGGCTGATGATTTCCCACAGCGCCTTCCATAAACACGGCGCGTACATCCTGAGCAACCTGGACATGCCCGGCTTCTCCCGCCAACAACAGGCCGTACTGGCGGCGTTGGTCAGAGGCCACAGACGTAAGTTCCCCAGCGTCTATTTTGAGCAGTTGGGTGCCGAGGTACGCGAGCCGGTCAAGCGGCTATGCATACTTTTGCGGCTAGCGGTCCTGATCCACCGGGGACGCTCGAGCAAGGGAAAACCCCTGATCAGACTCGAGGCCTCCGATACGCTCGTCAAGACGCAGTTCCCGCGCGGCTGGCTCGAGGATCACCCGCTGACGCGGGCGGAAATGGCTGCCGAGGCGATCTATCTCGAACAGGCCGGATATGCCCTGGCTTACGAGTTCAGCTGACCGGGAGCCCCCCGGCGCCATGGTGTTCGTGTTCACAAGGGATCGTTTCTCTACCGCGGCAACCCAGTTTTCGACCTGTCGGTTATCTGCCACTATCACGATTCAACAGGTTACTATCGATACACTAAGATGCGCTTGCCAACCCTTGCACGGTTACGAAATTCTGCTCCGGATACAGCGCGTCGATGCGACACGGCCCACTCCCGATCCATGGCCACGATGGAGTTCACCGTCGAATGGCGCAGCGACAGCGCCCGGCACACCGATTGCCTGGTGGCCGGCAAGCTCAATCTGGGGCGCGACATGCTGCCGCGTGAACTGGAACCGCAGGTGCTGGGACATGCACCCGGACACGTCGCCCGCCATCGGTTCGCGGCAGGCGAGCTGATGCCCGAATGGATGGCGGAGGATCATCTGACGCTGCCCGAGACGGCGTTTCATCGCCGGCTGCGCCGCTACCATTACACCGAGCCGCGTGTGGGGCGCTTCTACCCGCGCGCCTTTATCGCGGGTGTCAGAGGTATTCTTCCCGAAAACACGACGCCATTCAGGGTCACGGCGCTGCACGACGGGTTCAGCGCGGACCTGAACCATCCCCTGGCCGGACGCACGGTCACCGTGTCGGCGCGGCTGCTGGATACCTGGCAGGCCGGAGACGCACACGGCGCTCGATGCAACGACGTCGCCAAGCTGCTCACCCAGCACGGGGTCGGCATGCAGTCGCGCTGGCGGGCCGAGCCCACGGACTTTTTCTCCGATCTGCCGTTCACACGCATGGCGCCCGAAGCGGATAGCGCGTTCTACGCCAAAGCGCGACTGGTCGACCACCTCGACCGTAGCGCCACGGCGCAGATCGAATCCCTGTACAGCCGCCTCATCCCAGCCGGTGCGCGCGTGCTCGATCTGATGACCAGCTGGAAATCACATCTGTCCGAGTCCATGGAACTCGCCTGCGTCAGCGGTCTGGGAATGAACGAAGAAGAGCTGCAGGCCAATCCATTACTGGGCGAACGCGTCATCCAGGACCTTAACCTCGATCCTGAACTGCCGTTTGACGACCACCGGTTCGACGTGGCCGTCTGCACCGTATCGGTCGAGTACCTCACCAGGCCGGTGGAGGTCTTCAAGGCCGTTCGCCGGGTCCTCAAGCCCGGCGGCTGGTTCATACTGACCTTCTCCAACCGCTGGTTTCCACCCAAGGTCGTCCGGGTATGGCAGGATGTGCATGAGTTCGAGCGGCTTGGCCTGGTGCTCGAATATTTTCTGCTTGCGGGTGGATTCAGTGAGCTCGAAACGTTCTCGATGCGCGGCCTGCCGCGCCCGGAAGACGACAAATATGCCGATCGCTTGGCGTATTCGGACCCGGTGTACGCCGTTTGGGGATGCCGGCAATGAACCCCCTGCGTACCTGCAGCGCGTTTCGAGTCAACTCGAGACCCTGACCACGCGAGACCGGATCGAGCCCGTAGCGGACGAACTCGAGCACATGTTCGAGATACTCGATCCGGAGATACGGAATCCGCCGGCACAACTCATCGAACGCCTCAGGGGTACGACTTGACTGACGCGGAGACGACCATCGATCCTCGGTGTTTCGCGGTACGGCGCCTCAACCCGTTCCTCGGCGTGGTGGAGGCGGTGGAGACACCCAATGCCCGCGCGCTGAGCGTGGACGGCGCGACCTGGCAGCTGCAGATACTGGCGGAACGCCCCGAACACACCTGGGGCAGCCTGAACCAGCGCGCGGCGGTGAAGCAGTTCTTTGGCTTCGGCGTATGGCACCCGGACAATGGCGTGAGCCGTGTTCCGGTCAATCCGGTGCTCGATGTCGGGGCCATGCTGGCGGCGGCGCAAACCCTGGTGAGCGCCATCCCCGCAGTCCTGGGCCAGCTGCCCTTCCCGTTGGCCGACCGGCACGAACTGTGGTTGCTCGACCGCGACCGGCAACCGCTGGCCTTGTTGGCGTCGACGACCGAAGCGCGCTTTATTGAGGTGATCGAGCCGCAGGCCTGGCAGGCCACCTTGCCGGCGGGCACCCCGTTCGTCTCATCGGCCTTGACCGATCAAGGCATCAGTGTCCGCGCCCACGGAAGCCGCCGGTTTCACGCGCAGATACTGGAAAAGCAGGTACGCGACCAAGCCGCCGCTCCGCCCGCGATGCAGTGGTATCTGCGCGACGCCGGCGGTGCCGGCAGACCCTTGTCCGACGCGCAACTCCCGACAACCGCCGAAGCACTCGACGCGGCCGTGTTCCCGGTCGCTGGCGTCAGAACCGAATGGCAAGACGAGGCGCAGCACCGGCTGATGGAGGATTACCTCGATTGGCTTGCACCGCGCCTGCTCACGTTGCCGGCGCTGCCGCATACGTTGCGCGAGCGGCTGGAGCAAGCGGCTCGATCTCAAGCGGAGCTGGTAGACGCCACCTACCGCCTGTACCCGAAAATCGTCAATCCCGCCGTGATTGATGCCGTGCGCGTCGAGGCGAAACTGCGCACCGCCGCCGCGGCGGTCTGAACACGCGCCTCGAAATCGCTTACCATTGCAGTCCCTGGCAATACCTGAAGCTCGATATCTTGAACCCAGAATCCCCAGTTGGGCGGCCCCCAGGGTGCGTTCCGCGTGGTGTCTGGCAAGGCATAGCAAGGCGGAATAGGTGACCTATTCCGACGAGTTGTAGCGCAGCCAGACGCCGCGCGGGGTGTGCTTTGGCGGCCATAGCGGCGTGCACTCGACGGGTGAGTCCTATTGCGGCACTGAATAGTTTGGCAACCAATCACCTGCGTTACTCAAAGCGGTCAACTGAGGATTTTAGGTTGAACAACAACCCTGAGAATTTCCGCCACGATGCACCCGACTGCATGGGTGTGCTGTTGGTCAATCTGGGGACACCTGACTCCCCCGAGCGCGGCGATGTGCGTCGTTATCTCAAAGAGTTCCTCTGGGATCCGCGCGTGGTCGAAGTTCCGCGCCCGATCTGGTGGTTGGTGCTCAACGGCGTCATCCTGAATACCCGCCCAGGGCGCTCGGCCGCCGCCTACCGAAAAATCTGGACGCCGGACGGATCCCCCCTGCTGGTGCTGTCCCAGCGGCAGAAGACCGCGCTGCAGACCCGGTTGTCCGACAGCTGTCCGGGGCCGGTCAAAGTCGCTTTGGCGATGCGTTACGGCAACCCGTCCATCGCGGCCGGTCTGGCGGATCTGCAGGCGGCCGGGGCGCGCCGGATCATCGTACTGCCGCTCTACCCGCAATACTCGGCGACTACCACCGCGTCGATTTTCGATGCCGTAACGGCGTATTTCCACAAACAGCGCTGGCTGCCCGAACTGCGCTTTATCAATCACTATCACGACGATGCGGCCTACGTGCGCGCGCTGGCGGCCACGGTCGAACAGCACTGGGAGGAACACGGCCGATCCGATCTGTTGTTGATGTCCTTCCACGGCATCCCGCGCGAGTATTTCGAAAAAGGCGACCCCTATCACTGCGAGTGCCAGAAGACCGGCCGCCTGCTGGCCGACGCGCTCGGCCTCGGCACCGAGCAGTGGCGGCTGAGTTTTCAGTCGCGCCTAGGGCCGAAAGAGTGGCTGCGTCCGTACACTGACGAAACCCTGCGACAGGTTGCCGCGCAGGGCACCAAGTCGGTGGACGTAATCTGCCCCGGTTTCAGCGTCGACTGTCTGGAAACGCTGGAAGAGATCGCGATGGAGAATCGCGATGAGTTCCTGCATGCCGGCGGCGAAAGCTATCACTACATCCCCTGCCTCAACGACCGACGGGAACATATTGCGGCGCTCAGCGAATTGATTGTTCACCACGCGCAGGGTTGGCCCGAAGTCGATCCCGACTATGACGGCACCGCACTGGCTGAGCTGCGGGCCGACCAACGGAAACGCGCCGATACAATGCGGACGGCCGGCCAGGCGGCACAACCCGTGTAGACCCGATGATATTCCTTTGCCGGCGATCGCCCAGCTGACGTGCGGCTCAGTGATCTCTCGATCGAGTATTCGCCGCCGTCTGGAACACGGCGAATGCCGGGCTGGCTTGCTCCACGAACCCTTCGGGCGTACGCACTAGGAACAACGACTTGAGCCCCAGTTTCACTGCCAGCCGGGGACCGTCGTGTTCACCCAGCGCCAACAGGGCAGTCGCCCATCCATCGGCCTCGGCACAGGTGTCGGCAACCACGGTCACGGAGGCCAGTCGGTGCTGCACCGGATATCCGCGCAACGGATCGATGGTATGCGAATAGTAGCGATCTCCCTCCTGGTAGTAATTGCGATAGTCGCCGGACGTAGCCATGGCATAGTTGCGCAGATCGATCACGCGCTGCACCGCCCGACCATCCCGCAGCGGCTTTTCCACGGCGATTCGCCACGTCTCGCCGCTGGGCTTGACCCCCCGCGCGCGCAACTCGCCGCCGATTTCGACGAGGTAGTCGCGCACGCCGAATTCCTCGACCAGAGCGGCCAACTGATCAACGGCCCAACCTTTGGCGATGGAGGAAAGATCGATCTCCAACCCGGCGACGGACTTCTTCAACGCCGGCGGTTCGGCACGGACCTGAAGTCGCTGATATCCGACCCGGGCCAGGGTATCGGCCACTTCGGCCGCGGTCGGCGATGATTCCGGCACGCCCTGGCTGCCGAATCCCCATAGATCGACCAACGGGCCCACGGTAATATCGTAGCGGCCGGCGCTGAATTCGCTGATCCGCAATGCCTGTTGCACCAGGTGTGCAACCGCACCGGGCACCGACTGCCAGTCGCTCCCCGCGCTGCGATTGAAGCGCATCAGGTCCGAATCGTCGATATAGGTGGACATCTGTCGATTGATCGCCTCCAGGCGCTGGTTCACCGCCTGTTTCATGCGCTCTAGAGCGGCAGCGTCCGGCGTCGCTACCAGCTTGATGCTGTAGTACGTGCCCATTGTCGAACCGCGCAGTTCGGCGATCACCGGTCCCTGCTCGGCGCAGCCCGCCAGACTCAACAGCACCACAAGACCGTACACCGCGCCACGCTGAACGCCCGTTTCCGGTCGCGCGCGCCGCCCGAAGCGGACGCCCGGCGCGCTAAGAGGCTGTCCGAGAATAGCGGTCGTCACGAGGGCGTTCCACATTGAAGCCTATTTTTATTCCGGGCATCCGGCCCTCCACCCTTCGGGCCGCCACGAGCAGCGTTCAAATCCGCTCCCGGCGGCTTGGTCGACCGTTTGCGGCGAAAAATCTTGCTGCAAGGGATTTTCGCGTAAGCCCCGAAGGGGTGAAGCGCAGGATGCGCTGCACAACAGTGGTGACCATTTAACGAGAATGATCGATTAACAGGACCGATTTTGGGGCGGCCGCAGTAGGTCAGTCTATTCTCGGACAGCCTCCTAGTACCCCTGCGCCCGGTGGTACCCGGCCGGACGCCGGAAGATCTTGGATGACTTGGCGGGGTTTGCCCCAAAAAAGGAAACGCCGGTCTTTCGTCGAGCTTGCTCAACATGCTCGATTGCTGCAGCTTAAACATCGCGGCCATGGTGGACAGATACGCGGAAAAGGCGAAGTTCACCAAGCTATTCTAGCTGCTCTTGATGCTTCATTGGCGCCGGTGGCCGGTGTTTGTTGGGGTGAAGCTCGCTAAGCAGGGCCGCGGCAAGACGCGCCCGCCATGAACCGGATTCGCGCGGACGGCAAACTGTCCGCTCACCGAGCAAGGGGTTGAAGTGTCCGGTGAACGCCCCGATCTCCTGCGTATGAGCAACCACCCCAGACCGGTCGACATCGTCTTGCACCAAAAATCGCACAAGTTGGAAATCGCCTACGACGATGGTGCGCGTTTCACTTACCCGTGCGAATTGTTGCGCGTTTTCTCACCGTCGGCGGAAGTTCGCGGACATCGGGGCCAGGGCTCAAAACTCCAACTGGACAAGCAAAACGTCAATATCAACGAAATTCGTCCAGTCGGTCAATACGCCATCAAAATCGTGTTCGACGACGGTCACGACTCTGGCCTCTACGACTGGCGCTACCTGTACGATCTCGGCCGCAAGCAAGCGATCTACTGGACCCGCT
Organism: uncultured Chromatiales bacterium; assembly: GCA_965368585.1. Lineage (GTDB taxonomy): Bacteria > Pseudomonadota > Gammaproteobacteria > Chromatiales > Chromatiaceae > JARRQB01. Next base: position 12,062 of record CBDUNM010000079.1, on the reverse strand, counting down.
ATCTTGACAAGCTCAACGAGGCTGGCCATACGCGCCAACCGCCGAACTGGCACGCCGGTTGACTGGAAGGCGTGCGCGCTGCACCGATGACCGGCCGCGTGTCGCCTAGGCGAAGGTATTCAACAACGATCCAGGCGCTGCGGCATCCGACCGCGCGGCGCCGTATGCGTTCATCGGAGGCGTGTCTTGCGCATGGTCGGCGGCGCTCTTCTGCAGTTCACTGCGGGCCTTGGCGGCCGCAGCGGCCGCCTGTGCCGCGACACGACGATCCTGGGTCGAGGGCTCGCTCGGTGCCATGGCGGCGCGTTGCACCTGCTGCATTTTTTGTAAGGTTGCTTGCGGATCACCCGCTACCGGCGCGGTATCGATCTGCACCTCGCCGCCGACCGCGTATTGGCGCCCGTCCGGACCGCGTTGATAGCTGAAGGACGGCCCTCCAAGGACATACCGACCGCCCGCGGCCGCATGCGCCTGCTCATGGGCACGTACTTCACGATCGCGCTGTTTCAACGCCTGCAACTGCTTGGCGTCCTCTGCCGCCATTTCCGGCCCGGTGGCGGGTTTTGCGGCGACAACTGGTATAGTGGTGGGTATCGCGTGGATCATCGGAATCAGTCTTGCTCTAACGTCACTAGTGGCCGATATTGCAGGTTCTTTAGCTAACCGACGCACCGCATTGTCGGATCGCGCGAATCGCGCGCTTGCACCAGAGGATCCGATACCTCAAAGACGAGACGAAATGGAACAGAGAGTCGAATACGTTTATCACTGGGAGCGCATCATCGGCGCCCTGGCTATCCTGCTCGCGCTGCTCGGCATGCTTGCTCTGGGCCTATACCAATGGCTGACGCCGGCGCCCGAGACCACTGAAATACCGGCATCCGACCGGCTAGAGACCGAAGTCGCTGAGCAAGCGCCCGTGGCGACCGACCAAGAACAGCGCGCGGCGGCGCCGTCCGTCGAGTCGCAGATCACTGTCGCCCCCACTCTCAGCCCACCCCTAGATACCGGCGCGGTCACGAGCAAACCGACCGAGAGCTCGGCGCCGGCCGCTGCGAGCGAACCGGCAGAAGCCGCCCCCGTCGCGGAGGCCGACCCGTTGCATGTGCCCGAACGGACCGAGGTCGAACCTTCGCTCTCAAGCAGCAGCGAGGCTGTTGTCGATGCGCCGGCGTCGTCTGTTGCTGTGACAGCGCAGCCGCCCGAAGCATCGCTCGACGCAGCCGCACTCGTCGCGGAACAGCCGGGCGAAACTACGACACCCTCTAACCGAGCCTCTGGTTCAATCGCTCGCCCCGAGGACACGCAGTCGCCAAGCGTCGATGACGACACGCGCATCGCGACGGCAACATCGCCTCCGGCCGCGGAAGCCGGCTCCGCCGCCGACGAGCAAAACTCACCTCCGTTGACCACCGACGTCGGCGGCGTCGCGGACCCGCCGCCCACCGCGCTCGCGACGGTGGAACGCAGCATCGCCGCCATCGAACAAGGGCGACTGCCGCCCACTGCGAGCGGAGCTGGGTCGTCCACCGGGTCCCAACCCCCGACAAGCACCGAAGGGACGTTACACGTGCGCGACCTGACCCGACACGCGGCAGCCGTCAAACGGTTCGTATTGGCGAAATCCGTAGTGAACCTGGAGCCCAAGGGCGATATCGACGACATCAAGTTCGACCAACGGGGCATGTTGGCGCTCTATTGCTTCAGCGAAGTGGTCGGGCGTGAACACCGCACCCTCGAATACATCTGGCGGCGCAATGACAAAGTGGTCGCGCGCGTCAATGTCGGCGTCAAAGGCGAACGCTGGCGCAGCTACTCCAGCAAACTGATCAGCCGTCGCATGACGGGCGAGTGGCGCGTGGAATTACGCGGCACCGACGACAAGCTGCTGGCCAGCGCCGAGTTTGTGCTTTGAAATGCCGCTATCCGATGCGTCGATCGACACCGGACGATATATGACTCGCCAGACTGGCGGCCGTTCCGAACCCGGCGCTCGCGCGCGGCCCGCGGAAAGCGGCAACGGGGTCCCACGGTGACCACCGCAATTTGCTGGTTTCGACGGGATCTGCGTATCGCGGACAACCCGGCGCTGGCGGCGGCCCGCAGCCAGTGCGACCGCGTTATTGCGCTGTTTATCTACCACCCGGCGGAAGAAGACCCGTGGCCACCGGGTGCGGCGAGTCGTTGGTGGCTGCACCATTCCTTGTCGTCGCTGCAGGATAATCTGGCTCGGCTCGGCAACCGCTTGATCATCCGCCAAGGCAGCAGCGCGACGGTGCTGCGCGAACTGCTGGCGCAAACCGATGCAACCCACTTGTTCTGGAATCGCCTCTACGATCCCGCCACGATTGAGCGCGACAGGGCCATCAAGCAATGGGTCAGCGAAACCGACGTCGACGCACAAAGCTTCAACGCCTGCCTCTTAAACGAACCCTGGGCGATCCAAAACGGCAAAGGTGACCCGTATCGGGTGTTTACCCCTTACTGGAAGACCGCCCGCCAACGTCCGCTGGCGGATGTGAGACCCGCACCGGAAAGACTGCCGCCAGCGCCCGGCGACCTTGAGACGTGCGCGCTCGACACGCTCGGGTTGCTGCCCAAGATCCGCTGGGACCGGGGTTTGGCAGACACCTGGACACCGGGTGAAGACGGCGCGCAACTCGCGCTGCAGCGATTTTTGCATGAAACCGCCGACGACTACGGTACCTCGCGCGACATACCCGGCCAGACCGGCACCTCGCGTCTATCGCCGCATCTGCATTTCGGCGAAATCAGTCCGCCGCAAATCGTCGCCCGATGTCGCGCGCAGGCCGGAAGCGACGGCGTTGAAGCGTTCGTCCGCGAACTCTATTGGCGCGAATTCGGCTATCATCTGCTCTATCACTTTCCGCAGACACCGTCGCAGGCGCTGGACCCCAGGTTTCGCGAGTTTCCCTGGATGGCCAATGCTGCTGACGAACTGCAGCGCTGGCAAGCCGGTAAAACGGGTATTCCGGTCGTCGACGCCGGCATGCGCGAACTATGGCACACCGGTTGGATCCACAACCGGGTGCGGATGATCGTCGCATCGCTGTTAACCAAGAATCTGCTGCTTCCATGGCAGGAGGGTGCGCGCTGGTTCTGGGACACCCTGGTCGACGCCGACCTGGCCAGCAACACCCTGGGGTGGCAATGGACCGCGGGTTGCGGCGCGGATGCGGCCCCCTACTTTCGAATCTTCAATCCCGTTACGCAAGGAGAACGGTTCGACGGCGAAGGAAAATACGTACGCCGCTGGGTACCGGAACTCGATAGGCTGCCGGACAAATGGCTGCATAAACCCTGGGAGGCGCCCGAGCCGGTCCTGCGGGACGCCGGGGTGCGGCTAGGGGACAACTATCCGCTGCCTGTCGTGGATTTGAAATCGAGTCGCGCCCGGGCGCTGGACATTTGGGACCAGATCAAGACGCGGGGGCGTTCGTAGCCGCCGCAACAACGGCGCATCCCATGCACAGAGTCGCGGCACGCGGCCGAGTTCAACTGTGTCGAGACGCGCACGATGCGCCCGGTCGTCCCTTCACGACAAGGTCAGACGATACGTACGCCGGTTACCCGTCGTCGACGAGGTCGAACTCGACGCCGAGTTCCTCTAGCCCGTGCAGCAACGCCTGCATGGCCGCGGTCAGGTCGGCGCGGCTGCGAAAACCCAACTCCACCGTCGGTGGATCTCCCAGTTTGGGCAGACTGAACAGATTATGCTCCGGATAGCGCCCGGTTAGTTGTTCCATCAACTCCACGAGCAGGCTCTCGGCCACACCGCGCACTCGCACCGACCGTTCCTGCCAACGTGGGGCATTGAGCGGATACCACTGGCCGAGCACCCATTCCGCCATCGGATGGGCCATGTCGGGAAAACCAGGCACGAAATAATGTCGTTGGATCGCGAAGCCGGGAATCCGGTTGTACGGATTCGGAATCAGCTCGGCGTCGGCCGGCAGGTCCGCCATCCGTATCCGGGTCGGATAGGCCTCCGCGCCGAAGCGCGCCTCGATTTCGGCCACCGCCCCCGGATGGCGTTGCAGAGGCACGCCGGCAGCCTGCGCCGCACATTGGCGCGTATGATCGTCAGGCGTGGCCCCGATACCGCCGCATGAGAATACCGGACGGCCTTCGCCCATAGTGGTGCGCAAGCGCCCGGTCAGGAGCGCCGGGTCGTCGGGCAGGATCTGCACCCAGGCCAAACCGTATCCGCGGCTGCCGAGCAGCTCGCGAAAGGCTGCGACGTGACGGTCCCGGCGCTTTCCCGCCAGTATCTCGTCACCGATCACGATCAAACCGAAACTGTCAGCAGCAGCAATACCCATGCCGCCCTCAGCGCGCGTCGCTCAAGATCTGGTGTACCCTGTCACCGTCAACGCCGCCGCCGCGCCGCGACCTTCAGACGCAAGGCGTTGAGCTTGATAAAGCCCTCGGCGTCCTTTTGGTCGTAAGCGCCCGCATCGTCTTCGAAGGTCGCGATAGACTCGTCGAACAGGCTGTCGGTTTCGGACTTTCTGCCCGCGACAATGACATTGCCCTTGTACAGCTTCACGCGGACCACTCCGTTGACCACCTGTTGCGTCTGGTCGATCAGCGCCTGCATGGCCGCGCGCTCGGGGCTCCACCAGTAACCGTTGTAGATCAGCGTGGCGTAGCGGGGCATCAGTTCGTCCTTCAAATGACCCGCCTCCCGGTCCAGGGTCAACGACTCCATGGCACGATGCGCCTTGAGCATGATGGTGCCGGCGGGGGTTTCGTAGCAACCGCGCGACTTCATGCCGACATATCGGTTTTCGACAATGTCATCGCGACCGATGCCGTTGTCCCCACCAACCTTGTTCAGATGCTCCATCACCTGTGCGGGCGACATCGCGTTGCCGTCAACGGCGACGATGTCGCCGCGTTCGAAGGTCAGCTCGACATAGGTTGGTTGATCAGGCGCCTTTTCCGGGGGCACGGTCCAGCGCCACATATCCTCCTCGGGCTCAGACCAGGGATCTTCGAGAATATCGCCCTCGTACGAGATATGCAGTAGATTCGCATCCATCGAATAAGGTGATTTTTTTCCAGCCCTGGCAAAATCGACCGGAATGCCGTGCGCTTGTGCGTAGGCCATCAGCTTCTCGCGGGACAGCAGATCCCACTCGCGCCAGGGCGCTATCACTTTCACCTCCGGCTTCAGCGCATAGGCGCCCAGTTCGAAACGGACCTGGTCATTTCCCTTACCCGTCGCGCCGTGCGAAATGGCATCGGCGCCGGTCTCGTTGGCGATCTCGATCAGGCGCTTGGCAATCAGCGGCCGCGCGATCGAGGTGCCGAGCAGGTATTCGCCTTCGTAGACGGCATTGGCGCGAAACATGGGAAACACGTAATCACGCGCGAACTCCTCGCGCAGGTCTTCGACGTAGATCTCCTTGATACCCGCCGCTTCGGCCTTGGCCCGCGCCGGCGCTACTTCCTCACCCTGCCCGATATCGGCGGTAAAGGTCACCACTTCGCATCGATAAACGTCCTGCAGCCATTTGACGATAATGGACGTATCGAGGCCGCCGGAATAGGCGAGCACCACCTTTTTAACGCCGGATTGGGACATCTGAAAGCACCTGCTGGGTTGGTGTAAAATCTCGCGCCGCAGTATAACGCATTGCGCGTTACCGCGAGCGCGGCAGCTCCCGCCAGTTCGGCGCCCGGTGGGTACCGCGGTTGCTGCCCCGGAAGTTCAGTTCGGTGCGCTCCCAACTCGTCCCGCCGAGCGGCCCAACGGTCTTCATGACGCTGGCGGAAAACCGAGAAACCTTTTCAGGGCATGCACGAAGGCTGCGGGTTTATCGGCGTATAGCCAATGGCCGGCGCCGACGATGGCGTGCATCTGGGCATTGGGGAACAGGGCTCGAATGCGGGGCTCGTATTCCGCGCGCACATAATCGGAATCTCCCCCGTACAGGAACAGGCTTGGACCGGGAAACCGGCCCTGTGCCGGTGGTTGCGGGAAATCCATCAACGCATCGATGTGTTCGGTCAATGCCGCCAGGTTCATGCGCCAGGCGAAGCCGCCATCTTTCGTCCATACCAGGTTTTGCAGCAGATAGGCCCTGACCCCGGGTTCCGGGATCGCAGCGGTCAGCCGTACGTCCGCGTCGTCACGCCGTGTCAGTTCGCCGAGCGGCAACCGCGCAAGCGCATCCAGTACCGATTCAAAGCGGTTCGGATAAGGCACTGGCGCCATATCGGCAACCACCAGCCGTTCCAGTCGTGCCGCATGCGTCAGCGCCAGCTGCATGGCGGTCTTGCCCCCCATGCTGTGTCCGACCAGGGTCACCCGCGCCAGGCCCAGACGATCGAGCAACTGCACCACATCCGCAACCAAGGCCGGATACGACACATCATCCGCGTGCGGTGAACGTCCGTGATTGCGCAGATCCGGCACGATGACGCGGCAGTCCGCCTCGAGACCTCTGGCAATACCGTGCCAATTCGCCAACGAACCGAACAACCCGTGCAGCAAAACCACGGAGGTCATGGTTTTCTGTTCATCGCCGTAACTGCGGTAGTAAAGGTCCACTGCGTTTCCGAATGATGTAGGTACATACGAGTCGCATAAGGTAACAGTCCATGGCCCGAATTGCCGTGCGAACTTGCCTGGCAGGCCGATATCGCCTAGCTTGAGGGCGAACCAGTCCACTCGGCCGACGATGAAAACAGCTCTTTGCCTCTTTGCGCTTGGCGCGGTTGCCACGGCACAGGCCGCGCAGTTTGCGCTGCCCCTGCCGGGTACCGATCTGATCGGCGAACCCTACGAGGTCACGGCGTCGGCGGCGGATACGCTGCTCGACATTGCGCGCCGCCACGGCATCGGCCAGGAGGAGATTCTCATCGCGAACCCGCGGGTGGACCGCTGGTTACCCGGCGCAGGCACCAGAATCACTATCCCGAATCAGTTTATCCTACCCGACGCGCCGCGCGAGGGCCTGGTGCTCAACCTGCCCGAAATGCGCCTCTACCACTACCTCCCCAAGCGCCCGGATACGGCACCGGTCATCGTCACCTACCCGGTGAGCGTCGGCCGAATGGACTGGAAAACACCCCTGGGCGCCGCCCGCATCGTCCGAAAGCAGGAAAAACCCAGCTGGCGGCCGCCCAAATCCGTGATCGAAGAGGCCATCGCGGCCGGGCAAGAGCCCCCGCCGGACGTGGTGCCGCCGGGACCCGACAATCCGCTCGGCGAGTACGCCCTGCGACTCAATCTACCCGGTTACCTCATCCACGGAACGAACAAGCCCTGGGGCGTCGGCATGCGCGTTACCCACGGCTGCGTACGCCTTTTGCCAGAGCATATCGAGGAACTGTTCGGGCGTGTCGACGTCGGCACCCGGGTGCACATCGTCAATCAGCCGGTCAAGCTCGGCTGGTACGGTGAAACACTGTATCTGGAAGTTCATCCACCCTTGGAGGAGGACCAGGAGGCGCGTGACGGCCTGCTGCGGTTTGCGCTGGAGAAAATCTACGCGGTGTTGGCCTCCCATCCACGGCGCCTCGACGGCTCCGCGGTGAGGCAAGCGATCGAACATCCCCACGGCCGGCCGGTCCCCATCACCTCGGGCACCGGCCAGACTTTGGACAATCCGGTGTTCCGGTAGTTGTCGACCCGCGCCAGCGGGGTGCTACTTGTACATCGCTTTTTTGAACATCCGGTCGATCTTGGACTCGGTGCTGACCGAGCGGGAATTGGCATCCGCCGCCTCCGCACGTGCCTGTTCGGCCGTCAACTTGGCCGCGGCCGCCTCGCGCTCCGCCTCGGCCGCCATCCGCTTGGCCTCCGCCGCATCGGCCGTCGCCTGCTCCAGGGCCGCCCGCATGGACGCCAGGTCGGCGTCACCGCTCGTCGAGGCACACCCCGCCAAGGCGGCGATACTCATTGCGATCACAACTGATCGATACCAACAACTCGTCATTTTGCAAGTCCTCCTCGTTTTTCCGCACGGCATTACAGGCGCCGCACCGAACACTCCGCAACATCTTGAACAACCGATTATATCGGACGACTTCGCCACTCACCCGGTTACGATAACCCGTCTCCCGGCCCATGATAATTCAGACTCGGTCGATTTAAACTCGCCTGGATCAACGAATCTCAACGGGAGTTCCCACCCCGATCAAGCCCAATATCCGGTCCATCTGCTCGTTGGTCACCGCTACACAACCGCGGGTCCAGTTGTAGCGCCGATGGATATCCAAATCACCGTCACCGAGCCCGTGAATTCCCAGGTATCCGCCCAACGCCGTATTTTGCGGCGGCACCTCGCCCGCCCGGTGGGCACGCAGAATCGCGCGATATTCGCGCTCGCCGATCACGCCAGTGCGCAAACCCCGCTCGGCGTCACGTGGGCTGGGATAGTCGATGCCGACAAAGGTACCGAATTCGCTCTGGTGGGTGATCCACGCCACCCGGTATTTACCCAGCGGCGTCATGTTGTCGCCGCGCCGTTTGTCGCGCGTAACCCCGTATCGGCCCACCGCGATGTCGGTCAGCTCAACGTTACCATACGGTCCGCCACGCACCACCATGACCCCGCTGAGCGAATCGATGACGAGCGAAACCGGCGCATCGGCCGCACTCGCGCAACCGGGCGCGGAAAGCAACATTGTCACCAGATACAGCCATGGTTTTCGCATCGACGCACACCTTGCAGAGACCCGAACGACGCTTCGCATCCCCCTTATTGAGCAGCCGCGTCGAAGATCTTGACGTGACTGTAAATCTCGCACCGGTGGCCGACAGCTCGCGCGGAATACGAATTCGGCCGGGGCGTCCCCCCGCCCCGCCGTCACTCGACCGGAATGGCCAAGATAACAATATCCACTGGAAGCATAAGAATACGATGTCCGCCGCTGTCGACATTCTCGCCGTTGGCGACGACCAGGTCAGCCAGAAATTGATCGATCGCGCGCTGCACACCGCGGACCAGGATCATCTGCAAGTCGACACCAACAGCGATATCGAGTTGCCTTAGGGCTCGCGCGAAAAAATTACTTCACATTTTTATACGCCGATTCATCCCGTCTGTCTGCGTTGCTCGTCGCTTGTATGGTCCGGCTATTCGCGCTCTTCGCGCCTTGACAGACGGGCGCCTCGACGCCTGAGTGTACAAAGTTATTTCTGCGCGAGCCCTTGGCAGCAACGGCAGGTCGGCCCGCCGCGCACGCTACTCAGCCATCGGTGTTTCCTTGGCCCAATCGAGCAACGCCACGCTCCCCAGTGGCCGGGAAAACAGATAACCCTGCGCCTCGCGGCAACCGTGGTCGAGTAAAAACGCCTTCTGCGCGGGGGTCTCAACGCCTTCGGCGATCACCGCCAGTCCGAGCGAATCCGCCAGCGCGATGATAGCGCGGGATATCGCGGCGTCGTCCGCATCCGACGGAATATCCCGGATGAACGACTGATCGATCTTGAGACGGTCGATAGGCAGGCGCTTGAGGTACGACAAGGAAGAGTAGCCGGTGCCGAAATCGTCGATGGCCAACGAGATGCCGAGCTGCCTGAGACCCTCCAGCCGTTGCACCGAACGCTCCGCCTGGCGCATGATGAAGCCTTCGGTGACCTCCAGTTCCAGCCGCTCGGGCGGCAGCCCCGACGCCTCGAGCGCCGCGCGCACCACGGCCAGCAGATCGCCGCGGCGAATCTGAACGCCAGAGATATTCACGGAAATGCGGCCGAACGACAGACCCGCGTCCAACCAGGCGCGACCCTGCCGGCACGCGTGCTCCAACACCCATTGGCCAATGGCCACGATCAAATCGCTTTCTTCGGCAATGGGAATAAATTCGACGGGTGAAATCCGACCCCGGTCGGGATGCGTCCAGCGTAACAAGGCCTCGATACCGACCAAGGCGCCCGAGCGCAGGTCGACCTGGGGCTGGTAGTGCACCGTCAGCTCGGCGCGATCCAACGCCCGGTGCAAATCGGATTCCAGGGTCGCCAGTTCGGTGGCGCGCAGCGTGAAATCCTGCGTGTAGTACAGATAACCCTGCCGGCCCTGTTCCTTGACCTTGTACATCGCCGTATCGGCGTTGCGGATCAGCCCGGCGGGATCGTCACCGTCCCGCGGATAGACGCTGATCCCGATGCTGGCGCTGACATACTGATCGCGTCCGTCGACCGTGAATGCCGCGCTCAAGCTCGACAGAATCTTGCGCGCGACGGCACCGGCGTTCTCCGGGTCTTCGATCCGCTCCAGCAGGATCACGAACTCGTCGCCGCCCAGCCTGGACACGGTGTCGTCGAGCCTGACGCAAGCGCGCAGGCGTTCGCCGACGTCCTGCAACAGTTTGTCGCCCAGCGGATGACCGAATACGTCATTGACCGTCTTGAACCGGTCCAGATCGAGAAACAGCACGGCCAGATACGTATCGTTCCGGCTGGCGTGCGCGATGGCGTGTTCCAAGCGGGCGCTGAACAGCAGTCGGTTCGGCAGTCCCGTGAGCGGATCGTGATGAGCGAGGTATTCCAACCGTTCTTCAGAGCGCTTGACGGTGGTGATGTCGGCAAACACGCCCACGTAGTTGCATACGCGGCCCGCTGCATCGCACACCGTGCTGATGGTCAGCCATTCGGGGTAAATCTCACCGCTCTTGCGCCGATTCCAAACCTCGCCTCGCCAGTGGCCGGTCTCCGCCAGCGAGGTCCAAATAGTCTGGTACAGCTCCGGACCGTGTCGCCCCGATTTCAGCATACGCGGATTCCTGCCCAGCGCTTCATCCCGCCCGTAGCCCGTGATGTCGGTGAACGCGCGGTTGACGTCGACGATGCTTCCCTCCAGATCGGTGACGACCATACCCTCCGACGTGCTCTCGAACACCGCGGCCGACTGGCGCAGTCGTTCTTCGGCACGGCGCTGTGCGGTGATGTCCTCCAGAATGCCGACATGGTGCCTGGTTTTGTCGCGCTCGCCCCTGACCGGAGCAATGCTGATCCGGTTCCAGAACAGCGCGCCGTCCTTGCGGTAGTTGCGCAGCACGACCTTGATCGGCACGTCCGCGGCCAGGCCGCTGCGAATCTGCTCGATCCCCGGCTGATTGCGATCGTCGCGCTGCAGAAACCGGCAGTTGCTGCCGATCACCTCGTCCGCCGTATAGCCAGTGATCCGCTCGAAAGCGCGATTGGCGTAGACAATCGGCAATTCCCTATCCGCCCTGGTGATAATGATACCGTTGCTTGCCTCGGCCAGGGCGCGGTTGCGCAGCATCAATTCGGTTTCGGCTGCCCGCTTTGCCGAACGGGTCGCTTTGTCCTGTATGGCACGCTGTATCGCCGGCACTAGCCGGGCCAGATTGTCTTTGCTGACGAAATCCTGTACGCCGTCCCTGAGCAGGTCCACGGCGTTTTCTTCACCGATGGTGCCGGACACGAGAATGACCGCCGCGTTGGGCACTTTTGACATGATCCAATGCAGCTTTCCGCGAATACTGATGTCCGGCAGCGAATAGTCGGTCAGCACCAGATCCCAGGCGCGATCGTCGCTGCGCAATACTTGCGACAATTCCGCCGCGCGTGCGACGTGCTGGTAGGTGAAGCGCAGCCCCTCCTCGGTCAAATGGCGAACCAGCAACTTGACGTCCTGATCCTGGTCTTCGATGAGCAGAATGCGCAGTGGCTCGTTCATGGCAATGGTGCCGGGGTCTGGTTGAGTTTCAGCCAGTAGTCAGCGAGTTGCGCAACGGCACGATTGAACTCGGCCGCCGCGACGGGCTTGCGAACGTAACCGTTGGCGCCCAGTCGATAACTCGCCTCGACGTCGCTCAGTTCGTCGGAAGAGGTCAGCATGACGATTGGCGTCCAGCGGGTACGTTCATCACCGCGCAGGCGGGCCAGGACTTCCAGACCGCTCAGCCTCGGCAGGCCGATATCCAGCAGCACAACGGCCGGTGATGCGCAGGGTTTGCGGTCGGCGTGGCGGTTCTCGCAGAATAGGTAGTCCAGCGCCTCGACGCCGTCGCACACCACGTCGACCGCCAGATCGACGTCGGCAGCGCGGAACGCGCGCAGC
>CBDUNM010000078.1:0-22403 GCA_965368585.1 uncultured Chromatiales bacterium | reverse complement strand
CGCCCGCCGGGCGGGCGGGGTCACGGTTTGATCCACTGCTGGAGGAGTAGCATCCGATGAAAAAGACTGTCTATGCGCTCGCGGCGTTGTGTGCCATCATCGCGGTGGCGGCCACGGCCAATCAGAAGGCCGGCGACAGTTCGCCGGCCGAGGACCTGCAGCTGTACCGGGATTATTTCCAGCAGCGTTTCCCCGGCGTACCCCAGAGCGAGTTCGCCAACGGCGTGTACGCCATCGACGAGGTCTCGCGCCAGAGCTGGGAGGCGATCGAGGAGTTCCCGCCCTACGAGCCGATGGTCGAAGAGGGCGAAGCGATGTGGAACACCCCCTTTGCCAACGGCAAGGGGTATGTGGACTGTTTCCCCGACGGCCCGGCGCAGCGCAAGAACTACCCGAGGTGGGACGATGCGCGCAAGATGGTCGTTACGCTGGAGCTGGCGATCAACGAGTGCCGCGAGAAACACGGCGAGCCACCGCTGAAGTACAGCAAGGGACCGATCACCCGCCTGTCGGCGTACATGTCGTACGAGTCACGCGGCCAGGTCACCGATGTGCAGATCCCCAACGCCGATGCGCTGCATGCCTACAACGCAGGCAAGAGCTTCTACTTCGCCCGCCGCGGTCAGTTGAACTTCTCCTGCGCCCAGTGCCACATGGAGAGCCCGGGCCAGCACGTGCGCACCGATATCTTGAGCCCCGCCCTGGGCCACACCACCGGCTGGCCGGTGTACCGCTCCAAGTGGGGCGAGCTGGGTACCCTGCACCGGCGCTTCGGCGGCTGCAACGAGCAGGTCCGCGCCAAGAAGTTCAAGGCCCAAAGCGAAGAGTACCGCAACCTCGAGTACTTCCTCACCCACATGAGCAACGGCATCGAGTACAACGGGCCTTCGGCGCGTAAGTAACAGTTTAAAAGCGAACCACAAGCATTGCGTCAGGTCATATAGCTCGACGCAGCGACTTAGCTCGCTTGACGCGTTAGCCGGTACAGTACATCCACGATATCAACATACGGAGAGGATAGACAAATGCACCGAATTCTCACCTCATTCAGCAGCCTGATTCTGGTCGGTCTTGCCGCCCCGGTGGCGGCCGGCAGCCAAGCGGAATTCGAGCAGGCCTATGCCGCCGCCGAAGCCGCACGCCAGCAGGCCGATTCCGTTGGCGGTGAATGGCGCGACGTCGGCAAAATGCTCAGCGAGGCGAAAAAGACCGCCGCCGCCGGAGAGTTCGACAAGGCCAATACCCTGGTGGCTCAGGCGCTGGAGCAAAGCCAATTGGGTTACCGGCAGGCGCTGGAGCAACGCAATCCGGACACCTCCTCACTTTTCGGAAGGTAACGAGACTCGGCATCCCTTTCGCCCCAACAACCGAATAATTTAGAGAGCGACTCCCATGGCCCTTTCTCGAAGAGAGTTTCTACGTACCCTAGGACTGGCTGCCGCGGCCGGCATGATGCCACGATCCATTTTTGCGGCCGCGCAAGCCTCTGGCGATATGTACACGGTACCGGAATTCGGTAACGTCAGATTGCTGCATATTACCGACACGCACGCCCAATTATTACCCATCTACTTTCGTGAACCGAGCGTCAACCTGGGAATCGGGGACGCATTGGGCAAGCCGCCACATCTGGTCGGTGATGCGTTGCTGGAGCGATTCGGCTTGCCCCGGGACGGTTACGAGTCGCACGCCTATACCTATCTGAACTTCACCGAGGCAGCGCTGAAGTACGGTAAGGTGGGGGGATTTGCTCACCTGAAAACACTCGTTGACAAACTGCGCAGCGAGTTCGGTCCTGCAAAGACACTACTCCTGGACGGCGGAGACACCTGGCAGGGATCGGGTACCGCCTTGAAAACCCGCGGTATGGATATGGTGGACGCCTGCAACCTGCTTGGCGTCGACGTCATGACCGGACACTGGGAGTTCACCTATCGTGACGAAGAAGTCCTGAAGAACGTCGCGGCGTTCAACGGCGACTTCGTGTGTCAGAACGTCAAGGTCAAAGAAGACGCATTGTTCGATTATGCGTACGCCGATTTCGACGGCTTCGACGAAGACTCGGGTCACGCGTTCAAGCCCTACGTCATCAAGAAGACGGGCGGCGTGCGCGTCGCAGTGATCGGCCAGGCGTTCCCTTACACCCCGATCGCCAACCCGCAGCGCTTCATTCCGCACTGGACATTCGGTATCAACGACGGCGACATGCAAAAGCTGGTCGACGAAATACGCGAGAACGAGAAACCCGATGCGGTCGTCGTCATTTCGCACAATGGCATGGACGTGGATCTGAAAATGGCGTCGATCGTCACCGGCGTCGACGTGATCTTCGGTGGCCATACGCACGACGGTGTACCCGGTGCGATACCGGTACGCAACCCCGGTGGCCAGACGCTGGTGACGAACGCCGGTTCGAACGGTAAGTTCCTGGGCGTGATGGATCTGGATGTCCGCGATGGGAAAGTCCAGAATTTCCAATACAAGCTGTTGCCGGTGTTTTCCAATGTTCTCGAACCCAATGCGGAAATGACCGCTCTTATCAACAAGGTGCGTGAGCCGCATCTTGACTGGTTAACCGAGGAACTGGCGGTCGCCGAAGACGTGATGTATCGCCGCGGCAATTTCAACGGCACTTTCGACCAGTTGATCTGCGATGCGCTGCGTGTGCAAAACGATGCGCAGGTATCGTTGTCACCCGGCTTCCGCTGGGGTACGACCGTCCTGCCTGGCCAGACGATCACCATGGAGCACGTGCTGGACCAGACGTGTATGACTTACCCGGAGACCTACCGGCGCGAGATGACCGGCGCGGATATCAAGCTGATACTCGAGGACGTCTGCGACAACCTGTTCAACGCCGACCCCTACTATCAACAAGGCGGCGATATGGTGCGTGTTGGCGGTATGGACTACGTCTGCGACCCCACCGCGAATATGGGCAGCCGGATTTCGGACATGACGCTCGACAACGGCGACAAGGTCGATATGACCAAGAAGTATATCGTGGCCGGTTGGGCAACCGTCGGGTCACAATCACCCGGACCCGCGGTCTGGGATCAGGTGGCCGATTATCTGAGGGTCAAGAAATCCGCCAAGCTGGTGAAACTCAACACCCCCAAGTTGAAGAATGTCAAAGGCAATCCCGGTCTGGCGGACTACAAAATGAGCTGATCGAGTCGGGTTCCGGACGTGTAAAGCCCCGCAATCGCGGGGCAATTTCGTTCGCACCGACGACCGGTTACGGCTCATCTGCCGGCCCGAGAACCAAACGGAGCGGCGACCGAATCCCCGACGGCGTGAAACAGAGCCGAAAACCCGTGAGTCAAAGATGTCGGCAGGGCACCGACAGCGCCTCGATGGTTTCCGGCTACGCCTGGTTGTGTAAATCGATCACGTTATTGAAGATGGTGGCATCGCGTTCCTGCTTGGCGTCGTCGTTGCGTTCAGCCTCCAGTTGCTCGAGATAGTCTGCGGTGACGTCGCCGGTGACGTATTCGCCACTGAACACCGAGGTGTCAAATCGATCGACCTTGGTCTTGCCCTTCTTTTGCACGGCATCGATCAGGTCTTCCAGATCCTGGTACAAAAGTCGATCGGCGCCGATCAGATCGCAGACTTCCTGCTCGGTGCGACCGTGCGCGACCAACTCGCTGGCCGCCGGCATGTCGATACCGTACACATTCGGAAAACGTACCGGCGGCGCCGCCGACGCGAAGTACACCTTCGCCGCACCCGCTTCGCGCGCCATCTGTACGATCTGCTTGGACGTCGTGCCGCGCACGATGGAATCGTCGACCAGCAAGACGTTCTTGCCTTTGAACTCGACGTCGATGGGATTGAGTTTTTGCCGCACCGATTTCTTGCGCGCGGTCTGCCCGGGCATAATGAAGGTGCGTCCGATGTACCGGTTCTTGATGAACCCTTCGGCGTAGCGCAAGCCGAGCTCGTTGGCCAATACCAGCGCGGCGGTTCGGCTGGTATCCGGTATCGGGACGACGACATCGATATCGTGTTTGGGCCATTCCCTGGCCAGTTTCCGGGCCAGCTTCTTCCCCATGCGTTGACGGGCCTTGTGGACGAAAATCTCGTCAATCACCGAATCGGGCCGTGCGAAGTAGACGAATTCGAAGATACAGGGTGATTTGCAGGTATCGGCGGCGCACTTGCGCGTATGCAGGGTCCCGTCCACGGTGAATATGATGGCCTCACCCGGCTCGACATCCCGCACAAGCTCAAAGTCAAGAGTGTTCAGGGCCACGCTCTCGGAGGCCACCATCAGTTCCGAACCGGCTTCGGTATCGCGCACGCCGAACACCACCGGCCGTATGCCGTGCGGATCACGAAAGGCCACGACACCGTAACCCGGTATCATCGCGACCGCGGCGTAACCGCCGCGGCAACGGCGATGCACGCCCTCGACCGCGTGAAATATATCGTTCTCGTCGAAGCTGAGGCCAGTAGCCTGCACCTGGAGCTCGTGCGCGAATACGTTCAACAGGATTTCCGAATCCGACTCGGTATTGATGTGGCGCCGGTCCTCGGCGAACAGCTCACGCTTCAATTCCTCCGCGTTGGTCAGATTGCCGTTGTGCGCCAGGGCGATACCGTAGGGAGAATTGACGTAAAAGGGCTGCGCCTCAGCCGACGACGCACAGCCTGCGGTAGGATACCGGACGTGGCCTATGCCCATGGTGCCGCCCAGTTTGATCATGTGTTGCACATCGAACACGTCGCGCGCCAGACCATTGTCCTTGCGCAAATGCAGTTTACTGCCCTCGCAAGTCACGATCCCGGCCGCATCCTGACCGCGATGCTGCAGCACCAGCAAGGCGTTATACAGCGCCTGATTGACCGACCCCCGGCCGACTATGCCTACAATTCCGCACATATCAAGTGAATCTCCAGCCGAGCGCCGCGTAACGAAAGCGTTCGGCAATGTCGGCGGGCAAGAGGCCCCGCACCCATAGCGCGAGCTCCTCGAAATAAGGAACCAGCTCGGACTCGTGCCACCACGGATCTTCGGGAAACGGTGTCAGGCCCGCTAGCAGGACCAGCGCCGCCACCAGCAACACCCCCCTGGCGAACCCGAAGATCATGCCGATCAGGCGGTCGGTGCCGCTCATGCCCGTACGCTCGACCAACTGGACCATGAGAAAATTCACCAGCCCACCCACGACCAGAGTCACCAGCAGCAAGACGCAAAAAGCGGCGCCCAGACGCAGTGACGGCGTTTCGATCCAGGGCACCAGATGATCGGACAGCTCGCGGAAGAAACTCCACGCAACCCACAGGGCCACCAACCAAACCGCCAGTGAAAAAGCCTCGCGAACGAAGCCGCGAACTAGACTGATGAGCGTCGACACCAGCAATACGACGACAATGCCAATATCCAGCCAAGCCATCGCTTCACTCATCCTCGCGCCGCCGCCAGGCCGCGATTCTAACAAAGGGTTCAGCAATCATGGGTACGAATACACTTGGCCTTGAAGTTCAGATATCTGCCTGATCTTCGGCAGCAACGCAGTGGCGCGGGTGCGATCGATCTCGGGACCGACCATCACACGATAGAGTGTCTTGCCGCTCATCTGCACCGGCTCGGGCGCCATTGTATCGAGGCCGGCATCGCGTAATTTCTCTACCAGACGCAGCGCATTGTCGCGGCTGCTGAACGAGCCCACCTGGACGACCCACGATCCAAGCGGCAATCGCGCCGGCGGCGGCTCGACAGGTGCGGCTTGTGCCGAACTCGGAACTTCCGGGCGCTCCGTCGAATCCGGCACTTCCTCTTGTTCCGGCGCTGCCGCCGCATTCGGAATCTCCGGCGCTTGTTCCGCATCGACAAATTCCGGCGCGGCGGGTGTCTCGGGTTCCTGCACGGGTTGCGGCGGCTTCGGTAGCGGTTTTGGGGATGGAATCTCCTGTTTGAGCAACCTGGATTTGAATTCTACAGGCTTTGGCTCTGGCAAGCTCGGTAAAGGCTTTAGCTCCGGAGGCTCTACTCGCTTGTCCACGAGCATGGGCACAAATATGACGGCCAGCGAAGCCAGCACGGCCGCGCCGACCAGGCGTTTCTTTAAACTTTCGTCCACGTCTTCTAACCCACTCGCCGTTGGCTCGATCGCCGGAATTATACCGCGTGTAGCGCTGCCGGTCGGTGTGCATTCATCCAATTCATCACCGCGCCGACGGTCAGGAACGAGCCCAGCACCAGAACCCGGTCATCCACTCCCACCTCTTCGGCGACGCACCGTATGGCGTCGTGCACATCGGTGTGCACCGTCGTTGTGACGCCCAAACCGCTGGCGTTCAAACGATCCTGCAGTTCGGCGCCGGTCAGTCCACGGACATCATCCAGGCCCGCCAGATGCCAGACATCTACCCGTTTGCGCAAAGCGGCGACGACGCCAGATACGTCTTTATCCCGCAACATGCCCAGAATCGCGACGGTTTTACCCGCCACAAACTGCTCGCCGAGGTTGGCCGCCAGCGCGACCGCAGCGCCTGGGTTGTGGGCCACGTCCAGCACCCAGGTCGATTCGCCCCAGCGCTGCACCTGATGCCGGCCTGGCAAACGCACGGACAATAACCCATCGCGCACTGCACGCTGGTCGACCGGCAGGCGATCATCCAGTTCGGCGAGGACCGCCAGGACGGCGGCCGCGTTGTTGATCTGATGTGCGCCGCGCAACGCCGGAAACGGCAGTGAAGCGCGTTTGCGCCCCCGGCCACGCCAATGCCATTGGTCGCCTTCGACGCGCGCCGAAAAGTCCCGATCCTGAACCTGCAGCGGCGTTGCCAATTCGGCGGCATGCGCGACCAGCGATGCCGGCGGTGCGCTGTCCCCGCAGACGGCGGGTACGCCCGGCCGGAACACGCCAGCCTTTTCGAGACCGATCGCTTCGCGGTCTTCGCCCAGCCAATCCTGATGATCGAGGTCGACACTGGTCACCAGGGTGGCATCGGCCGAGACGATATTCACCGCGTCGAGGCGACCGCCCAGACCGACCTCCAGCAGCGCCACGTCCAGATCCGCCTTTTCGAACAAACGAAGGGCCGCCAGGGTGCCCAGCTCGAAATACGTCAGCGGCGTCCCCTGCCGCGCTGCCGCGGTCAGTTTCAGGGTCGCCAACATCGACGCCTCGTCAACCGGTTTACCGTCGATGCGCACCCTCTCCACGTAGCGCAGAAGATGCGGCGAGGTGTAGCAGCCAACCCGATATCCAGCGGCGCGCAGGATCGCGTCCAGCATGGCGACGCAGCTTCCCTTGCCGTTGGTACCGGCCACCACGATCGTATGCCTGGCCGGTCGCGGTGCTCCCAGCGCCTCCCACACCCGGATCACGCGCTGCAGACCCAGTTCGATCTCCCGGGGGTTGAGGCCGGCCTGGTTCTGCAGCCAAGCGTCGACGGGGTCTGTGGCCGCGCTTTCGGTCACGGCCGGGTCACTCGGGTCAAGCGCCCAAAAACGGCCTCGCTGACGGGGTTGTTCATCAGGCCGGCGTCGGCGCCGCAGTCAAAATCGCCAGTATGTTGGCTAGACGATCCCGCATCTCGCGTCGATCGATAATCAGGTCGATCGCGCCGTGTTCCAACAGAAATTCGCTGCGCTGGAAGCCGTCAGGCAGCGTCTCGCGCACGGTTTGCTCGATTACCCGCGGTCCGGCGAAGCCGATCAGGGCGCCCGGTTCACCGATATTCAGATCGCCCAGCATGGCCAGACTGGCCGACACACCTCCCATGGTCGGGTCGGTCATCACTGAAATAAAGGGGACACCGCGACGATTCAAACGCTGAATGGCCGCCGACGTCTTGGCCATTTGCATCAACGAATACAGCGACTCCTGCATGCGCGCGCCGCCACTGGTGGCAAAACAGATCAGAGGAATCTTGTGTTCCAGGCTGACGTTCGCGCCACGTACAAACCGTTCACCGACTACCGAGCCCATGGAGCCGCCCATGAAACCGAATTCGAACGCGGTGGCGACCACGTCCATACCTTTCAGCCGGCCGCGCATGGCGATGAGCGCTTCTTTCTCTCCGGTCGCCTTTTGTGCGGCGGAAAGCCGATCTTTGTACTTTTTACTGTCCTTGAACTTGAGCGGATCACCCGATTCCAGTCCTGCGCCCAATTCCTCACCGCCGACTTCATCGAGAAACAATTCGAGTCGGCGACGGGCGCCGATGCGGTTGTGGTGGCCGCACTTGGGACAGACTTCCATGTTGCGTTCCAGTTCGGCTCGATAAAGTACCGCACTGCAGCCCGGACACTTCGCCCACAACCCCTCCGGCACCGCCTTCTTGTTACCGCCCTCCGTCCGGATTCGGCTTGGAATCAGTTTATCGAACCAACTCATCTTGTCTCCCGCGTTACATCCGCTTCGGTTCAGGCTGCATCCATCGCCGTGCGCATATTTACCATCAGATCGCGCAGTTCGTCCGCAATCCGGTCCGGCGTAGCGGCGTTCGCCTCGACTCGCGCCACCAGCGCGCTGCCCACCACCGCCGCATCGGCAATCTTGGCCACCTGCGCGGCGGTGTTCGCGTCTTTGATCCCGAACCCGACACCCAGGGGCAGGTCGGTGACCGCTCTGATTTCGGCCAGTTTATCGGCGACGGCCTGCAGGTCGAGATTGGCTGCGCCGGTGACGCCCTTGAGCGCGACGTAGTAAACGAACCCGCTCGCCGCGGTGGTAATGCGCTGGATGCGCTCGACGGTGCTGGTGGGTGCGACCAGATAGATCGGATCGAGCCCGTTGGACTTCAAAGCGGTAATCAGGTCGTGCGATTCTTCCGGCGGCATATCCACGGTCAACGTACCGTCGACGCCCGCCGCCGCCGCCGCGGCAGCGAAGGACTCATAACCCATCACCTCGATTGGATTGAGGTATCCCATCAAGATGACCGGCGTGGTGGTATCCGTTTGACGAAACTCGCGCACCATATCGAGGACGTGATGCAAACCCACGCCATGCGCCAGGGCGCGTTCGCTGGCCCTCTGAATGACCGGCCCATCGGCCATGGGATCGGAAAAAGGCACGCCGAGTTCGATCAGGTCGGCCCCGGCGTCCACCAGGGTTCGCATCAAGGACACCGTGATACCCGGTGACGGATCGCCGGCGGTGATGAACGGAATCAACGCTTTGCGTCCGGCCTTGCGCAGGGTATCGAATCGTCCTCCAATACGGCTCATATCTCGATGCCTTCGCGCGCCGCGACGGTATGCATGTCTTTGTCTCCACGCCCTGACAGATTGATCAATACGCTTTGGTCCCTGTTCATCGTGGGCGCCAATTTCATCGCATAGGCGATCGCATGACTGGATTCCAGTGCGGGAATGATGCCTTCCGTGCGCGTCAGTTTGTGAAACGCCGCCAGCGCCTCGTCATCGGTCACCGAATCATAACGGGCACGTCCGGAGTCTTTCAGCCACGCATGCTCGGGGCCTACGCCGGGATAGTCCAGGCCCGCGGATATCGAGTGAGTCTCGATGATCTGGCCGTCCGAATTTTCCATCAGATAGGTCCGGTTGCCGTGCAGCACGCCAGGCTTACCGTCGCACAACGGCGCCGCATGGTGTCCGGTTGCCAACCCGTCGCCCGCGGCCTCGATACCGTACAAGGCCACATCCCGGTCGTCCAGGAAGGGGTGAAACAATCCGATGGCATTCGATCCGCCGCCGACACAGGCGACCAGCGCATCGGGTAATCGCCCAGCCATCTCCTGCATCTGGGCGCGCGACTCGCGACCGATCACCGCCTGGAAATCACGCACCATGGCAGGATAGGGATGCGGGCCGGCCACCGTGCCGATGATGTAGAAGGTATTGTCGACATTGGTGACCCAGTCGCGCATGGCTTCATTGAGGGCGTCTTTCAGCGTCTTGGAGCCCGAGTCCACACCGACACAGGTAGCACCCAGGAGGCGCATGCGATACACATTTGCCTCCTGCCTGGCCATGTCCACTGAACCCATGTAGACAATACATTCCAGGCCCAGTCGTGCCGCAACGGTCGCCGTCGCCACACCGTGTTGTCCGGCGCCGGTCTCGGCGATGATGCGCGTTTTGCCCATCCGCTTGGCCAACAACGCCTGACCGACGGTGTTGTTGATCTTGTGCGCGCCGGTATGATTGAGATCCTCGCGTTTCAGAAATATCTGCGCTCCACCGAGTTCCCGGCTCAAGCGTTCGGCATGATAGATGGGCGACGGCCGACCGACGTACTGCTTGAGGTCGGCGTCCAACTCCGCGAGAAACTCCGGGTCGTGTTTATAGCGCTCGTAGGCCTGTCGCAATTCGTCCAGGGGCGCCATCAACGTCTCGGCGACGAAGATTCCGCCATAGGGTCCGAAATGACCGTGTTCGTCCGGCAATTCAGTCAGGCGGTTTGTTTTATTCTCCACGACGTACACCTCGTATGAACTCGTCAATCTTCCGGGCGTCTTTCACACCCGCTTCGGCTTCGACACCACCGCTCACGTCGACAGCGTAGGGCCGGACGCGTTTCACCGCTTCTGTAACGTTCTCTGACGTCAGCCCGCCGGCCAAAATGATGCGTTCCGCAAGCGCTGTGGGAATCCGGTCCCAGTCGAACCGTTCGCCCGTGCCGCCCGGCGCACCCGGCCGGTAGGTGTCGAGCAACAATGCATTGGCCTGGTCATATTGTTGTGCGACCCGGATCAGATCCACATCGTCTTTCATTCGCACGGCTTTGATCCAGGGCCGGCCCTGACTCGCGCAGAACTCAGCGGACTCGCTGCCGTGAAACTGCAGCAGGTCGATGCGCGCCGCCGCTACCGCATCCGCGATGGTGTGCCGGTCGGCGTCCACGAAGAGCCCTACAACGGTAACGAAGGGAGGCAGCCGGTAGACAATCTCGGCGGCTTGCGCCAACGTGACGCAGCGCGGGCTGGGCGGGTAAAACACCAGCCCGATCGCGTCCGCGCCGAAACGCACCGCGTCTCGAGCGTCCTGCTGACGGGTGATGCCACAGATTTTAACTCGGGTTCGCATCGGGAGATACACGATATCCGATCTACCGCCGGGGAGAAAGCCGATATCGCTCAGAAAACTTGGGAGATAAGCTCGGGAGTCGGCTGGGGTATATGAAACACCGCGGGGTACTCGACACGCGTCAGGTAGAGGCCGTCACTCGGTGCCGTCACGCCGCCCAGGGTCCTGTCGCGTAGCGCCAGCACCTCGGCCGCCCATTCGACCGGGCGATCACGGCGCCCGATCGTCATCAGGACGCCGGCGATATTGCGTATCATGTGGTGCAGGAATGCATTTGCCGCGACCGTGATTGCGATCAAGTCGCCGCGCCGGGCGACCGTCAGCGAGCGCAACTCCCGCACCGGGCTCTTGGCTTGACACCCGAGCGCCCGATAACTCGAAAAATCGTGCGTTCCCACCAACGCCTGCCCCGCCTCGTGCATGCGCTCGCTATCCAGCGCGCGGTGCGCCCACGTGGCGCGACCATGCAGCAAGCTCGAGCGCGCGACCCGATTCAAAATGAGATACCGATAACTGCGCCCGGTAGCCGAAAATCGCGCGTGAAACTCGTCGGAAACCGTCGTCACCCAGGTGACGTTGACGTCATGGGGTAGATTGGCATTGCTGCCGAGCAACCAGTTGCGTGGCGACCGCTCGGCCGAGACATCGACGTGAATAACCTGCCCCAGTGCATGCACGCCGGTATCGGTTCGTCCCGCGCACACCACTCGGACGGGGTGCGCGGCAACCCTGGAGACAGCAGCCTCGACGACGGGTTGCACGGTACGAACGTTGTGCAGTTGCGCTTGCCAACCGTGAAACCGGCTGCCGTCGTATTCAATTCCCAGCGCGATTCTCATGCTACTCCGACGAAAAAGGGCGCCATCCGGCACCCTTCCCCAAACCAATCCGAAGTGGAAACAGGCGATCAGGTACCCAGTTTCTGCAGCAGTTCGCGGGCCAGACCTTTCTGCTCGGCCGATCCTTCTTCCTGTACTTCCGCCAGAATACTGCGCGCGCCCTCTTCGTCACCCATGTCGACATAGGCACGCGCCAGCTCGAGTTTGGTCGCCACGTCTTCTTCGCCGAACATCGACCCCTGATCGGCCGTATCCAGCATCAGATCCTCTTCTTTTTTATCATCCTCGATATCCAGTACCACGTCGTGCAGCTGCGTGGGTGTTTCCGCTTCGCCAATGTCGTCTACGCCCGGCATGTTGACTTCAAACGAGGACAGGTCGCTCAGCTCGTCGAGTTCGGCCTGCAATGCATTCGGATCGGCCGTGTCCTGTTCCTTCGAACTCCGGTCCTGAAACTGCAGCACGCCGTCGTTGCCCGTCACACCGACCGAGGCCGTTTCCGGAAAGTCGAGTTCCAAGGACTCCAATTCGTGCAGAGGCACCGAATCGTCGTCATCCAGGCCCCCGGCCTCAAGCTCTCGGGACAGGCCTTCGAGCTCCTTGGTCAGATCCAGATTTTCGGTATCGTCGTCAATCGTCTCGGCGTCCATGTCCAAGGTGAAACCCGACGCGAGTTCCGACAAACCAATATCGTCTTGCGCCCGGCTCGATGCCTGGCCGCGTGCCTGGGCGGCTTCCGCGAACGAAGCCACCGTCGCCGAACCGGCAACGGCC
This sequence comes from uncultured Chromatiales bacterium, assembly GCA_965368585.1. Lineage (GTDB taxonomy): Bacteria > Pseudomonadota > Gammaproteobacteria > Chromatiales > Chromatiaceae > JARRQB01. The sequence continues at coordinate 9,779 of CBDUNM010000078.1, read as the reverse complement.
GTGAAGATCGGGTTGTCCGGCGCCAGCTCACGCCCCATTTCCTTGACTCGATCCCAGGCGCGCGGGTCTTTCCTGTCGCGCCCATCGGCCATCATCTCGCCGGCCAAGCCGACGAAGGCGGCCGGTTTGCGCGTCGCGTAATAGACCTCGAGAAGTTTATGGGGCAGCGCCAACCGGTCGGGATCCTTGTCCATCGATTGCCGCAACATCTGCTCGGCCTGTTGATAACGACCATAGGCGATATACACGTCGGCTTCCGACACCGGATCGACGTCGGTCGTGTCGGACGGCAAGGATTCCGTGTCCCCGGCAGCAAAATCACTCAGCGTGGACGTATCGGCAGGCGCCGCGGTACCAACCTGGGTGTCGTAGTCGTTCGCCGACAAGCCGTCGAACTCCTGGTCGAACGCCGCCTCCGCCGCCTTGCGTCGACGCCGCGACAGTACAACCCCGAACAGCGCACCCAGCGCCACCACACCGGCTACCGCCGCCGCGATCAGGGGAACGCCGCCCGATCGGGTCAGCTTATCCGAGATTGCCGCGAACCAGTTGGGTTGCGCCTCGGCGCCGCTCGCCACATCTGGCGTGACGCCGGCGGTATCACCGTCGGAAACCGGTGGATTGACCACGCCCGCGACAGTCGTGTCGGCCGCTTCATCGATGCCCGCACCAATTGCGAGCTCGTCCTCGTCGGCCGGCACGGCTTCACCGGCCGCGTCAAACGCAATCTCTTCGCCATCCGCCGCATCGGGTCCGTCAGCAGCCGTTGCGTCGTCCGCCCCCATGACGACGTCCGCGGTCTCAGTCTCCGGCCCATCCGCCGCCTCCGGCCGGGCAACGTCAAGCGCCTTCTCTTCGGTACCATCGCCTTCGAAACCGTCAGCGTCCGCGAGGCCCTTTTGCAACTGCGCCAGCTGATCGTCTTTTAGGGTCAGTAACCGCTGCATATCCCGCAGCTGGGCATGCAGATCATCGACACGCTGACGCAACTGCGCGGCTTCCAGGCGGGTGGATTCCGCGTTTTCCCTTGCCAGCAAAAGCTTTTCGTTCAACTCGGCGACGATGGGCGCGGAGTCTTCCGTCTCACCCACGCCCGCTTCGCCCTCGCCTTCCGGTCGTGGCGCGGTAATCCGCAGCTGCCCATCGGGGGCAGGTTTTTTGTCCCGCCGTGGCTGTCCATCCTGACCGGGCGCCGCAACCGTCGGCGGCACGGTGCGCGTCACCGCAAGCGGCAGGTCTTCGACCTTGGCCGGGACCTCTGGCGCCTTGGGCGCACCCGCCGGTGCACGGTCCGCGAGCCACGACTCCTTCTGTGCCCGCCACATCGCCTGCGCCTTCGCGCGGCTCAGTGACAGCACTTCGTCGCGATCGGGAATCCGTAGTATCTGACCCTTGCGCAGGTTATTGACGTTGTCGCCGACGAAGGCGCTCGGGTTTGCCTGAAACAACGACATCATCATCTGCATATGGCCGACGCCGCTGTGCTTGACCTTTTCGGTGATCGCCCACAACGTATCGTTGGCGCGCACCGGTCCGTACTGCCTGACCGCGGGTGCGGCGCTGACGCGCGGCTTGGCCGGCGGTCGGGGCGCTGGCTTGGCGACCGCCGGTGTCGTGGTACGCGCAGCGGTTTCGGTCGCGCTGACTTGCGGCGCCCGCCTGCCGGTGGTGGTCGGCGGGTCCAGCAGCAGCGTGTACTCGCGAACCAACCGGCCTTTGGGCCAATTGACCTCGACCAGAAAGTTCAGAAAGGGCTCGCGAATCGGGAAATCGGACGTCACGTTGATGACGTGGTGCCCGCCCCGCTTTTCTGCGTTGAATTTCAGCTGCGATAGAAAATAGGCCCGGTCGACGCCGGCTCGTTCGAATGCGCTCGACGATGCCAGCTTGACGCGCAGACCATCGAGCTCACCCTTGCCGACGGACAACAGGCGTATATCGGCGTTAAGCGTTTGGTTGAGTACCGATTTCGCCTTGATGTCGCCCAGACCCAGCCCCAAGGCTGACATCGAGGTGCTACCCAGCGCTATTGCTACCGCGAGAGCCAACTTGCGGACCATACGTATTCTCCTAGACAGTGCCTGACCTATGGCACTTTTCGCTGTATTCAGGTCGTACCCACCCAACATCAGGGAGTGGTTTTTTGTTAGAAAGAGCCTGACAAGAGTTACATAACCATAGCTCAGACAAGCGTTTTTACCAACAATACGGCCTTTGTTCGCCGTCTTTCAGGTCCGCCGGAATGCGGACATTGTAACCGGTGCCGACGGATCGTTATTGCTCCAGCAGAATCCGCAGCATGCGCCTCAACGGCTCGGCAGCACCCCACAAGAGCTGATCGCCCACCGTAAAGGCGGACAGGTACTCGTCGCCCATGTTCATCTTGCGCAGACGCCCGACGGGTACCGACAACGTCCCGGTGACCTTCGCGGGTGTCAGTTCCTCTATGGTGACATCACGGTTATTCGGTATCACCTTCACCCAGTCATTAGCTTCCGCCAATATGCTTTCAATTTCGTCCAAAGGTACGCTTTTCTTTAATTTAATTGTCAAGGCCTGGCTGTGAGAGCGCATTGCGCCGATTCTGACGCAAATTCCGTCTAGCGGGATCGGGACCGCCGAACTGCCGAGTATCTTGTTCGTTTCAGCCTGTCCTTTCCATTCCTCGCGGCTTTGTCCATTGTCCATTTGACGGTCAATGTAGGGGATCAGGCTGCCGGCAAGCGGCACACCGAAGTTCTCGCGCGGGAAAGCGCCGTCGCGCATCGCCGTCGTCACACCGCGGTCGATGTCGAGAATCGCCGCCTGGGTGTCCGCCAGCAGCGGCTGCACGGATTGTTCGAGGTAGCCCATCTGGGACAGCAGTTCGCGCATGTTCTTAGCGCCCGCCCCCGAAGCCGCCTGGTAGGTCATCGCCGTCAACCACTCGACCAGGCCGGCGTTGAACAGACCGCCGATCGCCATCAACATCAGGCTCACCGTGCAGTTTCCACCGATGAAGTCTTTTTGACCGGCGGCCAGCGCCCGGTCGATGACCGGCCGGTTGACCGGATCCAGAATGATGGTGGCATCGTCGGCCATACGCAGCGTCGAAGCCGCATCGATCCAATAGCCCTGCCAGCCGGCCGCGCGCAGCGCGGGGTGGATGTCCGCGGAATAGTCGCCGCCCTGGCAGGTTACGATCGCGTCCATCTGCCGCAATAGATCCAGGTCTGAGGCGTCACGCAACGGCACCATGGGCCGCCCGATATCCGGGCCCGGCTGGCCGGCTTGCGAGGTAGTGAAAAAAACCGGCTCTTCGATCAGAGCGAAGTCGCCTTCCGCGCGCATCCGGTCCATCAGGACCGAACCGACCATTCCACGCCAACCAATAAAACCGACTCGATTCATTTGTTTCACCTAAACAATAAGGGCGATAGCTTCGACGTCACCGATTCGCTCCGTAATCACTACCGCACCGCGCGTTCGTCGACCTGCGGCGCACGCCGCGAACACAAGGGTCAAAGGGCTGCCAGTACGGCATCCCCCATTTGCTCCGTATTCACCTCGGTCATACCTTCCGACATGATATCCCGGGTGCGCAGCCCCTGGTCGAGCACCCGTTCCACGGCCGCCTCGATACGCTGCGCCAACGCCATTTCGTCGAGCGAGTAGCGCAGCATCATGGCGACAGACAGGACGGTGGCCAACGGATTGGCGATGCCCTGACCCGCGATATCCGGCGCGGAACCGTGGATGGGTTCGTACATGCCCTGACCTTTTTCGTTCAATGACGCCGACGGCAACATGCCGATGGATCCGGTCGTCATGGCGGCCGCATCCGACAGAATGTCACCAAACATGTTCGTCGTCACCATCACATCAAACTGTTTCGGCCAACGCACCAATTGCATGGCTGCATTGTCGACGTACATGTGACTCAATTCAATTTCCGGATAATCCTGTTCGACGACCCGCGTCACCACTTCCCGCCACAACTCGGTGCACTCCAACACGTTCGCTTTATCGACCGAACACAGCTTTTTGCCCCGTTTCATGGCGATGTCACAGGCCGAACGCGCGATACGTTCGATCTCGGACTCACGGTAAACCAGCGTGTTGTACCCTTGACGTTCGCCGTTATCGAGCGTCCGTATCCCGCGCGGGTGCCCGAAGTAGATACCGCCGGTCAACTCACGCACAATCATCAGATTCAGGCCGGCCACCACCTCTGGCTTGAGCGACGATGCGTCGGCCAACTGCGGATACAGGATGGCCGGCCTCAGGTTGGAGAACAGTCCCAGTTCCTTGCGAATGTTCAACAGGCCTTTTTCCGGACGGACGGCGATATCCAATGGCTCCCATTTCGGCCCGCCGACCGCACCCAGCAATATCGCATCGGCTTCGCGCGCCATGGCCAGGGTTGCCTCCGGCAGCGGATGTCCCGCCGCATCGTAGGCCGCACCGCCGACCAGACCCTCATCGAGTTCGACGTCCAGGCCGTGCTCACCGGTGAGCCGGTCCAGTACCTTTAACGCTTCGGCAACGATTTCGGGGCCTATCCCGTCGCCGGGGAGCACCAGGATCTTCTTGGTCATACGCATTCCTCAAAACAAATCGGTGAATCGGTGCCATCCGTCGTGGATCTGACCCGAGAACGCCTCCTGGCGGTGCGGCCGGCGCCGGTCAATCCGGGGCGATCGCCGCACTGAACAACCACGGTGCCTGTTGCTTGCGACGTGTCTCGAACGCCCGGATCTCGTCGACATGCTGTAGCGTCAACCCGATATCGTCCAGACCTTGTAACAGGCACTCCCTGCGAAACGGATCTATGTCGAACGGGATGACCTCACCGTCGTCCAACTGCAGGGTCTGCGTCACCAGATCGACGGCGATGCGCAATGCCTTGTCCGAATGGTTTTTGTCGAACAGATTGTCGATAATATTTTCATGCAAAACAATTAATAATAGTCCGTTTTTAAAGCTGTTATTAAAGAATATGTCGGCGAAACTAGGAGCGATGATGACGCGAAACCCGTAGTCGGTCAGCGCCCACGGCGCATGCTCGCGCGACGAACCGCAACCGAAATTCTCCCGCGCCAGCAGGATCTGCGCGCCCGCGTAGCGCTCGTCGTTCAACACGAAATCCGGATTGACCGGCCGGTTGCTGTTGTCCATGCCCGGTTCGCCATGATCCAGATAACGCCACTCGTCGAACAGGTTCGGGCCGAATCCGCTGCGCTTGATCGACTTGAGAAACTGCTTGGGGATGATGGCGTCAGTGTCCACATTGGAGCGGTCCAAGGGGCACACCACGCCGGTAAAGGTGGTAAATTTTTGCATCGAATTCGCGCTCCTCAGAATGACCGCACATCAACGAAGTGTCCCGCGATGGCGGCCGCGGCCGCCATCTCCGGACTGACCAGGTGGGTACGCCCGCCCTTGCCCTGCCGACCCTCAAAGTTTCTGTTGGAGGTAGAAGCGCAGCGCTCTCCCGGTTCCAGCCGATCGGCGTTCATCGCCAGACACATCGAGCAACCGGGTGAGCGCCACTCGAAGCCGGCATCCGCGAAGATACGGTCCAGACCCTCTTGCTCCGCCTGGGCCTTGACCAATCCCGACCCGGGCACCACCAACGCCTGCTTGATGGAGGACGCCCGCTGACGACCCTTGACCACCGCCGCTGCGGCCCGCAGGTCCTCGATCCGCGAGTTGGTGCAGGAGCCGATGAATACCTTGTCAAGCCGGATATCGACGAGCGGCGTACCGGCCCGCAAGCCCATATACTCCAGCGCACGGCGCATACCTTCGGCTTTCACGGCATCGGTCTGCGCGGCCGGATCGGGCACGGCGGCCCCGATCGGCAATACCATTTCCGGCGACGTACCCCAGGTGACCTGCGGCTGGATGCTCGAACCATCCAACACCACCACCTTGTCGAACTCCGCGCCATCGTCGCTGTGCAACGTCTGCCAATAACTGACCGCGGCATTCCATTGTTCGTCGCGCGGCGCATAGGGACGTCCCTTCGCATAGGCGATGGTCTTATCATCAACCGCCACAAAACCAGCTCGCGCGCCGGCTTCGATCGCCATGTTGCAGACCGTCATACGGCCTTCGACGGACAGGTCCTGAATCGCCTGACCGCTGAATTCAATGGCATAGCCGGTACCGCCCGCGGTGCCGATTTCGCCGATGATCGCCAGCACGATGTCTTTGGCCGTCACGCCGGGGCCGACCGCTCCGCCCACCACGATCAGCATGGCCTTGGACTTCTTCTGGATCAGGCATTGCGTGGCGAGCACATGCTCCACTTCGGAGGTGCCGATACCGAAGGCCAGCGCGCCGAGCGCGCCGTGTGTAGAGGTATGGGAGTCGCCGCAAACCACCGTCATTCCCGGCAGAGTCGCGCCCTGCTCGGGACCCACCACGTGCACGATGCCTTGGCGGGGGTCGCTCATGCCGAATTCAACGATCCCGAATTCCCGGCAATTATCGTCCAGCGTTTCGACCTGCAGTCGCGACACCGGATCCGCGATACCCGCCGCCAGATCGACGGTCGGTACGTTGTGGTCGGCGGTGGCCAGATTGGCTCCCACCCGCCACGGCCTGCGGTTCGCCAGGCGCAGGCCTTCGAAGGCCTGTGGCGACGTGACCTCGTGTACGAGGTGACGATCGATATACAGCAGCGCGACGCCGTCGGCATCGACCCGCACGACATGGTCGTCCCAGAGTTTGTCGTAAAGAGTTCTCGGTTTCATTCGCCCTACCTCGCCGTGGGAACCGGTTGCAGGCCTCCCGTGAAACGTCCGTTGCGCTCGCTCCGGCGCACAGCGCTCGAGCCAGCGTAAAGGCCGAACGGGGACATTCGCGGGTTTCCTCGCCTGCAAAGATAGTGGGCTATGATAAATAAAACAAATTCATATTTTTCATTTTAACCATTCTTTACAGGAATGTAATCGCGATGGAACTATCTACGCTGCATGCGTTTACCGAAGTAGCCCGTACCGGCTCTTTTTCTGAGGCGGCCGAGTCGTTGTTTCTCACCCAGCCCGCGGTCAGCAAGCGTATCGCGGTCCTGGAAAACGAACTGGGCGCCCGCCTGTTCGATCGCATCGGGCGGCACGTCGCGCCGACCGAAGCGGGAGCGGCGTTATTGCCCCGTGCGCGCCGCCTGCTCAGCGAGGCAGCGGATATGAAGCGTTTGATCGCCGATCTCGCGGGCACCATAGGCGGAACGCTGATCATGGCGACCAGCCACCACATCGGGCTGCACCGACTGCCGCCGATTCTGCGCCGGTTCGTAGACGATTTTCCCGACGTCAAGCTCGATATTCGATTCATGGATTCCGAAGCCGCCTGCAAATCCGTGCTCACCGGCGATCTGCAGCTGGCGGTCGTCACGCTGCCGCCGACCGGCGAACTCGAAAAGCTTGCCGTTACCCGAGTGTGGCCGGATCCGCTGGTGTTCGCGGCAGCACCCGATCATCCGCTGGCCAAGCTCAGGCATCCTGACCTGGCCGACCTCGCCGCTTGGCCCGCCGTACTACCGAGCCGCTCGACGTACACGCGGCGTATACTGGAACAGGCCATGACCGATCATCAGCAGGCGCTCAATGTGAGCATGTCCACCAACTATCTCGAAACCCTCAAGATGCTGGCGGGTATCGGCCTCGGGTGGTCGTTGCTGCCGGCCAGCATGCTGGATGCGACGATTGTGCCGATCGATGTCCAAGCCCTGCGCCTGCAGCGCGAACTGGGTATCGTAGTCCACCAGGATCGTTCGCTGTCCAACGCGGAACAAGCCATGATCGACGCTTGCCTGCAGGCCTCGATGCAGCACGGAGCGAGCGGCTGACGGGTGCACGCGCGGATCTCTATCGAAACCAGACTGGAAGCGTTCGTCAACGCCTGCGAGATGCACCAGGGCGAGGATCTGAAGCGCCTGGTTGCCAGGACACTGGGTGATCGCCACTACCGCCTGGTCGCCAAGGCCGCCGCGATCAGCGGCGAACAACTCCTCTACGACACTGAATCGATGCTGATCGACGCCTATCGACGCTTTCTCGAAGGCCCGATCAGAAAAGACCCGCACTGCATCGCGAAAGGAGCGATCGTGCGCGCCCTGGTCAACTTGGACTGTCAGGATCACGCGTTCTTTTTGTCCGCAATGCGCTATCGACAACTCGAACCCACCTGGGGCGGTTCGGTCGATACGGCACTGGATCTGCGCAATTCGAGCGCCATGGGATTGGTGGGAACCTCCTATCCCCGTGCCGCGGTCGCGATCGCCGAACTGCTCAACGACACCGAGGCCTATGTCAGGATGGGCGCACTGCGGGCGTTGGCGTGCATTCCGCAGGATCGCGCCGAGCCGCTGCTACGCTACAAGGCGCTGAGCGGCGATTCGGAGGCCGAGGTGCTCGGCGAATGCTTCAGCGCCCTGTTGCGGTTCGAACCCGACGAAACAGTGGCGTTCGTCGCCGGCTTTCTGCAACACCAGGACCCGGACCTCGCCGGATACGCGGCCCTGGCCCTCGGCGAGTCGCGCCACGCGGCCGCGTTGGACGCGCTCCGCGAAACCTTCGATCGACCGTACGTGGCCCCGGATTTACGCCGGCTGCTATTGCGCGCGGTGGCTCTACAGCGCAATGAAACCGCCTATGCCTGGCTGTTGGACATTGCCCGTGACCGCGACGCGGCCGCGGCGGCAATGGTGATCGAGGAACTGGGCATCTATCGGGCGAACCGCAAGCTCAAATCGCGTCTGGCGACAACACTGGCCGCGCGCGCTGATGCACAACTGCTGCGATTGTTCGGCAAGACCTGGGATACCGACTGAGGGCTGGCCTGCATGTTGCACCGGCCGCGGGGACGGGCGCGAATGAATCGGCAGGGACGCGGCGCAAGTCCTGTTCGGGGCGCATTCACGCAAGTACAATTCGTCGCCCGTCCCCGATCGGCTGGTGCAACCTGCAGGCTAGTACTCCGCTTGCCAGAATGTGGCCACCAACGTCGTGGCTGCCTCTTGATCGTTGGCGACCGCCTGTTCCCAGTTGGCGGCGCCTTGATCGGCCGTGAATGTGGCCATCGCCTGTATCAGGAGTTCTATTTGGGTGTTCTCCAGGGCATTGCCGTCGGCGACGAAGCGTTCGATCTGGGCGTCAGGGTCGTCGTCGTACCAATGTTCGATGATCACCCGGTCGCTCGCACCCAGAGTCGACACCTCGAGGTCCTGCCCGTTGCGCGCGAACGCCAGTTCGACCGGGACCGCCTCCCAGACGGCCTGGTCGCCGGCCGAGCCGGCGCCGCTTTCGCGCACGCGGTCCTCGCCGTGACCGCGCCCGAACACGTAGGTGTCGTCCCCGGCGCCGCCGTGCAACCGATCGTCGCCCTGACCGCCGTCGATCGTATCGTCACCCGCCCCGCCAAAGATCACGTCGCGCCGGTCGTCCCCGTCCAGGCCACCGGTGATGCGATCGTCGCCCGCGCCGCCGATCAGCGTATCGGTGCCGTTGCCGCCCGCGATCTGGTCGTTGCCCGCCCCGCCATCGATACGGTCGTCGTTATGACCGCCGTCGATCGTATCGTCACCCGCCGACCCGGTCACGGAATCGTTACCCCCGCCGGCATCGATGCGGTCGATGTGCGCCAGCCGGGTGGCGCTGAAATCGAGCACGTCGCGATAAACGCTGCCCATGAGCATGTTGCTACCCGTGCCCCCGTCGATGCACTCGATACTGTGCGACGGATCGAAGCGGTAGACGCCGATGATGTCGTCGCCGGCGCCACCCACGATC
>CBDUNM010000077.1:0-22437 GCA_965368585.1 uncultured Chromatiales bacterium | reverse complement strand
GACTTGCCAGCCCCAAAAGGTAAATGCCGCCAACGGCCCGCCAAACAGCCGGGCCTGGCAGGTACGCTGCACCACGTAGTAGGACGTCGCGAACAATGCCGAGCCGCCGAACGCGAAGATGACCGCGTTGGTGTGTAAGGGTCGCAAACGACCGTAGCCCAGGAACGATACCCCATTGATCAACTCGGGAAAGGCCAGCTGCGCCGCGATGATGACGCCGACCAGCATCCCGACGATCCCCCAGAGCACCGTCACAATCGCGAACTGGCGCACTACTTTGTAGTTATAGGTAGTCCCAGACTCCATAGCTCGTCTCCGACATAAAAATAATTTGGCGGCCCATTAAGTCAAAAAGCGCGCTTTAGAAAAGCGCGCCGAACTCCAGACGGAGGGCATTGCCCCGGGAGACTACCTTCGGTCTATATAAGTACATTGATATGTATCAATTCGTAATCCATGCGATTTCGTCACAAGGAATTTTGTCGTCCCCGAATTGAGCCAGATCAAGAAGGAGTTTGAGCCTTGTCGTCGCCCGGTGGTTGGTGATGGATCAGGGCGTGCAGGCCGTCCAGATCGAGAATCTGCACGTGCTTGCGCTCCACTTTGAGCAAACCTTCGTCCTGGAAACGGGTGAAGAGTCGACTCACCGTCTCCAGCGCCAGTCCCAGATAGCTCCCTATCTCTTGCCGCGACATGCTAAGGAAGAAATCCGTGGCGGAGAAACCGCGCCGCTTGAAGCGGCCGGAAAGGCTCGCCAGAAAAGACGCCAGACGCTCTTCGGCGGTGCTCTTTCCCAACAGCGCCAGCATCTCGGTATCTTGCCCGATCTCCTTGCTCAGAAGCCGGAACATCTGGTGTTGCAGGGTGGGTATACTGCCGGACAGCTCCTCGAGGCGCTCGAAAGGCAGTTCGCAGATCGCCGACGTCTCCAGCACGCGCGCAGAGCAGCCATGCTTGAGGGACTGAATGGCGTCCAGACCCAGGATTTCCCCTGGCAGATGGAAGCCGACGACCTGTTCGCTGCCGTCCGCGCACTGACTGTAGGTCTTCACCGAGCCGGTTTTGACGACATATAGACTGCGGAAGTTGTCATCGGTGCGGAAAACGTGGTCACCCCGTTGCAACGGCCGATTCCGTTTGACGATTGCGTCGAGTCGGTCGACGTCTTCGGGCGCCAGCCCCATGGGCAGGCAGAGGGTCGACAGGGTGCAGTTCTTACAAGCGACTTTTATTTTGTCGAAAGATATTATTTTTTGATCCGACACGTTGAAGGCCTGTATTGGATGGCAGTCCGTGTATTGTGCTAACTAACCTGATCCAGATCAAGAAACTTCGTCAAGCGACAAAAAGCGTGACGTCAAACGCAGGCTTGGGGAGGCCAAGCAGGCCGCCACCGAGGGGTGACAGCCTGTCCAGCCGGGGACTAGTTGCTTTCGCCGGCCGGTGCTTGCGGAGGCATCATCATCGGCGCGCCGCCATAAGGTGCGCCGCCATAAGGTGCGCCGTACGCACCCGGGTAACCGCCGCCGTACGGACCGCCGCCCCAGGGACCACCACCCCAACCACCCGGGTAACCGCCGCCGTACGGACCGTAGCCGTAGCCGCCGTAATACGGGTTGCCGTAGCCGTAACCGCGGCCATAGCCGCTACCGTAGCCGCTGCCGCGACCGCTGAAGTTCATGTTGAAGTCGCCCGATCCGTCGCCCCAACCGTCGCCCAGTCCGTTTCCGAAACCGTTCCAGGGGCCACCGCCCCACCAGGCGCTTGCGGTCGATACCGATAAGGTGGCAACGCTCACAATAGCCGCCGTTCCAATAGCCTTGGCAAATCTACCCATATGCTGTTTCCTCAGTCGTGTTCAAGTGACGTCGCCGGTATCTGGTCTCAACGGACCACACGGTTTTGCGACGTGGCCTAGTCTAATGCCGCCCGGACTGACCCGGGCGACAGAACTATATCCCACACCGGATAACCCGCCTAGTTTAATTCGGGATTTAATCGTGAATAATTTTCACTGGTTCGCATTGTGGGCAAGCCATCCATCTGATACCTTTTAAGCCCGTCCGTTCCCTATCCCTGGCGAGTCCCTCAGTCGCATGGCAAAGTATATTTTCATCACGGGCGGCGTCGTGTCTTCCCTTGGCAAAGGTATCGCGTCCGCTTCGCTGGGTGCGTTGCTCGAGGCGCGCGGCCTGAAGGTCACGATGATAAAACTGGATCCGTACATCAACGTGGACCCGGGGACCATGAGCCCGTTTCAGCACGGCGAAGTGTTTGTCACCGACGACGGCGCCGAGACGGACCTCGACCTAGGTCATTACGAGCGTTACATCCGCACCACGATGGGGCGGAACAACAATTTCACGACCGGGCAGATTTACGAAAACGTCATTCGCAAAGAACGGCGCGGCGACTATCTGGGCGGAACCGTTCAGGTCATTCCACATGTCACCAACGAGATCAAGGACAGCGTTTGCGTAGGCGCGGGCGATGCGGACGTCGCGCTGGTGGAAATCGGCGGTACAGTGGGCGACATCGAATCGCTGCCGTTTCTCGAAGCCATTCGCCAGATGGGGATCGAACTGGGTCGCGAGCACGCGATGTACATCCACCTCACGCTGGTGCCTTACATACCGACCTCCGGTGAAGTCAAGACCAAGCCGACGCAACACTCGGTGAAGGAACTGCGCTCGATCGGTATTCAGCCCGACGTGCTGCTGTGCCGTGCCGACCGCACCGTTCCTGCCGGCGAGCGCAAGAAGATCGCACTGTTCACCAACGTGCCCGAAAAGGCCGTCATCTCCGCCGTGGACGCCGACACGATCTACCGTATACCGTTACTGCTCCACGCACAGGGATTGGATCAGATCGTCGTCGACCAGTTGCGGCTGGATGTCCCGGCAGCGGATTTAAGTGAGTGGCAGCGCGTCATCGAGGGTCTGGACGACACCGAACAATCGGTCCGGGTGGCTATGGTGGGTAAGTACGTCGACCTCACGGAGTCATACAAGTCGCTGAACGAAGCCCTGACCCATGCCGGCATTCAGACCAGAACCAAGGTGAGCATCGAGTACTTCGATTCCGAGCAGATCGAGAACGAAGGAAGCGACGACCTGGCCGACGTGGACGCTATCCTGGTACCCGGCGGCTTCGGCGAGCGCGGTGTGGAAGGAAAACTGGCCGCTGTCAGATTTGCCCGGGAAAACCGGATACCGTACCTGGGCATCTGTCTCGGGATGCAGGTCGCCGTCATCGAGTACGCGCGCGACGTGGCCGGGCTGGAGGGTGCGCACAGCACCGAATTTGATCGTCAGACCCCGTATCCTGTCATCGCCCTGATCACCGAATGGATGAATACGGACGGAACGCGCGAATCGCGCTCCGAGGACTCCGATATCGGCGGCTCCATGCGCCTGGGCGCGCAACAGTGCCGACTCGCCAAGGGCACGATCAGCCGCAAGCTGTATGCCAAAGATGTTATCACCGAGCGACACCGGCACCGTTATGAATTCAACAACCGGTTTCGGCAGGATCTGGAAGACGCCGGGATGAAGGTCGCCGGCACCTCGATCGACGGCCGACTTGTCGAGGTGATCGAGATCCCGTCTCATCCGTGGTTCGTCGCGTGCCAGTTTCACCCGGAATTCACGTCGACGCCGCGCTACGGCCATCCGTTGTTCACCGGTTTTATACGAGCCGCGGTCGCTTTTCGGGAACGTGTGAAAGAGGACATTGCAACCGCATGAATATCGGCGCTATCGAGGTCGGCCTGGAGCAACCGTTTTTTCTGATAGCGGGAACCTGCGTGATCGAAAGCGAGCAGTCCGCTCTGGACGTCGCCGGCGCATTGCAGGAGATGACCGCAGCGTTGCGCATTCCGCTGATCTACAAGTCGTCGTTCGACAAAGCCAATCGATCGTCCCACGACAGTCCGCGTGGACCGGGCCTGGAACGGGGCCTGAGGATACTGGAGAAGGTAAAAAACCAGATCGGCGTGGCGGTGCTTACCGACGTGCACGAAGACACGCCGCTCGACGAAGTGGCCGCCGTGGTCGACGTGTTGCAAACACCGGCGTTTCTTTGCCGACAAACGAATTTTATTCAACAGGTGGCGCGACAGGACCTGCCGGTGAACATCAAAAAGGGCCAGTTTCTGGCACCCTGGGATATGCAGAACGTGGTCGACAAGGCGCGGGCCACCGGCAACGACCGCATCATGGTGTGCGAACGCGGTGTGTCGTTCGGTTACAACACCCTGGTCTCGGATATGCGCGGCTTGGCGGTCATGCGAGCGACCGGTTGTCCGGTCGTTTTCGATGCCACGCACTCGGTGCAACAGCCGGGCGGACTGGGTAGCCGATCGGGCGGTCAGCGGGAGCATGTACCGGTGCTGGCGCGCGCCGCGATCGCGGCGGGTGTGGCCGGGTTGTTTATTGAAACCCACCCGGATCCGGAAAACGCCTTATCCGACGGACCCAACTCCTGGCCACTCGACAAGCTAGGCGACCTGTTGAGCACCTTGGTGGAGATCGATCGTACGGTCAAGGCTGCTGGATTTATTGAGCAAACGCTCTAATCTAACAAAGTCGGTATCGCCATCGTGCCATCGCATGTCGCAACTCAACGCCGGTAAAACGCGCGATCCGTGCACAGGATTCACCCTAGGGGCGATCCGGCACGAGGTTCGCGGAGTCCGCCATTGTTGTCAGGAGCGGCGGGCGGCAGATCATTCACTGTTCAACATCAGGATGAGGAGCAAATATGTCTGAAATCGCCAACGTTCGTGCGCGCGAGATTCTGGATTCCCGCGGCAACCCCACCGTCGAAGCAGATGTCATCACGGCCGATGGCGCGATTGGCAGGGCCGTGGCGCCCTCCGGCGCGTCAACCGGATCGCGGGAGGCATTGGAGCTGCGCGACGGAGACAGTTCACGCTATCTCGGCAAAGGTGTGCTGAAGGCGGTCAAACACATCAACGAGGAAATCGGCGATGCGGTCACCGGGTACGATGTCTCGGACCAACTCGGGCTCGATGGCCTGATGATCGATCTCGATGGCACCGAAAACAAATCGCGCCTGGGCGCCAACGCGATACTGGCGGTCTCGTTGGCCGCGGCGCACGCCGCTGCGCAGGAGAAGGCGCTGCCGCTTTATCAGTACCTGGGTACCGGAGATTTCCGTATGCCGGTGCCCATGATGAACATCGTCAATGGCGGCATGCACGCGGACAACAGCGTCGATCTGCAGGAGTTTATGATCCTGCCGGTGGGGGCGGATTCCATACGCGAAGCGGTGCGCTATGGCGCAGAGGTCTTTCACGCCCTGAAGGCGGTGCTCAAGGCCAAGGGTTTGAACACCGCAGTGGGCGACGAGGGTGGATTCGCGCCCGACCTGCGATCCAATCAGGAAGCGATCGACGTTATTCTCGAAGCCATCGCCAAGGCGGGTTACAGCGCGGGCAAAGACATCTATCTCGGTCTCGATGTGGCCAGCTCAGAATTTTACAAGAATGGCAAGTACGTACTGACGTCCGAGAACAAGGAGTACGATGCGGTCGGGTTTGCCGACCTGCTGGTTTCCTGGGTGGATCAGTACCCCATCATCTCCATCGAAGACGGCATGGATGAAAGCGACTGGGACGGCTGGAAATACCTGACGGACCAATTGGGTAAACGCGTGCAACTGGTCGGCGACGATCTGTTCGTAACCAACCCCAAGATTCTGCAGCAAGGAATCGATCGGGGCGTCGCGAACTCGATTCTCATCAAATTCAACCAGATCGGCACCTTAAGCGAGACGCTCGAGGCAATTCGCATGGCCCACAATGCGGGTTACAGCGCGGTGGTTTCGCACCGTTCCGGCGAAACCGAGGACACCACCATCGCAGACCTGGTGGTGGCCGCGAACACCGGCCAGATCAAGACTGGATCGCTGTCGCGTTCCGACCGCGTAGCCAAATATAATCAATTGATGCGGATCGAGGATCAACTGGGCAGCGACTCGCTATACGCCGGCAAATCCGCGTTTCCGGTATCGGTGTGACACGCTCCGGGTGCCGGGGTTTGCCCCGCACCCGGCAAAACGACGTGTCCCGCCGCCCGGACTGACCCTTCCGTTACGCCATGAACTGGAAGCTGCGTTTGGTCGTCCTGGGTTTGGTCGTGACGCTGTTGTCGCTGCAGTACCGGTTGTGGGTGGGCGACGGAAGCGTCGCCGAAGTCCGTCACTTGCAACGCCAGATCGCCGCGCAACGGGCGGAACTGGCCGCGCTCGATGAGCGCAACGCAGCGCTCAAAGCCGAAGTGGCGGGCTTGAAGAAGGGACTGGCCGCCGTGGAGGCGCGGGCACGTTCGGAACTGGGCATGATCCGCGAGAATGAGACCTTTTTTCAAGTGATCCCGCCCGTCGAGGGTCGCGAGCGTGAGTGAGCCGCGTTGCTGGGGAATCGTGCCGGCCGCGGGTGTCGGGTCGCGCATGGCTGCGGCCGTACCGAAACAGTATCTGTTGCTCGCCGGTCGTCCGGTCATCGATTACACGGTTGAACGACTGTTGCTGCACCCGCGTATCGACGGTGTTTACGTGGCCGTCAGTGCTACCGACGACTATTGGGAAACGACGGAGTTTGCGCGCCACCCCGACGTAGTGAGCGTCGTCGGTGGTACAGAACGCGTTCACTCGGTGCAGAATTCGCTGGCGGCGCTTGCGCCAGCTGCCGCGCCGGGTGACTGGGTGCTGGTACACGATGCCGCACGTCCCTGCGTGCGGCGCGCGGATATCAGCAATCTGATCGACGCGCTCGTCGACCAGCCGGTCGGCGGACTGCTCGGAATGCCGGTGCGTGACACCATGAAACGCGCCGCTGCCGACGCTCGGGTCGCCGAGACGGTGGATCGTCGTCATCTGTGGCACGCATTCACGCCGCAGATGTTTCGACTCGGCATGTTGCACGATGCTCTGGCGTCGGCTGTCGCCGCCGGCGTTGTCGTCACCGATGAATCCAGTGCGGTGGAAATGGCCGGGTACGCACCGTTGCTGGTTGAGGGTCATCCCGACAACATCAAGATCACTCGTCCGGCGGACCTGCAACTCGCGGCGTACTACCTGGCTGCCCAGGCGGAGGGTTGATCGCGGCAAGCCCCTGCACCGCAAGCGTCAAGCTAAAAACCGCAGTTGGACGGCCTCCAGGGTGGGATCCGCGTGGTGTTTGGCGAGGCATGACGAAGCGGACTAAAAACGCGTGGAGCGATTTGAACAGCGATAGCTGGCCCGAAGGGCAAAGGGCAGGCTGCCCGGAGTAGTAATCGAGCTATTCCAACGAGTAAAAACGCCGTCAAGCGCCGCGCGGGACATGCTCTGGTGGTCGCAGCGGTGTTCACCCAGCGAGTGAATCGTGGTGCGGCCTATAATCGTCGATAGACCAATGAGTTGGGTATTGCTCGAAGCGAGCGATCAACTGCGGTTTTTAGGGTCACGCGGTGGTCAAACCATGTGCCGGTTCAGCCCGGTAAGCCGGACGAACGCCTCGCGGTGAAGTTCCGCCGGTCGAAGCTGTCATTGCAGACGCAGGATTTCGATGGCATTCGCCGTCGTCGCGGCGGCGATCTCCTCGGCAGTTTCATCCCGGACATCGGACAGCGCCGCCAGCACTTCGGGCAGGTACTCCGGACTGTTGCGCTGGTATTGATGCGATGCCACCGTCAAATCCGGCGCATCGGTCTCGAGCACCAGGGCGTGCAGCGGTAACTCCGCCGCCAGGGCCCGCAGCTTGTTCGATCGCAGGTACGTCAACATGCCGCCAAAGCCAAGCTTGAAACCGAGTTCGATGTACTTTTCCGCCTGCTGCAGGCTGCCATTGAATGCATGGCAAATCCCTGCGGACAGCTGCTGACTGCGCAACAAACGCAACACTTCATCGTGCGCCTTGCGCACGTGCAGCAGCACCGGCAGATCGAACGATTTGGCCACTTCCAACTGTGCTTCGAATAGTCGCAACTGCCGGTCGCGGTCCAGCGACTTGACCGCGAAGTCGAGACCGATTTCACCCACCGCGAGCGGCCGCTCACGCGCCAACCGGGCCGTCAGTTCGGCCAAGTGGGTCGGTCGGTGTCTCGCCAGATAAACCGGGTGCAGACCCAACGCGGGGTACAGGTGTGGATCGGTTGCGCACAGCGCGAGCAATTGCGGCCACTCGTCGCGATGGATGCCGGGGACGACAAACCGCGTCACACCACCCGTTTTGGCGCGTGCGATGACCTCGGCGCGATCGGCGGCGAACGCCTCGACGTCCAGGTGGCAATGGGTGTCGATCAGCTCCATTGGGCGATATTAACGCCAAACGGGGTGTCAGAGGCGTGCTAAGATCGCAGGCCGTATTCGGGTCAGCAAGGAATCGGGTTTCGTCGAATGCGTATCGGTCATGGCTACGATGCTCACCGTTTTGGTCCGGGCGACCACATCGTGGTCGGCGGCGTGCGTATCGCGCACGATCGCCGCTTGGTGGCGCACTCCGATGGCGATGTCCTGCTGCACGCGCTGTGTGATGCCTTGCTCGGCGGTGCGGGGCTGGGCGACATCGGAAAGCACTTTCCGGATGCCGACGCCGCGTTCAAGAATATCGACAGCCGCGTGCTGCTGCGGCGGGTGGCGCACTCGATCCGGCAAGCGGGACTGGACGTCAGCAACGTCGACCTGACGGTCGTCGCCCAGGTTCCGCGCCTGGCGATGCACGTCGCGGCAATGAACGCCAATATCGCAGCCGACCTAAATATCGATGTGTCGCGCGTGAACGTCAAAGCGACCACCACCGAGCGTATGGGCTTCGTCGGTCGCGCCGAGGGTATCGCCGCGCACGCGGTTGCGTTGCTCACAGAATGACGCGGTGGTCCACTCCGGGCGATCCCACCTTGGGGCTGCCGTGCGCCTATGGGAAGCCCGTCGGCAGCGGCCGTACGCGTGTGCAGCCGGAAGACTTTCAGGTCGACGAAATCCTGGGTTACGAGGCGAGCGGCGCGGGCGAGCACGTTTTTCTCGCGCTGCGCAAGCGTAATCTCAATACCCAGGATCTGGTTTGCCGTATCGCGCGTCTCGCCGGGGTGGCGCAAAAAGACATCGGTTTTGCGGGCCTGAAGGACAGGGTTGCGGTCACGACACAGGCGTTTTCGGTCCGTTTGGCGGGTAAACCGGTGCCCGATTGGTCGGCACTCGAGGGCGACGATGTACAGGTCCTTCGCGCGCGGCCGCACAATCGCAAGATTCGTCGCGGCAGCCTGCGCGGCAACCGGTTTCGTTTGCGGCTGCGCGATATCGACGGCCGACACGAGGACCTCGAAGGTCGCCTGGCCGTGCTCTCGACCGGCGGTGTACCCAACTATTTCGGACCGCAGCGATTCGGTATCGAAGGCCGAAATCTGCAACGGGCGCACGCCTTTTTCGGCGCGCCGGCCAAGCGCCTGCGGCGCGATCAACGCAGTCTGCTGTTGTCGGCAGCGCGAAGCTGGTTGTTCAATCACCTGCTGGCCGAACGGGTTTGGCAGCAAAACTGGAATCGCCCGCTGCCCGGTGACGTCTATCAACTCGATGGCGCACCCCAGACCTTTGTGCCGGCGTCCGGTGATCCGCAAATCGCGACCCGGGTCAACACCCTCGATATCCATCCCACCGGACCCCTGGCGGGGCGCGCTTCGCGCGCCAAGGCGCCAACCGACGAAGCGGCGCAACTCGAGCGGCGAGTGCTCGCGGATTACGTCCTGTGGACCGAAGGACTGGCCCGCGCCGGCGTGGAGGCGGGTCGGCGGGCTTTGCGGGCGCCGGTGCGCGACCTCGATTGGTCGTTCGACGCGCGCGACCTGCATTTGTCGTTCACTCTCGATGCGGGCGCCTACGCGACCGTCGTCCTGCGTGAATTGATTAAGGTCTCGCGATAGTCCGGGAGAATGCGCGCGTGGTGGCCCGTTTTTTCTCGTGCGGCCGGGGGTTAAGCCCTTACGGCTCGAGGCGTGCTTTTCGCGACAATAAAACGTAGGCTGCTCCGGTCCCGCCATCCCAGCGCGGCGCGGCGCAGAAAGCAAGGACTTCGGGGGATTGCTGCAGCCATTGGTTGGTTTTTTGCTTGAGCACGGGCTGGCTGCTGCAAGAACTGCGTCCTTTTCCGTGGATGATACGAATACAGCGTCGGCCGGCATTGCGGCTCTGGGTGAGAAAGCGACTGAATGCGCGTCGCGCGTCGTTGACCCGCATACCGTGCAGGTCGAGCGTTCCCTCGGGTACAATAACGCCGCGCTGCAGGTCGCGATAGACCCGCTTTTGCACGCCGGGTCGCACGAAATCCAGAAATTCCGGCGTCTCTACGTTCAGATCCCCCAGCACGTCATCTGCTTCGTCACCCACCGGCAGATTCAGGGGTTCCGGGCGCCGGCGCTTGCGATAGGGGGAAGTCCGGTCCTGCTGCAAGGGTTCGATGTCGCCCATCGCTTCGCGAAAAAGGCGTTGATCGTCGGATTTCTTATCATCAGCGGACATGCTCCGATTTGAGCGTTAAATCGATCCGGGATCAAGCCCGCCGATCGATCGGACCATGGCGAGCCGCAAACACGGCCGGCGTGATTCTGCAGGTGAGCGCGCGAGCGATATTCAGTAGAATTGCGCCGCAGCCAAACGGGTTGAGCTTCGGGCACGTCGAACTTTTTTACATGCGCATCCTATTGAGTAACGACGACGGCGTCGAAGCGCCGGGGCTGGCCGCGCTTGCGAATGCATTACAGAGCCTGGGCGAGATCACGGTCGTCGCTCCGGACCGGGATCGTAGCGGTGCGAGTAATTCCCTAACCCTGGACATGCCGATACGCACCCGCAAGCTTGCCAACGGGTTCAATCGGGTCGAGGGCACGCCGACCGATTGCGTGCATCTGGCGATTACCGGACTGCTGGAGCAAGAGCCCGATATGGTGGTTGCGGGTATCAACGCGGGGGCCAACATGGGCGACGACGTCATTTACTCCGGTACCGTCGCGGCCGCGACCGAAGGGCGTTTCCTGGGCTTTCCCGCGATGGCGATTTCCATGGTCCCGCACGAGCCCCGCCATTTCAAAAGTGGTGCGCGAGTCGCGCGGGAACTGGTTATGCGCATGTGCTCGTCGCCGTTGGCATCCGATGCCATTCTGAACGTCAACGTGCCGGATCTGCCGTACAGTGAGATTAGGGGGATCGTCGCGACCCGCCTGGGTCATCGCCACAAAGCCGAGCCGGTGGTGAAAGCCACCGACCCGCGCGGCCGCCCGATCTACTGGGTCGGCCCCGCGGGAACCGAACAGGACGCCGGTCCCGGCACGGATTTTCACGCGGTCCGCCATGGCTTCGTCTCCGTCACTCCGATACACGTCGACTTGACCCGCCACCAGGCGCTGGCCGAGGTGTCCGGTTGGCTGGAGGGCCCGGTTTGATCAACTCCAATCACGACGGCATCGGTATGACGTCGGCGCGAACCCGCGAGCGACTGGTCGAACGATTGCGTCGCGAAGGCATTCGCAATCCGCAGGTGCTGGAGCGTATCCGCGTGGTGCCGCGGCATATCTTTATCGAAGAGGCGCTGGCCAGCCGGGCCTACGAAGACACCGCGTTGCCGATCGGCTCCGGGCAAACGATTTCCCAGCCCTACATTGTGGCCCGTATGACGGAGGCTTTGTTGGACGGCGGTCCGATCGAAAACGTTCTGGAGGTGGGAACTGGCTCCGGATATCAGACCGCGGTGCTTGCGCCCCTGGTGCGCCGCGTCTACACCGTAGAGCGGATCGCTGGTCTGCTGGATCAGGCGCGGCAGCGGTTTCGCGAGTTGAATATCCGAAACATCCGCACCAAACATGCCGACGGTGGTTTGGGCCTGCCGGAATACGGACCCTACGACGGCATCATTGTGACGGCGGCGCCAGAAGGCATCCCCTTGGCTCTGGTCGAACAATTAAAGCCCGGTGGAAGGATGGTTTTGCCGATTGGCCGCAGAGTCGAACAGGTTCTGGTGCGCGTGATGCGCACGTCAGGCGGCTACGACAAGGAACTGTTGGAACGCGTCGTTTTCGTCCCGTTGATCGGGGGAGTGCAGCGTTGAAGTGGTTTTCGTCTTTGTATTTGCAGGTAATGAAATGGTCCAGGCATCCCCGCGCCGCCTGGTATCTGGGTGGGTTGAGCTTTGCTGAGTCGTCCTTTTTCCCCGTGCCACCGGATGTAATGCTGGCACCCATGAGCCTGGCGCAGCCCGCGCGCGCCTGGCGCTTCGCGCTCCTGACCACGGTCACCTCGGTGCTGGGCGGAATACTGGGTTACGCGATCGGGCTGCTGGCCTTCGACGCCGTCGCACCGTTTCTGCAGGATGCCGGATATTATCCCAAGTACCTGCAGGCCAAGGCCTGGTTCGCCGAATGGGGTTTCTGGGCGGTTTTTCTTGCCGGGTTTTCACCGATTCCGTACAAGGTATTTACGATTACCGCCGGCGTCATCGCCATGGCGTTTCTGCCGTTTGTGGCGGCCTCAATCGTGGGCCGGGGCGCGCGGTTTTTTCTGGTGGCCACCCTGATGGCGTGGGGTGGCGAGAAAATGGAAAGAAAACTGCATCAATGGATCGACTACATCGGTTGGATAACCGTTGTCCTCGTCGTGGCGGGTGTGCTTATCTATAAGTTGTAAGCGGGCATCGACAAGAGTCACCATGCATTCGAAATCCGTGAGTCTTGCACCTGGCGCTTGTGGCGTGCTTACGGTGGGTCTCCCCGGTTTATTCGGGCGCCCCTGCCGCACGGCGGTTGTCGACCCGCACCAGGTCGAGAAACGCAGTAGTACACCCTCCGGTCGGTGCGGTACGGCGCCGCTTGTGCCTGCACCGACCGCGGCGTTGCGACCGCCGGGCGATCCGCGCGCGGGCGACCAAGGATGTGCTTCGTCCCCGCGTCGCCCGTCTCGACTTGCCGCGTGTGCCGTGCTTGCGCGCGGGTTATTGCTTTTGCTGAGCGCGGTATTGCTGCTGACTGCTTGCACCGCACGTTGGCAGGCACCACTTGAAACACGGGGCCAACGCATCCCGGCCATCGATCCGCGGGCGGAAATCTACCGAGTGAAACGCGGCGATACATTGGCTGCCATCGCCTCGGGGGTGCGTGTAGACTGGCGAACGCTTGCGGAGTGGAATCGACTGCGGCCGCCTTACACGATCATGCCCGGTCAGGTCCTGCGCCTAAGGCCGCCGCCACGGGTGAACGTGACCGCGATGCCGCGGCGCCCTTCGGTGTCGCCGGTGCCGGCCAGGCGAACGACCCAACCGGTGCAGAAACCCAAGACCGTTCCCACACCACCCAAACGGGCGCCCGCGCGGCGCGAGGCCTTGCGCTGGGTCTGGCCGACCGCCGGAGAAGTATTGGCGACAGCGCCTCAGCCCGACGCCGCCAACAAAGGCGTCAGCATTCGAGGAAAGCTCGGCCAATCGGTTCGCGCGGCTGAATCGGGACAGGTCGTTTACAGTGGTAGTGGACTGATTGGTTACGGGCGGCTTATTATCCTAAAACATAACGACAAGTATTTGAGTGCGTATGGACACAATAGAAAAATCCTGGTCAAGGAGGGCGATCAGGTAGCCAAAGGAGACCGCATTGCGGAAATGGGTACATCCAACGGTGGACGGCCCATGCTTCATTTTGAGATCCGGCGGGACGGTAAATCGGTTGATCCGTTGAAATTACTGCCTAGAAGTCGATAACGACGCCGGTCAAATGTGGATTACCCTGCGATTTACGCCGAATCTAGCGCGCCCGTAGGTAGGTTGGTGTAGGAGTTGATTGATGCCGCTTAAGCGAACCGGGGAGGACGTCGACGTACTCGACGACGTGAAGGTTGTCGAAGATGTCGAGTCCGACGACAGCGATGCCGAATCGATCGATGCGGAGGTGAACGCAGTCATCGATGGAGACGATACCGTCGCTGTCACCCCCGATCCGGAGCCGGCAACTTACAAAGCCGGCGAAATACCGGACGGCCAACTGGACGCGACCCGCTTGTATCTGAGCGAGATCGGCTTCTCCAAGTTGCTCACGGCCGAAGAGGAAGTGTACTTCGCGCGGCTGGCGCAAAAAGGTGATATGGCGGCGCGGCGCCGAATGATCGAGTCGAATTTGCGCCTGGTAGTCAAAATCGCCCGGCGCTATATGAATCGCGGCTTGGCGCTGCTCGATTTGATCGAAGAGGGAAATCTCGGGCTAATCCGGGCGGTTGAGAAATTCGATCCGGAACGAGGGTTCCGCTTTTCGACCTACGCAACGTGGTGGATTCGTCAGACGATCGAGCGCGCGATCATGAATCAAACGCGCACCATTCGCCTGCCGATACACGTCGTCAAGGAAATCAACGTCTACCTTCGAGCTGCGCGCAAGTTGGCGCAAACGCTCGACCACGAGCCGTCGGCGGACGAGATTGCCGATCTGCTGGACAAGCCTATCGATGAAGTAAAGCGCATGCTCGGGCTCAATGAACGCGTCACCTCGGTCGACACCCCGTACGGCAAAGAAGCGGATAAACCACTGCTCGATACCATACCGGACGAGAATGCCGCGGACCCCACCGAGCATTTGCAGAACGACGGCATCAACGCGCACCTGGACGCATGGCTGGCGAAGCTGAACGACAAGCAGCGCGAAGTCGTGCTGCGCCGCTTCGGACTGCGCGGATATGAGAATTCCACGCTCGAAGAGGTCGCCAACGAGTTGGGCGTGACGCGGGAACGGGTCAGGCAGATCCAGATGGACGCCTTGAAACGACTGCGCGTGATCCTGGAACAGGAAGGGTTTTCCATCGACGCCGTATTCAAATGACCGGGCAGGCGAAAAACGCCAGATATCCCCGAATGCCTTATTACGCGTGGTTTTAACCGGCCGGTTTGCGCTATCCTTAGACGCTTGGTCTTTGGTGCGGCGGTAAAGGCGTTATGGCTGACAACAGCAAGAAAGAGCGTGAGATTCTCATGATTATGCGTAAGGTGTTGGCGCAGGTGGTCAAGGACACGACGCCACCCGACCGGGCGATGAAGCACCCTCTGAGCGACGGCACGATCGAGGACATACGCAACTGCCTGGGTTTGATCTCTCTGCGTGAGCGCGAGTTGGCCGGCTTGGCCGGAGTGGCAATGGAAAAGCCCTATTTTGCCGACGAGAAACGCGCAGCCGACGTGGTTCCCATCTCCAAGATCAATCGTCCGCGAAACGACAAGGGCGACTAGCTGGCGTCGCTGCCAGTCGCCCTGAACGTCTCCGAGTTCTCGCGAAATCAATTCTCGGCGGGTGGCTTCTTGAACGCCTCCTGCACCTCGATCTTGGTCTTCTCGCGTACTTCACCCATGTAAGCGGATGCCTTTTCGCGTTGCAGACCCTCCACGATGGTCGGGCGCACCTCGTCGAGTGCCGGCACGGGTGCTTCGCGTTGATCGTCAAGCAGGATGACGTGCCAGCCGAACTGGCTTTTCACCGGCGCGGTCGTGTACTTACCCTTGTCCAGCTTGGCAACTGCTTCGGAGAAAGCCGGGACCATCTGTTCGGCGCCAAACCAGCCCAGTTCACCGCCTTTTTTGCCGGTGGGCCCGGTGGAGTGCTCCTTTGCCAATTCCGAAAAATCTGCCCCACCGTCGAGCTCCTTGATCAGTTCGCTCGCCGTCTCTTCCGTTTTCACCAGAATATGGCGCGCCTTGAATTCGGTGACCGGTTCGTTGACGTAGTGTGTTTCGTAGGCTTTCTGGATGTCGTCGTCGGTAATGGGGTTGTTTTTCAGATAATTGCGAATCGCGACTTCCGCCAGCACGTGATTCTCAGCGATTTTGGCGGCCGTTGCGACTTCGGGAAGCTTGTCCAGTCCGTCCTCGCGCGCGGCTTTTGCCAGCATGGTGGTGTTGACCAACTGGTTGAGCAGCATCATTTGCGCTTCGGGAGATTGGTCGGCCCCCCCTCGCTGCGCACGAAACAACGCAAAATCCAGCTCGGTTAACGCCTCCCCGTCGACCGTAACGAGGGTGCGTGGCGATTTTGCGCTCTCAGGCGCAGTTGCTGGGGCTTCGTCTGCCATGCTGACGGTCGTCAAACAGACCGCTGCAACGATGGGTACTAGTTTACGCATATTGTCTCCTTGAGATGGACGGGCGTTAAGACGGAAAGACTCTTTTGAACGGTTTGACGATGACCTCGGCATACACGCCGGCCGCTACGTACGGGTCGGTGTCAGCCCATCGCCTGGCGTCCTCCAGGCTCGGGAATTCGGCAACGATAAGGCTGCCTGTGAATCCGGCTGTGCCGGGATCGTCGCTGTCCAATGCCGGATGAGGACCGGCCAACAGCAACCGGCCGGCCGCCTGTAATGATTGCAATCGTTCGACGTGCGCCGGTCGCGCGGCCAGCCGGTTGGCGAGCGAATCGTCGCGATCGGTGGCTATAATGGCGTAGAACACAGTTCATTACTCCTCGGTCGCGTTTTCGGTTTGCGGTAGGTGTCGCGCGAGATAAAAACCCTGCGCGACAATGAACACCAGGGTCAGGCCCATCAGGCCGAACAGTTTGAAATTGACCCAGACCTCCTCGGAATAGCTGTACGCGACATAGAGGTTGCTGATGCCCGAAACCACGAAAAAGGCGATCCAGGCCGTATTCAACCGGGACCAAATCACCTCCGGCAGGTCGATCGCATGGTCCATCATGCGTCGCAGAAGGTTGCGTTCCATAAACAGCCCCGACAGTAAAAACGCCGCGGCGAACAGCCAGTTGACGACCGTGGGCTTCCACTTGATGAAGGTTGGATCGCGCAACGCGATGGTCAGGCCGCCGAATACCAGCAACAGGCCCAGGGTTATCCACTGGATGTTTTCGACCCGACGGTGCCGAAAATGGTTCCATGCGACCTGTGCGGCCGCCGCCGCAATGGCGACGCCGGTCGCGAGATAGATATCGAATAGCTTGTACGCGATAAAAAACAGGATGACAGGCAACAGATCGGTGAGAAACTTCATCGGCAGCGGTGCTTCAGTGTAGGGTGCGGTTTCCGCAGTGGGTTTTATAGAACTGTACAACGACGCGGCGTACACGGTCCGGGTAACCGATCACATCCATTTGCTCCAGCGCCTCTTCGAAGAACCGCGGTGCCTCCTCGGGCAGCAACTCCGCCACACCACCATAGGCGCGCTCGATCAATTCGGGTTTCATGCTTCGGGTCGCGACAATAGCACGGTTTAGCACAAGAATGCGCCAGGGTTGCTGGGTCCAGCGCTCAGAAGAACTAAGCGACGGCGGTTCGACGATCTCCAGCAATTCGTCGATCATCACGAAGAGGTTTGCGAGATCCTCGGGGGTGCTGAGTCTATTGGCCAATTCCGCGATGGCGTCGACCACCGGCTCCAATGTCGTGAACTCACCGCCGTGCCGAAAGATCCAAAGCGCGAAGGGGAAACACAGGTCTTTCAAACCGCGCGCCTGCCGCCGCAAACCGACGTACTCGGCGCGAGTCGCCAGGTCACACAGCAGGTGCAGCCCGTGTTCCCCGAGCACACCCAGTTCTCGGGGAGGCTTGTTCAACGCGGGATCGTCCGTGCGACTCGCGAGTGCCTGCAGCACCGACACCAGTTGCTCCATCGCTTGCTTGATGGCGGCCGGGGGCAGCGCTTCGTCTTCCGTACCCTGGTCGGACCAGGCGTCGGCGACTTCGGTCGCGAGATCATCGAACTGCTCTGCAATATAGGCTAAATCGGCTAGGGGAATTTTCATGGCGCGATTTTAGCCCGATTTTCCTGTACTTGGGCGCCAAAATCTTTCACGAATAATTTTTGCCCGTAAATGGACAGCCGTCCCGGCGACGGTCGGCACCGTGTCTCCGGTCGATTCGGCATGCAGCGAATCGTGAGAGGGTATCGTCGCTGTAATGCGGTAGAATGGCGGGCTATGCAGACTTCCTACGACCTTCACGCTCATTCCACGGCATCCGACGGCACTTTGTCCCCGACCGAACTCGTATTGCGGGCGGCGGATGCCGGCGTGCGCACGCTGGCGCTGACCGACCACGATACGCTCGACGGTTTGGCGGAGGCGCATACCGTCGCGGCCATGGTCGGGATCAATCTGGTTGCCGGGGTGGAGGTCTCGGTAACCTGGGAAGGCGGTACGGTGCATATTGTCGGGCTGAACATCGATCCGGGCAGCGCAGACCTGGCAGCCGGCCTGAGTGGTCTGCGCGCGTTTCGCGACTGGCGGGCGACCGAGATCGCGCGACGCCTGGCCCGCGACGCGGGCATCCAGGGGGCATTGGAGGGCGCCAACGCCTTGTCCAACGGTCGCCTGGTGAGCCGGACTCACTTCGCACGCTTTATCGCCGCGCAAGGTTACGCCGATTCGACCCGCGCGGTCTTCAAACGCTACCTGGTCAAGGGCAAGCCGGGGCACGTTCCGGGTGACTGGGCGACGCTCGAAGACGCTGTGCACTGGATTGTTGGCGCCGGCGGACAGGCGGTGATTGCGCATCCGGCCCGCTACCGGGTAACCCGAAACAAGCTGCGGCGGCTGATTGCGGCGTTTGCGGATGCCGGGGGAGCGGCGTTGGAGGTGGTGTCCGGCAGCCACAGCCGGGACGAATGCTTCACCATGGCCCGCCATGCCAATGATTTCGGCTTGAAAGCATCGGCCGGGTCTGATTATCACGGGCCGGAAAACCCTTGGGTAGAACTGGGTCAACTGCCCGATCTGCCGCCGGATGTCCGTCCCATTTGGAACGATTGGGCCGTAGCGGCTTGATATCGATCGAGTTGACAGATGGCGCAATTTTTTCAGATCCATCCGGAGAATCCGCAAGTGCGGCTGATCCGCCAGGCCGCGGAAATCGTGCGTGGCAGCGGCGTTATCATCTACCCCACCGATTCGAGCTATGCGCTGGGTTGCCATATCGGAGACAAACCGGCCCTGGATCGCATCCGGCAGATCCGGCGGCTGAAAGAAGATCACAACTTCACCCTGGTATGCCGCGACCTCTCAGAGGTGTCGCAGTACACCAAGATGAATAATTCGGACTACCGCCTGATCAAGCGCCTCACTCCCGGTGCGTATACCTTTATCCTGAAGGCAACCAAAGTTGTCCCCCGGCGGTTGATGCACGCCAAGCGTAAGAGCATCGGCATACGTATTCCCGACAATCAGATTGCCCTGGATCTGGCGCAGGAGTTGAATGAGCCGATCATGAGCACGACGTTGATCCTGCCGGGCGAAGATGCGCCAATGATGGACCCATACGAAATGAAGGACACCCTAGGGAACCTGGTCGATCTGATCATCGACGGCGGCTTTTGCGGCTTTGAACCGACCACGGTCGTCAATCTGGACGAAGAACCGCCGCGGGTGGTCCGCGTCGGCAAAGGCGACGCGAGTTTGTTCGAGTCCCTCTGATCTCAGGCTTTATACTACCCCGATGGATGAACTGACACTGGTACAGAAACTGGCTGCGCTCGCCTTGCCCTTGATCCTGGCGGTGACCGTGCACGAAGCGGCGCACGGATGGGTGGCGGACCGGCTTGGCGACAACACCGCGCGAGCACTCGGGCGCATCACGCTGAACCCGATCAAGCATATCGACTGGCTGGGCACGGTCATCCTGCCGATGGCGATGTTCGCTACGACCGGGTTTCTGTTCGGGTGGGCCAAGCCGGTACCGGTCAATCCGCAGAATCTGCACAATCCGCGCCGCGACATGGCGTTGGTGGCGGTGGCGGGACCGGGTGTCAATTTGATCATGGCCCTGATCTGGGCGTTACTGGCGTTGCTGTCGACCTCGTTGCTGCAGAGCGTACCGCAGATCGCCTTGCCCCTGGTATTCATGAGCGCGGCGGGCGTATTCATCAATGTCATTCTGATGGCGTTGAATCTGCTCCCGCTCCCGCCATTGGACGGCGGCCGGGTGGTCACCGGTTTGCTGCCGCTCGGCGCCGCCAGGATTTACGCGAAAATCGAACCCTTTGGTTTTCCCATACTGATCATCATGCTGCTGAGCGGCTTGTTGGGCTGGTTTTTATGGCCGGTGGTGCAGGCGACGATCGAAGTACTGCCCGCGTCAAAGGTCGTGCTCGGCCTGTTTCCGATGTTGATTCGATAGGAGTAAGAATTGAACGCGGTTTCCGCACAACATGCACGCGTACTGTCGGGTATGCGCCCCACCGGTCGCTTGCACCTGGGGCATTATCACGGGGTGCTCAAGAACTGGGTCGAACTCCAGCACGAGTATCAGTGCTTTTTCTTCGTCGCCGACTGGCATGCGCTCACCACCCAGTACGACGACCCGTCGCAGATTCCGCAGGCCACCTGGGACATGGTCATCGATTGGTTGGCGGCCGGGGTGAATCCGGGGGAAGCGACGTTGTTTATCCAGTCGCATGTGCCGGAACACGCCGAGTTGCATCTGCTGCTGTCGATGATCACGCCGCTGGGCTGGCTCGAGCGGGTGCCCAGCTATAAGGATCAGCAGGAAAGACTCAAGGATAAGGACCTCGCGACCTACGGTTTCCTGGGCTATCCGCTGCTGCAATCGGCCGACATTCTGATGTATCGGGCTGGTATGGTCCCGGTCGGCGAAGACCAGGTGGCACATGTGGAATTGACCCGCGAAGTGGCTCGGCGCTTCAACCACATCTATGGCCGCGAACCCGATTTCGCGGAGAAGGCTGAAGAAGCCGTAAAGAAGATGGGCAAGAAGGCGGCCAAGCTCTACAAGAAGTATCGTCGCGGGTTTCAGGAAAAAGGCGATGAAGAGGCCCTGGCGGCGGCCCAGGCGCTGTTGGAATCGCAGCAAAATATCAGTATCGCCGATCGCGACCGCCTGTTCGGTTACCTCGAAGGCGGTGGCAAGGTCATCCTGCCGGAGCCGCAACCCTTGCTCACCAAGGCGTCCAAAATGCCCGGGTTGGATGGCCAAAAGATGTCGAAATCCTACGGCAACACGATCCCGTTGGATATGTCTCCGGAAGAGGTGGAGCAGAATCTGCGTACCATGCCGACCGACCCTGCGCGCGTGCGGCGTACCGATCCGGGTAACCCTGACAAATGTCCGGTTTGGCAGTTTCACGAGGTGTACTCGTCGGCGGGGGTGCAAAGCTGGGTGCAGGAAGGCTGTCGCTCAGCGGCGATCGGTTGTCTGGAATGTAAACAGCCCGTCATCGATGCGGTTAACTACGAACTTCGCCCAATGCAGGAACGTGCGCGCGAGTATGCGCAGCAGCCGGATCTGGTGCGTAATATCATCAACGAGGGTTGCGAAGCCGCGCGTGATATGGCGCGGGAAACCATGGATGAGGTACGTCATGCGATGTCACTCGATTGACTTGCGCAATCCGCTAAAGCGATGACCCATTCGCCCGACACCTCACCGCAACCATCCGCTGCCATCTCGCCGGATCACCCGGAGCAGCAGGAAATGCCGTTCGCGGTCGTGCAGGGCGAGCCGCGATTCGAGCCGCCCAAAGACCTCTACATTCCGCCGGATGCGCTGGAGGTGTTTCTCGACGCCTTCGAGGGGCCGCTCGACTTGTTGTTGTACCTGATCAAGCGTCAAAACCTGGATATTCTCGATATCCCGATCGCCCAGATCACCGCGCAATACATGCAGTACATCGAGATGATGCGGGAAATGCGCCTGGAACTGGCGGCCGAGTATCTGGTGATGGCGGCCATGCTGGCGGAGATCAAATCGCGCATGTTGCTGCCGCGACCCGTCCAGGAAGAGGAAGAGGGCGACGACCCGCGCGCCGAACTGATTCGGCGGTTGCAGGAATACGAACGGTTCAAGCAGGCGGCGGAAGACGTGCACGCGCTACCCCAGGTGGGCCGCGACGTGTTTCTCACGGTGGTGGAGGTGCCTGACAAACACATTCAGCGCATTCCGCCGACCGTCGACCTCAAAGAAGTGTTGGTGGCGCTCAAAGACGTGATGCTGCGCGCGGACATGTTTTCCAGCCACCACATTGCGCGCGAGCCGCTATCGCTGCGCGAGCGTATGAGCCTGATACTGGAACGGGTCAATGCCGAGCACTTCACCGAGTTCACCGCTTTGTTCGAGGTCAGGGAAGGGCTCCAGGGCGTCGTGGTGACCTTCATGGCGATACTGGAATTGATGAAGCAGACTCTGATCGAACTGGTTCAGGCGGAGGCGTTTGCGCCCATCCATGTCAAGGTCAGGAGTAACTGAGCATGGCTCCGCCGGACAACTTGAAGCTGATACTGGAAGCGGCCCTGCTGGCCGCCGGCCGTCCTTTGACCATCGACATGATGTTGTCGCTGTTCACGGAGGACGAACAGCCCGGACGCAATGGGGTGCGCGAGGCATTGCAAGCGCTGTCAGCGGATTACGCGGGTCGCGGCATCGAACTACGCGAGGTGTCGAGCGGCTGGCGCATCCAGG
>CBDUNM010000076.1:0-22562 GCA_965368585.1 uncultured Chromatiales bacterium | reverse complement strand
CACTCGACAACGCGCTGTTCTTCGACATCGCCCGGCTCATCGGGCGCGGCGTCAGGAGATAGCGCGTTAGACAATTCGCGCAGTGTGAATTTCCCGCCGGGCGATTTGCGGATGCGACGCTGCTTGAACTAGGTTGGTTTGTTTGATGCAACGGTGCGAGGGCCGCCTGCCAGCGCACGTTATCCATACCGTGAAAAACGTGCGAAACGACTGGAGACCCGAGCGGTCACCCGCCACTGCAGGCAGCGCTCATCGCGCGCTTGCGCGAGGACGCTCGCCTCGCTTACCACCAGCCCTCGAGCTGAATGCGAACGCTACTGCCGTCGGTCGAGGAGCCGAAAACTCCGGTGGTCGACAGCGGATCGCCGGCAGGCGCCGCCGCCATTGCCCTGGTTGTTCCAGGCACAAGTTCCATGCTTACACGCCTGCGGTATGACCGATGTGAATTCGCTTATTTCCCGTCGGGTGCGGCCGGCGCATCACCCAACAGCAGAAGAAACGCAGCGCTGACGTGGTTAGCGACACGATGTGGCTCACTGGTCATGAAAAGCAGCCAGGCATTGTCGAGGTCCGGTCCGCCAAGCTCGCCCTTGCGGTGCGACCCGGGCGGGCTCGCGGGCTCGAGGTGCTCTTGCCAGCTCAGGTTGACGGCCGTTTCAAGCAACACGTCGATGACCAGTTGGCCGTCGATGCGAAGATCCTTATTGGCGCGGCACACCTCGGAAGCCGCCAGCAAGGCCTCGATGGTCAGTTGCCGGTAGGCCGGTTCGGTGATCTTGTTCAACAGGTCGTCGACCAGCAAGGCGAAGCCCTGTTCAGCCGGCGTGCTGTCAGCACCGGCAATCCTGCTCTCGATGGCGTTGCGGGAATCGAGCGGGTTGCCGATTACCAGGCCGCTGCAATGTCCCAGCAGCTCCCACACCCGGCTGTGGAAATCTTCCGGTAGCCGCGTCATCACACCGCTCATTTCGCGCCATGCCTTCCAGCCTCCGTCGCGGTCGCGCAACACGGGATCGGCATCGGCGTCGAAGCTTGCCGGAACCAGTTCGGCGCCACGCACACTGCAGGCCAGCAAGCGCTGTTTGAGCAGCTTGTCGGTCATCTCACGCTCCCGCGCGATCACCTCGCGAAGGCGCCCGAGAATTGCGTTCGGGCTGAGGTCCAGCAGGTGGTCGAAGGCTTCGGCGGAGGTGACGCCGTGCTCGCGTTCGAGCCAGCCGTTGATGAGCATCACAAGGTGCCAGGCACGCAGCGTCAAGGTGCCCTTGAAGAGTTCCGGCTCGGCCTTTATCAAGATCGCAAGGAGCAGCACGATTTCCTGGATCAGTGCCCGGCCGCGCACGTCCTCGCCACCGTGAGCACGAATCCGCGCCATGATGTCGGCGTTGCGGTGTGGTTCGGAGATAATCGCATCGACTGGATCGGTTCGCCCCACTGACAGGCGCTTGCGTCTCACGACGATCTGCTCCACCGCATCTTCAAGAGTTTCGTCATACAGATCGAGCAGTCCCGCGGCCCGTCGCATGACACCCCACAGACGATGGCGACAGGCTTGCGCGTAGATTGCGCCTGCCAGCTGGCGGACACTGCCACCGGCAGCGATGGCGTAGTCGCCGCCGCGTCGCTGCGCCAGCAAACCAACGATCTCGACCTGCTCATAGGGGTTGCAACTCGTCGCCAACTGGGCCAGCAGCAGCGATTCGTCGGTCGTCCGCTCCAGCGCAGCCGCCTTTTCAGCGGTCAGCGGTCGCGTCGCGGCCTCTTCCCAACTCAGCACGGCGTTAAGTTCGGGGCCCGGCGGTGCGGCGGTGCTGACCGGAAGTCGATCAAGCCAGTCGATATGGCTGCGGCCAGTATCGGACAGGGACCTGGCCAGCGTGTCGGCCCGCATCCCGTCGATCTTACCCTGCGTCAGCTGCTGGAGGATGGCCATCAGCACGTCGGCACCATTTGCGTCAAGCATGGGTGCCTCGAGCAAGAACACCAGCAAGGGTTGCCCCGGCTCGTTCCAGTGGTGACGGATGTAGGCCGCCTCGGCATTGACTTCTTCGATCAGCAGGCGATTGTCCATCCGCAGATAGAACCCGGGCCGATTGAAGAACGACGGAAGAAAGACGAAGGTCTCGCTGCCCAGCGTAAACGCCCGGCTGGTGGTCAGTGTCCCCACCGGGTCCGCCGGCCGCCCCGACAGCCCGAGCGTCTCGCAACGGCCGAGTTCCGCGAAACCCGCCCTCAGGTCCTGTGCGAACCGCACCTGCACCGGTGACACTTCCTCGCGCGTCTCGGCCGCAATGCCCTGCGCGGCAAGTCGCGCCTGCATGAGGCGGTCCTCGGCCAGTAGCACAATCCTGAGCGAGACCGCGTCATTCCTCCTGGGAGACGCAGACCGGCGCCCGAGCGGGTCGAGGTCGGCGGCGTCCAGATACCCCTCCTGCATCAATGCGCCAAGCACGAAAAGACTTTGTGCCCAGACCAGCGGCACGTTCTCGTTCGGCACGCGTTCCTGGCTGTGCGGCGCCTCACGTTCCGCATCAACAGATTCCGCTGGCACGAAATACAACTCGGGGAGAAGCTTCTGTCCGTCACGCTCCACCATCAGGCCGTCCAGTCGCGCACGATAGTCCGCCGCCTCGGCGACGTCGCCGCGCATCACCGCATCGACCAGCAGATAGCTGAAGAATAGCGGCCACTCGGACTCAATGTGCTCGAACTGGCCAAGCTCCCCTGCCTCGTAGTATTGCCGCGCGTGATCCTCCAGCACTGTCTGATGACCATCGCGCAAGAAGCGTTTGCAGCCATAGCGCCCCTTTAGCTTGTCGATGATCTCGGCCCGGGTACGCGCCCTCAGCGCCTCGTCCTCCACCGCGAAAGCCGGGTATCCGATCACCGACAACAGCGCAGCGTCGGTTTCCTTCGAGACCGACTCCCGCGGCAGCAGGCTCTCCAGGGTGTTGCGGGCGTGCGCGATGTCGTCCGCCTGGACATGGATGGCCGGCCCGCGGTCGGCAAGGAAGTGGAACCCGTCAATTGCCTCCAGCGCTGCCTTGGCCATGCCGACCGAGCTGGCATTGATCTCGGCCACCCCTTCGTTGCGCTTGTGACCACGCTCCCAGATCCCGAAGTCCGGGGTGCGGAAGGCCTTGGCCAGATAGTGGACCAGGTTCTGCACGAAGCAAACCTCCTCCGGAGCGAGCACGATCTTCAGGCCAGAGGCGCTCATCTGGGCGAGAAACAGGACGAAGATCGCGGTGGCGTCGAGTTGCAGGTGGCCCCACTCGGAGTCACCCACCACCGGCTCACCGGTACGCGTGTCGTACTTCGCATGCAGCGCGTCGAGCGGATTCTGGGTGACCTTGAATCGCTCCACCTTGTTCGCCTGCCGCATCATCGCTGCCAGCAGACCGCGCATCAGCCTGACGACGTTGCCGTCGAGCCTGTCGGCAATGTCCTGGTCCACGCGACGATAGGCTCGGCCCAGCGCCCACACGGCGAGGATGCTATAGACATTGTCGCGAACCCATGCATGGGTGTAGTCGCCATGCACGGTGATCGCGGTGCTTGCCGGCAGCAGGCCGGTGTTCGCATCCTGACGCGCGAGAATCGTGTCCTCTACGTCGGCGAGATATTGGTCCAGGCGTTTTGCACTCAAGCTCGGTTCCTCAGCGTTGTCTAGATCCCTTCGAACCTGCACTGCCCACTGAAGGGATTCGATTTTTCTACCGACGTTTCAAATCAGGCGACCGCCGGACTCCGTGAGCGATGGATTCGCGCCATCTTCCGAACACGCTTTTTCACCGCGGCAACTGCGTCGAAAAGTGCCGCCCATTCGCACTCGAGCCGAGCGCCGAGTGAATCCGGGTGGTCGTACAGGCAAGCGCTAGGGTACATCCCGAGTGCGCGATGGTCGAGCATCGCGCGCGGTCGCGGCAGTCCGCATTTGGCGACACAGCGGTTCGTGGCGGTGATGCGGCGGCCACGCGGCGGGGCATTCCCGCAATCGATCGCTAACGCTGCTTGAGCCACATGAACTGGTAGGGTTCGAGCACGAGTTGACCCGCGCCGACATCGACGGGCCGATCCTCGAACAGATCGTGGGCAGAGAGGCCGAAACCGGCATGCGCGAAGATCGTTTGCGGTAGGGTCTGCAAGCGGTCCGACAGATTCGCGACCACGAGCGCTTTGTGCCAAGCCTGCTCCCGGACGAACGTGAACACGTGGGGGTTGGCGTTGTCCACGATACGGTAGTCATTCCCGTTCCAGAATTCCGGCAGCGTCTTGCGAATGGCGATCATCTTTTTGAGACCATCGAATACCCGCTGCTCGATGGTGCCCGGCGTGTGCCTTCTTGCCACCTTGTCCCAGTCGATGACCGGCCGGTTGAGCCAGCGGCTGTCGTCCGCTTTGCTTTCGTCATCCAGATAGGAGTAATCGTTGAGGCAGGCGATCTCGTCGCCGTAGTAGATCAGCGGAATGCCGCCAAACGACATGATCAGGCCGTGCATCAACAGTATCCTCCTGATGCTGGTATCGATGAGTTGCTGGTCGCCTTCCTCGATGGCCTTTTCGAGCCCCAATAGCGAGGCCGTGGAGCCGGTGATCCGCGCATCCTTGGTCTTGGGGTTGTACATGAAGCGCTGGCCCTTGCTGGCACTGCCTGCGAACTCGCCGACAAAGTACGAGATGATGAACTGCCGGTGGTCGATGGGGTTGAACCCTGCGTTGAGAATATCCTGGTCGGCGTAGCCAAGTCCGATATCGTCATGGCAGCGAACGTAATTGATCCAGGTTGTGCCGTCGGGCAGTCGCGGTATGCTCTTCAGGCCGTTTTCCAGAATGAGCTTGTTCTGGGTGGCCATGGTGTCCCACAGATAGACCATGAACGAGGCGTCGTAGGCGATTTCACACTCGTCGGCGACGCCGCCGCCGAGGTATTTGACGATCTCGTTAGGCTGAACAATCGCCTCCGCCTTGAAGATCGCGCCCGGCGCGGCGATCTTTGTGCACACCTTGAACATCTGTAGCAAGAGGTGCGCCTCGTCCAGATTCTGGCTCTGCGTTCCGAGGCGTTTCCACAGGAATGCCACCGCGTCGAGGCGCAGAACGTCCACACCCTGGTTGGCGAGGTTGAGCAATATCTTCGCCATCTCGGTGAACACCCTGGGGTTGGTGTAGTTCAGGTCCCACTGATAGCTGTTGAAAGTGGTGAATACCCACTTGCCGAGGGATTCGATATACGTGAAATTGCCGGGCGCCGATTCGGGGAAGACCTCCGGGAGGGTCTGTTCGAACAGGTCGGGAATGCGGCGGTCGTCATAGAAGTAGTACATGTCCTGGTATTCCGTGTCGCCTTCCAGGGCTTTGCGCGCCCATTCGTGCTCGCTGGACGTGTGGTTGAGCACCAGGTCCAGTTCAAGCAGCATGTTCTTCGAGCGGAAAATACCGGCGATATCACGAATGTCCTCCATCGTGCCGAAGCGGGCTTCGACGGCTTGGTAGTCGGCGACGGCATAGCCGCCGTCGTTGGGCCCCTCGGCCATCTTCAAAAGTGGCATCAGGTGCACGTAATTGACGCCGAGTTCCTCAAGGTATTCGATCTTCTCCTTGAAGCCTTTCAAGTCATTGCTGAAGCGATCGACGTAGAGCATGGTAGAGACCCAGTTGGGGCTCATGTACCAGTTGGGCTCCTGCTCCCGCTGGCGGTCCAGATCCCGCAACTCGGCAGAGCGCACCAGGAACATCCCGGCCATGGCGAGTACCAGTTCGTTCAGTTGCTCCTCGGCATCATTTCGCTGCCCGTACATTTTTTCGAACAGCGTCAGCAAGGTGGGAAAATTCGCCCCGAGGCGCACCTGAAAGATCGACAGGTCTTCATTTGGGTAGCGGGACGCGAATCCCTCGATGAATTGATAGAGGAGCTTTGCGCTATTCATGGCCATGGCGAATGTCCTTCTCGTGATTGGCGAACTGGCTTCTTTTGGCGTTCGGATTTTACCCCACCCTCAAGAGCTGGCCGAAAACGTTCACAGGCCGTTCATGCCGCACGGCAGGGGCGCGCCGCGCGTGTCGACAGTTCAGATCGCCCACTGTTACATGGTTCAGGGCACCGGCTGGCCGCGCGCCGACTCGTACAAGCAATACCATTCCTCACGCGACAACACCACCCGGTCGGCTTCGCAGCACGCCTGGATGCGCGCGGGATTCGTCGTTCCGATGATCGGCTGGATGCCTGCCGGGTGGCGCAGCAGCCACGACAAAATTATTGCTTCACGACTGCACTGTCGCTGTTCGGCGATTTGGGCGATCAATTCGGCGGTGCGCCGCGCGGCTTCGTCGGGGGCGCGCTGCGGGTCGCTCAATCGACCGCCGGCCAGCGCCGCCCAGGCCTGAACCCGCATGCCGCGCAGGCGACACTGCTCCAGCGTGCCGGCGACGCGCACCGCTTCGGTGTTGACGCCGACGCCGTCGTCGATTAGTGCCGAGTGCAGCAGGCTAATTTGCAACTGATTGACGAGCAGCGGCTGGCGGACGGCGTGTTGCAGGAGTTCGATCTGGAAACCGGCATGGTTCGAGACGCCGAAGTGGCGAACCATGCCGCGCTCGTGGAGATGGTCAAAGGCGCGCGCGACCTCGTCGATCTCGGCCAGCGGGTCGGGGCGATGGAGCAGAAGGAGGTCGAGGTAATCGGTTTTAAGACGACGCAGACTGCCCTCGACCGAACCCACCACATGCGCGAAACTGAAATCGTAGCGCGCGGGTTCGCTCGTGTCCGGCATGCCGGGCAGGCGAATGCCGCATTTCGATTGAAGCACTATCTGGCCGCGGAATGCCGGCGATGCGGCGACGATCTCGCCGAACACCTGCTCGCATTTGGTCAGCGCATAAATGTCGGCGTGATCGAAAAGATTGATGCCCGCCTCGAACGCCGTCATCACCGCGCATTCGGCGGCACGGCGCTGCGCTGCGGAAATCGCCGACCGATCCATCGCGCCACCCAGGCCCATGCACCCGTAGCCGAGGGTGGACAACGCAAGGCCGCTATCGGCCAGTGGCGACCGTTTCATTGCGTGCCCTCCTGTTGTGCTGCGAAAGGCGCTGGAACGCCCGGGCCATGGGGGGCTATAGGGTCCGCACGACCCGGCAGGGATTCCCGGCCGCGACGACATTCGCCGGCAAGTCGCGCGTTACCACGCTGCCCGCGCCGACCACCGTGTTCTCTCCGATGGTGACCCCCGGGCAAATGATCGCGCCGCCGCCGAGCCAGGCACTGTCGCCGATGCTTACCGGCAGCGCATACTCTGCGCCGGAGCGCCGCGCTTCGGCGTCGATCGGATGTGTCGCGGTATAAATATGAACGCCGGGTGCAATCTGGACGTCATTGCCGATACTGATGAGATTGCAGTCGAGCAGAACGCAGTCGTAGTTGATGAAGCTTCGGTCGCCGATGGTGATGTTGAAACCATAATCGCAGCGCAGAGAAGGCTTCAGCGCGGCAGCCTCGCCGAATTTTCCAAACAAGTCTGTCAGCAAGGCACGACGTTCTTCGTCCGCATCCGCCGCGCTTGTGTTAAACCGTGCCAAAATCGCCTGGGCACGAAGCTGGGCGGCGCAAAGCTCAGGGTCGCTGGCGAGATAGAGTTCGCCTGCCAGCGTTTTCGCCTTCTGGCCGGTCGGTGTCGTCATGGCAGATATCCTCGAGGGTATCGTGGTGGACGAAAACATTCGGGCCCGCGCCTGCGGTGCAGGCGGAGCATACTGCACATATCGCGAGCATACTGCACTCAAGGAGCGTCGATACCGTCATGACTTCCAAACGTCTCGAAGAACTGCTCGACGCCACGACCCTCGACGAGCAAGTCGGCCTGCTCAGTGGCGCCGACTACTGGACCACCCTGCCTTTGCCCCGCTTGGGCGTGCCGGCGATCAAGGTCAGCGACGGGCCCAATGGCGCCCGCGGCGGCGTTTTCAAGGACGGTCCGTCGACCGCCTGCTTCCCGGCCAGCGTGGCGCTGGGCGCCACTTGGGATCCGGCGCTGATCGAGCAGGCCGGCGCGGCGCTGGCGACAGAGGCAAAGCTCAAGGGCGCCCACGTCCTGTTAGCGCCAACCGTAAATCTGCAGCGCACGGTGTTCAACGGCCGCAATTTTGAGTGCTTCTCCGAGGATCCGTGGCTCACCGCCGAGATTGCCGTGGCCTTCATCCGTGGCGTGCAGAGCGGCGGCGTTGCGGCCACGATCAAGCATTACGTCGGCAACGAGAGTGAATACCAGCGCATGAGCATGAGTTCGGACATTCCCGAACGGGCGCTGCGCGAACTCTACCTGCTGCCCTACGAGCGCGCCGTCAAAGAGGCCGGCGTGATGGCCGTGATGACCGCGTACAACCGCATCGACGGTGTGTTCGCTGCCGACCATCGGCGCCTGCTGCAGCAGGTGCTGCGCGATGAATGGGGGTTCGACGGTCTGGTGATGACCGACTGGATGGCCAGCCACGACACCGTTGAAAGCGTGCTGGCCGGCTGCGACCTCGAGATGCCGGGCCCGCCACGCGAGCGCGGCGCCAAGCTGGTGGCAGCCGTTGAGGCGGGCAGCGTGCCGGCGCACGCCGTACGCACCTGCGCGCGCCGCGTGCTCGAATTGATCGAGCGGGTCGGCGCTTTTGCGCGCCCCGGCATCGCCGCCGAGCGTGCCGACGATCTGCCAGCGCACCGCGCACTGATCCGCCGACTCGGTGCCGAAGGCGCAGTGCTGCTTAAAAACGACGCCGGCGTGCTGCCGCTCGACCTGCAACCCGGGCAGACCATCGCGCTTATCGGACGTGCGGCGCTTACGCCGCAGATCATGGGCGGCGGCAGCGCCACGGTGAACGCGCATTACCGCATTGCGCCGCGCGACGCACTCGCCGCTCGCCGGCCGGACGTCAGCTTCACCCACCACGCCGGCGCCGATATTCACCGCTGGGTGCCGGTGCTGCCGGTAGCAATGACGATCGACTACTTCGACAGCACCGATCTGAGCGGCCCGGTGGCCGCGACGGGGCAGAGTGTGAACACCGAGCAGGTGTGGATCGACACGGTCGATCCGGCACTCGACGCGCACGCGTTCTCGGCGCGTGCGACGCTTCATTTCGAGGCCGATACCAGCGGTCCGCACCAGTTTTCGCTGATCAGCGCCGGGCGCAGCCGCGCCTTCATCAATGGCGTGCTGGCCGTCGACGCCTGGAGCGACTGGCAGCGCAGCGACCCCTACTTCGGTTTTGGCTGCGACGAAGTCATCGTCGAGCGGGAGTTGCGTGCCGGCGAGCGCTGCGAAATTGTCGTCGAATTCAGCACCGACACGGCGGAACCCGTGCCGATCCATGCGCTGCGTCTGGGGGTGAGCCGCGTCCTCGGCGAAGCCGACATCGCGGCGGCCGTCGAAGCGGCGCGCGCGGCGGATGTGGCGGTGGTATTTGCCGGCCTCAACGGCGAGTGGGACTGCGAGGGAGTGGACCGCCCCGGTATCGCGCTGCCACACCGGCAGGACGCGTTGATCGCCCGCGTGGCCGCGGCCAACCCGCGCACGGTGGTCGTGCTGCAGACCGGCTCGCCGGTGGCGCTGCCTTGGCTGGACGCCGTTCCCGCCGTCCTGCAGGCATGGTATCCGGGCCAGGAATGCGGCAATACGATTGCCGACCTGCTGTTTGGCGATGTAGAACCGGGTGGCCGGCTGGCGCAGACCTGGCCGCGGCGGCTCGAAGACAGCGTGGCGATCGGTGATGCGCATGCCTATCCGGGCGTTGACGGCCACGTGCGATACGCGGAAGGCATTGATATCGGCTACCGCCATTTTGAGGCGCGTGGCATCGAGCCGCTTTTCGCGTTCGGCCACGGGCTCACCTACAGTCGCTTCGAACACAGCGGTCTGCGGCTCGACCAGCAAGCGCTGGAGCCGGGCGAGACCTTGACGCTGCACACCGAAGTGCGCAACTGCGGCGAGCGCCGCGGGCAGGAGGTGGTGCAGGTCTATATTCACGACACGTCGGCCAGCGTCGTGCGACCGCCGCAGGAACTGAAGGCATTCGCCAAGCTCACGCTCGAACCCGGAGAGTCACGTGTCGTCAGCCTGTCGCTGCCGATGCGCGCCTTCGCCTTCTACGACGAGACGCGTTCGTGCTGGGTCGCCAAGGCCGGGCGCTTCGAGGTGCGCGTGGGGGCGTCGTCTGACCGCGTTCACCAGCGCGCCACGGTTACTCTCTCCGCCGATTGGTTCGAGCCCGTCGCGTAACGGGACGCGAAGCGCTTTCGGCCAGCAGGCGACGGAGATCGGCGGCAAGAGTATGCGTGCTCGCGGGTAACGCTCCGGCGCCGGCACTGCGTGAATCGCGTCAACTGACGGGCTTGCTCCGCTTCGGGGCTTTCGGTGCCAGGGTCACGGGCGGCGGGCCGTCGGTGTCTCCCGGCTCGATCACGGGCTGGCGGAGGTCGTGGACTTCGTCGACAGGCGTGCCGGCGAGCAGTGAGAGGGTGTGTTGCGCCAAAATGCGGCCGGTTTGCGCCCCGGTCGATTGCCTTACTGCGGTGACCGCGTAGGGCAGTGGCACGTCGGTCGACACGCCATCGTAGACGATCGCTGAAATGTCTTCGGGCACCCTCATGCCGCAGTCACCGATAGCGCGCAGGGCGCCGATGCCCGCGAGATTGTTGTCGGCAAACACGGCTGTCGGCGGCACCGCTAGCGCCAGCAACTTTTTCATCGCTTTGTAGCCGGCGAGCCGGCTTAGCAGGCCGGAGACGATCAGCGTCGGGTCGGGTTCGATGCCGGCGGAACTCAAGGCGGATAGAAACCCGGCATGTCGCTGGGTGGCATAGTTGTGTTCGAGGGGCGCATGGATGAGGGCGATGCGCCGGTGCCCGAAGGCGATCAGGCGTTCGACCGCGGCTATTGCGCCAGCCTCGTTGTCGAAGTCAAACCACGGGTAGGGAATTGCGCTTTCCGTTCGCCCATAAGACAGGAAGGGGAAGTTGGCCTTCTGCAGCAGCTCAATGCGCTCGTCATGCACGTGCGCCCACGCAACGACCAGTGCATCGACACGGCGACCGTCGATGACGCGTCGATAAGTCTCGAGCTCCCGCTCGGGCAGCACCGGAATGATGCTCAGGTCCATGTTGTGCTCGGCCAGCGCTTCGGAAAGGCCCGCTATGACCTCGCCCCAACGGCTGTCCCCGAATTCCGTCGCGAGGAACGGAAACACCATGCCGACCGTATCGGTGCGGCCGGTTGCGAGGCGGCGCGCCAGCGGATCGGGGTGGTAGCCCATTCTCTCCGCCGCCTCCGTGACGCGCTGGCGCGTCGCCTTGCTGACATCCGGATAGCCCGCCAGCGCACGACTCACGGTGGTTGAAGAAAGTTTGAGCGAAGCGGCCAGCATCTTCAAGGTGACTCTCACGTTTGCCTCCAAATGACTGTCCTTGGTGGTATCCAAAGCGCTTAAGCCGTCCCGCTGCAATTTAATGCGTTTACGGTAAATGGTCAAAAAAATGGACACGCCACTTGATATCCAAACCGCTTTGACTTACGATTCAAACCGCTTTGAGAGATTCTATACGCTGATCAGCCAGATTTATCTCGACCTTGTTTTGCGGGGACAGAATAGAACTGCCGGCGGCCCGCCTCGACAATTTTCGAAACGGATTCGAGAACATGGAAAGGAAGTGGTGGCACAACGAGGTCGTGTATCAGATATACCCGCGCAGCTTCTGCGACGGCAATCAGGACGGCATCGGCGACCTGGCGGGAATCAGCGCCAAACTTCCT
Source organism: uncultured Chromatiales bacterium (assembly GCA_965368585.1). Taxonomy (GTDB): domain Bacteria; phylum Pseudomonadota; class Gammaproteobacteria; order Chromatiales; family Chromatiaceae; genus JARRQB01. Next base: position 10,770 of record CBDUNM010000076.1, on the reverse strand, counting down.
TACCTGCAGAGTCTCGGCATCGGCGTCATTTGGCTGTCGCCCGTGTTCAAGTCGCCGATGGACGACAACGGCTACGACATTTCCGATTACCAGGACATTGCGGCGGAGTTCGGTACCCTGGCGGAAATCGACGCGCTGATCGCCGAAGCGGACAAGCGCGGCATCCGCATCATCATGGATCTGGTGGTGAATCACACTTCGGACGAACATTCCTGGTTCGTCGAGGCGCGCAAGTCGACCGACAACGCCTGGCGTGATTACTACATCTGGCGCAAGCCGGGGCCGAACGGCGAGGCGCCTGACGATCAGCGCTCCTTTTTCGGCGGCTCCGCCTGGGAGCTTGATGCGACCACCGGGGAGTACTATTTCCACCTCTTTTCACGCCGCCAGCCCGACCTGAACTGGGAAAATCCGAAGGTCCACGAGGCGGTGCACCGCATGATGAATTGGTGGCTCGATCGCGGCATCGGCGGCTTCCGCATGGACGTTATCGACCTCATCGGCAAGGTCGTCGACCAGCGCATCACGGCCAACGGCCCGCGCTTGCATCCTCTACTCCAACAGATGAACAAGGCCACCTTCGGCGCACGCGACGTATTGACGGTGGGTGAAACCTGGAGCGCGACACCCGCGGACGCACTGCTGTATTCGGATCCGGCGCGTGAGGAGGTGTCGATGGTGTTTCAGTTCGAGCACATCGCGATCACCCACGACCCCGTCGAGGGCAAGTGGAAGCCACGGCCCTTTCATGTCTCGGAGTTCCGTCGGGTCATCGACAAGTGGCAGATCGCGCTCGCCGACAGCGGCTGGAATTCGCTGTTCTGGTGCAATCACGACCTGCCGCGGGCGGTTTCCAAATATGGCGACCCGGGTCGCTACCGTGTCGAGTCGGCCAAGATGCTCGCCACAGTGATGCACCTGCTCAAGGGCACGCCCTATATCTACCAGGGCGAAGAAATCGGCATGACCAACGTGCGCTTCGATTCGATCGATGACTACCAGGACATCGAGTCGCTCAATTTTTACCGCGAACGCACCGCGGACGGCGTTTCGCACGAAGGCATGATGGAAGGGATTTACGCCAACGGCCGCGACAACGCGCGCACGCCGATGCAGTGGGACGACTCAGCCAATTCGGGCTTTTCGAACGCGCGCCCGTGGATTAAGGTGAACCCCAACTACCGTGAGATCAATGTCGCGGCGGCGCTGGCGGACCCCGGGTCCGTGTTTCATCACTATCGCCGTCTGATCGCCCTGCGCAAGCAACACGAGGTCATCGTCTATGGCAGCTACCAGCCCCTGCTTGAGGATCACCAAGACGTTATCGCGTACGAGCGCGCACTCGGCGACGAGCGCATCGTCGTCATCGCCAATTTCTCCGGCGAGAAGGTGATGTTGCAGGTGCCCAATACGCTCCGCGGTATCGATGGGGAATGCCTGATCACCAATTACGCGCCCCGCGCCACGCTTACGTCCGACGTAGACCTCGCGCCCTACGAAGCCTTTGCCATCGCATACTTAGGCGCTGCCGAATGGCGTCCGCAGACATGAAAGCAAAAAGCGCCCCGGTCCGCAGAACGCCTGAGAAGATCTGGTGGAAGGAGGCAGTTGCCTACCAGATCTATCCGCGCAGCTTCATGGATTCGAATGGCGACGGCATCGGTGACCTGAACGGCATCACCGCTCGCCTCGATTACCTCCGGTGGCTCGGCATCGATGTCATCTGGGTCTGCCCGATGTACAAGTCGCCGAACGACGACAATGGTTACGACATCAGCGACTACCAGGACATCATGGAAGACTTCGGCACCATGGCCGATTTCGACCGCCTGCTCGACGAAGTCCATAGCCGCGGCATGAAGCTGATTCTCGACCTGGTGGTGAACCACACCAGCGACGAACACCCCTGGTTCGTCGAGTCGCGCGCGTCAAAGGACAACCCCAAGCGCGACTGGTATGTGTGGCGCGATGGCAAGGACGGCCACGAGCCAAACAACTGGGAGAGCATGTTCAGAGGCTCGGCGTGGAAGCTCGACGAAACCACCGGGCAGTACTTCCTGCATCTGTTTTCCACCCGCCAGCCTGACCTCGACTGGGAAAATCCCGAGGTGCGCGACGCGATCACCGCAATGGTGCGCTGGTGGCTCGACAAGGGCATCGACGGTTTCCGCCTCGATGCCGTGAGCCACATGAAGAAGGTTCCGGGTCTGCCCGACCTCCCCAATCCGGATGGCCTGGAGTACGTGCCGTCGCTTGACATGCACATGAACATTGACGGCGTGCTCGAATTCATGGATGTGCTGTGCCAGGATGCCTTCAACAAGTACGACATCATGACCGTCGGCGAGGCCAACGGCGTCGTCGCGGCGCAGGCGGAAGACTGGGTCGGCGCCGAGCGCAAGCGCTTGAACATGATCTTTCAGTTCGAGCACCTCAACCTGTGGTCCAAGGATCCACGCAGCGGACTCGACGTGCTTGAAATCAAAAAGGTGTTTTCCAGCTGGCAGGAGGCGCTCGATGGCGTCGGCTGGAATGCGCTGTTTCTGGAGAATCACGACGTGCCGCGCGTCGTCTCGAAGTGGGGCGATACCGGGCAGTACTGGCGCGAGAGCGCGACCGCGCTGGCGGCGATGTGCTTTCTCATGCAGGGCACGCCGTTCATCTACCAGGGCCAGGAAATCGGCATGACGAACTCGGTGTTCGACAACATCGACGATTTCAACGACGTGTGGGCCAAGAACCTGTACGCCCAGGGTGTGGCAGCGGGCCGCTCGCCGCAGGTGATGCTCGAAGAGCTCTCGATCACCTCGCGCGACAACTCGCGCACGCCGATGCAGTGGGATGCCAGCGCGAACGCCGGCTTCACGACCGGCAAACCGTGGCTGAAGCCCAACCCCAATTTCACGAAAATCAATGTCGCCGCGCAACAGGCCGATGCGGATTCCGTGCTGGGCTTCCATCGCCGCCTGATCGCGCTGCGCAAGGCAGAGCCGGTGTTCGTTTACGGAACGTATGAACTGTTGATGGCGGACAGCCCGAAAATCTACGCTTATCTGCGCAGCCTCGGCGACACCCAGGTCGTCGTCGTCTGCAACCTCACCGCACACGCCGCGCAATTTACGCATTCCGGGCTGACGCTCAGGCACGGCAAGCTGTTGCTGGCGAATCAGGACGTCGCGGCACACAGTGACCTCAACGTCCTGGCGTTGCGCCCCTACGAGGCGCGCGTGTACCGAATCGACTGAATTGGGAGAAACAATAGGACGTCACGCTAGTACGATAGACAGACATTTTTGTAGCAACACATTGAATAAATTATCCGGGATGCGCACACGGTCCAGTAGCACTGACCATCCGCGGATCAGGTTCAATCTGAGGAGGCACGAAAAATGACAAAATTGAAGTTCGCGATCGCAGCCGCGTCTACGCTGTCCCTGATGGCCGGCACCGGCCATGCTGAACAGGTCACCGTATTTGGCCCCTGGCTGGGTGCCGACCAGGAGGCGGTGGAGGCCGTACTGAAGGTTTTCGCCAAGTCCTCCGGTCACGACGTACGCTACGTCGGGTCCGATTCGTTCGAGCAGCAGATCGTGGTGGATGCCGAGGCCGGATCGTCCCCCAATGTCGCGGTTTTCCCTCAGCCGGGGCTCGCCGCGGGTATGGCATCCAAGGGGTTTCTGACGCCTCTCGCCGACGATACCGCCGACTGGATTCGGACAAACTATGCAGCGGGTGATTCCTGGGTCAATCTGGGTACCTTTACCGGCAAAGACGGCAAGGACAACTTGTACGGGTTCTTCTTTAAGGTCGACGTGAAGTCGCTGGTCTGGTACGTGCCGGAGAACTTCGAGGATGCCGGCTATGAGGTGCCGGAGTCCATGGAGGAACTGAAGGCGCTGACCGAGAAGATCGCCGCCGAAGGCGACAAGCCCTGGTGTATCGGTCTTGGATCCGGCGGTGCCACGGGCTGGCCGGCGACCGATTGGGTCGAGGACATGATGTTGCGTACTCAGCCGCCCGAGGTCTATGACGGATGGGTCGAGAACTCGGTCAAGTTCGATGATCCGCGTGTCGTCGCCGCGATCGAAGAATTCGGTTGGTTCGCGCGCAATGACAGCTTTGTTCTCGGTGGTGCGAGCGCGGTGGCCTCGACGGACTTCCGCGATAGCCCGAAAGGCCTGTTCAGTTCTCCACCGCAATGCTACCTGCATCGCCAGGCCAGCTTCATTCCGTCCTTCTTCCCTGAAGGCACAGTCGTCGGCGAGGACGCGGATTTCTTCTATTTCCCAGCCTATGCCGGCAAGGATCTCGGCAAGCCCGTGCTCGGCGCCGGGACCGTATGGGCGATCACCAAGGACAGCAAGGGCGCACATGACCTGATCAAGTTCCTGCGCGAGCCGGTGGCACACGAGACCTGGATGGCGCTGAAGGGCTTTCTGACGCCGCACAAGGGCGTCGATCCGAACAAGTTCAGTGATCCGACACTGAGGAAGATGAATGACATCCTGCTTGGTGCGACCACGTTCCGTTTCGACGGGTCGGACCTGATGCCCGGCAGTGTCGGTGCCGGCGCCTTCTGGACCGGCATGGTCGACTACGCGGGCGGCAAACCGGCCGCCGAGGTTGCCACCCAGGTCCAGCGATCGTGGGATGCGCTGAAATAAGCTGGGCTGCGGCAGGCGCCCGGCCTTAGCGGCCGGGTGCCTCGATCCACAATAGGCAGGGCAGGGAAAGGAAAGGAGGGGGTATGCACCCAGCGTTACAGGGTTTGATCACGATCGTGCTCGGCGTCGGAGGCTGCCTGGCGTATTTCTATTTTTCCAACCTGGTCCTGGACCGGTACATTTTTCCGCCTCGGGGCGACGATGCCGGGCGCAACATCAATCGCGCCAACATGGTGCGGCCGTGGCTGTTTCTGTTTCCGGCGCTGTTCGCGCTCGGTCTCTATCTGGCCTATCCGGTCTTCGAGACTCTGCGTCTGTCGTTGACCGACCGCTCGCTCGACGGCGCTTTCGTCGGCCTGGCCAACTACCAGCAGATGTTCGGTGAGCCCAAGTTCTGGGAGGCTATGCGCAACAATATGCTGTGGCTGATCGTCGTTCCGGCCGCATCGACCGCGTTTGGCCTGCTGGCGGCGCAGCTGACCGACCGGATCGCTTGGGGCAACATCGCCAAGTCGCTGATCTTCATGCCGATGGCGATCTCGTTCGTCGGCGCGTCGGTGATCTTCAAGCTGATCTACGACGCGCGGCCCGCCGATCAGGCCCAGATCGGCGTGTTGAACGCAATCTGGCTTCAGTTTGAGGGCGGTATTGGTTCGTTTCTGTTCCTGCGGCTGTTGCCGGCGGTGTTTCTGCTGGGTTTCGCCGCGATCGTGTTCTACTCAGTCTGGGTCGTGTTGCGTCCGATTTTTGCCGGCCGCTCAATGGCCGGTGTACTGCTTAAGCTTTTCCAGCTGCTGCTCTCGGTCCTCGGAATCTATCTCGGCGTTTTGGCGCTGATCAACATGGTCCAGCTGTTCGGGATGGACTACGACTACGGCCAGCCACAGAACTGGCTGACGCTGCCGTTCTGGAACAGTTTCTTTCTGATGGTGGTGCTGATCTGGATTCAAACCGGTTTCGCGATGGTGATACTGTCGGCCGCGCTGCGCGGCGTACCGGAAGAAACCGTGGAGGCGGCCATTGTCGACGGCGCCAATCCGTTTCAGGTGTTTTTCCAGATCAAGGTACCGCAGATCATGGGGAGCATTATCGTCGTCTGGACGACGATTACGCTGACCGTGCTCAAGGTGTTCGACATCGTCTACGCGATGACCAACGGCCAATGGCAGACCCAGGTGTTGGCCAATTACATGTTCGACAAACTGTTTCGTGCCGGTGACTGGGGCGTTGGATCGGCCAGTGCGATCGTAATCATGCTGTTGGTGATGCCGATCCTGGTGTGGAATGTGACCAATGTACGTAAAGAGATGCGCTAGGAGAATTTCATGGACAATATCGCCGGCAGCAAGTCCTCACTGACGTGGGCCGTACATATTTCGGTACTCTTTCTGGTGCTGATGTGGCTGTTCCCGACCGTCGGCCTGTTCGTGTCGTCGTTCCGCACCGCCGACCAGATCGTGACCAGCGGCTGGTGGGACGCGCTCGGTACCGTCGAACGGAATATGGTTCTGCGCACGGCCGATCCCGACGACAACCGGGTAGAGCGTGACGGTCGCTATGTGGTCGAGGGCAACGTCTTCGAGCAGGGCGTCGAGGCCGAGATTCAGGTCTGGGGCACTTCGTCCAGGGAGATCGATAAATACCGGCCGGGGGACGTGGCCGATCTCGGCAAGGGTGAGACGGTTTCGGTCGACGCCGCGGGCAACTACAGTTGGTCCGGACCGGAGGACCGTGTAAAAGGCCGGGGGCAGCGGGTATTCGTCACCGCGCAGGCACCGCCCGACTTCACACTGGCCAACTACGAAAAAATGTTGTTGGACGAGGACAACATAGACGGCATGGCCAAGGCGTTTTTCAATACGCTGACCGTGACGATACCCGCGACCATCATTCCTATCGTGATCGCTGCGTTTGCGGCCTATGCATTGGCGTGGATGGAGTTTCCGGGGCGCGCGCTGCTGATCGCGGCGGTAGTCGGTCTGTTGGTCGTACCGCTGCAACTGGCGCTGATTCCACTGCTGAAACTTCACCTGGGTATCGGTATTGGCAAGGGCTATCTCGGTGTGTGGCTCGCGCACACAGGTTTCGGATTGCCTCTGGCTGTCTATCTTCTTAGAAACTATATGGTTGGCCTGCCACGCGACATTATCGAGAACGCGCGCGTCGACGGGGCGACGGAATTCCAGATTTTTACCCGTATCATCCTTCCGCTGTCTTTCCCGGCATTGGCGTCGTTCGCGATATTTCAGTTTCTTTGGACCTGGAACGATCTCCTTGTCGCCAAGGTATTTCTGATCGACGCGACAGGAGAGACCACGGTCATGACCAACCGGATTGTCGAGTTGCTCGGCACCCGCGGAGGAAACTGGGAGATTCTCGCCACCGCTGCGTTCGTATCCATTGCAGTGCCGCTGCTGGTGTTCTTCCTAATGCAACGCTATCTGGTGCGCGGCTTGCTGGCCGGTTCGGTCAAGTAACGGCCGCGCCCTATTGGGTATGACAGAACACCGCAGATGAATAGATTGACGAACCATCGGCGCTGCGCCGATACCGTCGCGATGCCCGGCCGCCAGGTCGGCTCCCGCGCCACCCGAGATCGCGCTATGTACAGGGGAAAAATTAATGTCTGATCTGAAGTTGACCGATGTCGACAAGACCTATTCCGGCGGCATCAATGTATTGAAAAACATCAATCTCGACATCAATACCGGGGAACTGATCGTCTTCGTCGGCCCGTCGGGTTGCGGCAAATCCACCCTGCTGCGAATGATTGCGGGGCTCGAGCGCATTACCGGCGGCACCCTGGAGATCAACGGGCAGGTGATGAACGACGTGCCGCCGGCGCAGCGCGGGATCGCGATGGTCTTCCAGTCCTATGCGCTATATCCCCACATGACGGTGCGCGAAAACATGTCCTTCGCGCTCAGGATCGCCAAGAAGTCGCAGCAGGAAATCGATGCGGCGGTGGACAAAGCCGCAAAAATCCTCCAGCTCGATGCCTATCTCGACCGCCTGCCCAAGGCGCTGTCCGGCGGCCAGCGTCAGCGCGTCGCGATCGGACGCTCCATCGTTCGCGATCCGCAGGTCTATCTGTTCGACGAGCCCCTCTCCAACCTGGATGCCGCTTTGCGCGTCGCCACGCGCATCGAAATAGCGCGGCTCAAGGAGTCGATGCCGGATCGCACGATGATCTACGTAACCCATGATCAGGTCGAGGCGATGACGTTGGCCAGTCGTATCGTCGTTCTCGCAAACAAGGGCATCGCGCAGGTGGGTGCGCCGCTGGAGCTCTATGAACGGCCGCGCAATGAATTCGTCGCGCAGTTCATCGGCTCGCCGGCCATGAACCTTCTGGCGGGCAAGATCACCGAGACCGGCCCCATGACCACGGTAGCGCTCGACGGTGGTGGGCAGGCGCGCTCGTCCGTGCCGACCCGCGACGACGATCGCGGCCGAGCCGTCAATGTCGGTGTGCGGCCGGAAGACTTTGTGGAAACAGAAGGCGAGCAAATCTACACGGGCAAGGTTGAGTTCACCGAGGCGCTTGGCGAGGTCACCTTGTTATATTTTTCCGTCGGTGTGGAAGAGGTCGACGGCGTGACCGCCAAACTGCCCGGTATCCACGGTGATCTGCGGGGTCGAGAAGTGAAACTCACCGCAGCGCCGGAAAAGGTGCATCTGTTCGCTGAAGGGCGTTCCTTGTTGTACCGGGAATAGGGGCTTGGCCACGAGCGGATCTGCGTGTCTTTTCAGGCCTTGATGGGTGGGTGCCTCGACGCCCCAAAACCGTCAACTATGATTGCGCGAGCGCCGAGGGATAAACGGTCCATCCACTTGGCGTAGTCGCGCATCATGGTCGCTGCGCGTCGCTTCTTCAGCGGCAACCTGGGTTGCGTGCGGTCGAGCGCCCGCGCCTGATTCTTCTCGTCGTAGCACAGCACCAGTGCGTGCTCGAGCGGGGCTGTATACGGGCCCACGATTTCTTCAAGCTTAGCGACGAAGGTCGGACCACGCGAGACCTTGAAGCCCCGCACGATATGAGGCTTCGGGCCGTTGGCCCGCCAGTTTTGCGAGGCAGTCGCTGCACTCACGCCAACGCGCCACTTGGATCCGGCCAAACGCCCAGCCTCACGGCGATATCCTTGTTCTGCATCCCGTCAGCGGCCAGCAACACGATCGGCGCTCGCTGCGACAGCCACGCATTGGTGTGTCGGCGGCGGACCAAGGTGTTCAGTTCGGCGCGCTCCTCATCGGTCAATGCGACCTCGGGGGCAACCCGCAAGTGCACCCACCACACGGCTTGATCCTGCGGCATCACGAGCAGCGGTAAGCTATAAGTTCCTTCAAGAATGTAGCACTACACTAAGGAGTACCTTGCAACGCGGCAAATCAGTCTTTTCTTTCGGCTGAGTAGGCCCCGTTATGCCATGCGCCCGACCGTGGATCGCAGTATTCCGCCGCCAGGCGTGAACTGTGTCGCGCGCTGCGCGCGTCGACGAAATGGAGAAGCGACATGAAGGACGAGTTTTTGCAAACCTCCGGGCCGTTGTTCCAGGCTGTCCAGCGGGCACGAGTTTTCCGCGATTCGAAGACCTTCCCCGACTGCGTGCCGCGCGTCGCGCCCGACCAGATCGAGGCGCGTTTCCGCGCCCTGTTGAGCGACTTCGTGAATGAGTACTTCGAGCCGCCACCTGAAAAGACGCTCGACCAGTTCGACGCGGCGCCGTCGCTCGCGGCACATATCGACCGGCTTTGGGAGATGCTCAGCAGGCCCCCCGACGACGCGGTGCCACCGACCTCGACACTGGTGCCGCTGCCCAATGCCTACGTCGTGCCAGGCGGGCGGTTTGGCGAGATTTACTATTGGGACAGCTACTTTACCGCGGAGGGACTCGTGGCATCGGGCCGGCTCGATCTGGTCGAAGGCATGATCCGAAATTTCGCCTGGCTGATCGACCGGGTCGGTCACATACCCAACGGCAATCGCAGTTACTTCCTCGGGCGCTCGCAGCCGCCAACCTTCTGTTGCATGTTGCAATTGCTTGAGCGCGAGCAGGACTTCGATGCAGTCAGGCCTTTCCTGCCCCAACTCGAGCAGGAGTATCGATACTGGATGTCGCGCGATCCCGCCAACTATGCCGACACACCGATGGCCGATCGGCACACTGTCCTGTTGGGCGAGAATCTCGTCCTCAACCGCTACTGGGACGACCACAATGGCCCGCGCGAGGAGTCATTCGTCGAGGATGTGGAAGTCTTCGAGCGAACGCCGGCGGCCCAACAGGGCGAGTTCTACCGCAATATCCGCGCTGGCGCCGAGTCGGGTTGGGATTTCAGCAGCCGCTGGCTGGAAGCGGACGGCGGACTGGAAAGCATTTGCACGACCGAGTTGATCCCCGTCGATCTGAATTGCCTTTTGTTCAATGTTGAATCGCAGCTCGCGCGCTGGTTGGGAATTCTCGAAGCGCCGCGCGCCGCGGACTACGCGCGCGCTGCAGAATCGCGCAGAACGGCCCTTGAGCGGCTTTGCTGGAACGCCGAGTCCGGCTGGTGGTTCGACTACGACTGGACGCAGGGAAAGCAGCGCACAAATTGGACGCTGGCCGGGGCCTTCCCGATCTTCTGCGGCGTGGCCGATCCGGCGCAATCGTCGGCGATGGCCCGCAACGTCGACGACAGTTTCCTGCGGCCCGGTGGCGTAGTGACGACGCTGAATGAATCCGGTGAGCAGTGGGATCAGCCCAACGGCTGGGCGCCGCTGCAATGGGTGGTCGTGCAGGGCTTGCTCGATTACGGCCATGATGCGCTCGCGCGCGAGGTCGCAGAGCGCTTTGTCAGCCTGGCCGAGCGGGTGTACCAGCGTACCGGCAAACTGATGGAGAAGTACGACGTCTGCGACATGAGCCTCGATGCTGGCGGGGGAGAGTACCCGGTGCAGGACGGCTTCGGCTGGACCAACGGCGTGGTGCGCGCCTTCATCGCGCGATTCGGTCTGTAGCAAACCGGGCACCCAACAGGAGAAATTTCCACCAGAGAACGCTGCCAGATCTGCTGTCGCGTGTGGGCGGGCCGTCCCGCGGTGAGATTTAGGGCGGTGCGGGGCGGC
>CBDUNM010000075.1:0-22792 GCA_965368585.1 uncultured Chromatiales bacterium | reverse complement strand
CCGATCTTTATGGGGCTGTTGGACAACGATGCCGACGGGCGAGTGCGCGTCGATGAAGTCAGGGCGGCAGTTCGCTGGCTGCTGTCTCATTTGCAGGACCACTCGGGTATCCGATCCGGCAACTGCATGCTGGACCCCGACGCCGTGCGCCAAGAAGCGCCCCAGGGCAAAGCGATCCGTGTCGCGTTGAGTAAGATATTGGCCCGCGACCGTGGCGCTGAAACATCTGTCACACTTGAGCAGATCCGGAAGCTGATTGCCGGTGAAGAACAGGGGTCACTGGGACTCGCTGGTGTGATACTTCCCGATGCCGCTGCCGATGCGGATGTGCGGGCCTTCATCCTCGACTTAATTGCGAGCTACGGTGGGCAGGCGCACCCCAGCGGCGCAGAGGGGGTGGCCGCAGACGTCTTGCAGCGTTTCAAGGCCGAAGGCAGGCAACTTATCGCGTGGCACGGGCTGGGCCGCGCCGACGGGGGTCACTCCGCCATTATGCAGTTTGGCGCTGACACACCCGCCCTGTTCTCCACCTATGCCCGTTTAAAGGACAAGATCGACGAGTTTTTTTCGCTGTGCCGGATGTTGCGGGTCGATTCGCTAACCGGGCTGCAACGCGAGACCGTCCCGTTGGCTCAGCCCGTTGAGCGCGACCAAATAGAAGACTATATCGCCGCGGCGCCGTTGGCTGCCCCCAATATGGAAGGACGACTGGATTTCGACGGACCACTCAATCCGCACTTTGCCGATGACTTGCAGCAACTTCGCGACGGCTGCCTCCAGGCCGTGTTGGGAAAACGCCCGACGACGTTGAATGAGCCCGATTGGCAACGGACGAAAACCGCGTTCGCCGCCTACGCCCAATGGCGCAATGCCCGCCCCGACGTAGCGGCTGCGACCATACCGATTGAACGGCTGCATGCTTACGTCACGGAACCGCGCTACTGCGACGCGCTGGATGAACTGGTCGCGCAGAGCCACCGTATGGCGTTCGTGCTCGACAACCTGCGGCTAGTGGAAAAACTAATTCTTTACCAGGCCTATCTGATCCCGTTCGCCAACAGCTTCGTGAGTTTCCCAGACCTGTACGATCCGCGAAGCAGAGCCACATTCGAAATGGGCACGCTCATCATGGACGGCCGCCACTTCACCCTGAGCATTCGGGTGCCGGACCGTGCATTGCACGAAAAACTTTGTGTCGACAGCAACATTTTCGTGCTTTACGTGGAAGTGACCGGTAGCGGCAATCCCTACTTGGTGGCGGTACCCGTCACGTCCGGTGGGCGCGGCATGCTACAGGTGGACAAGTGGGGCATATTTCAGGATGTAAACGGCGTCGAACACCATGCCCGGGTGGTGCACATTCTGAAGAACCCAATTAGCATGAGCGAAGCATTGGTGGCGCCGTTTCGGCGTCTAGGCAGCGCGATCTCCAACAAGCTGGAGGAAATAACCAGCAAGGCACAGGAACGTTTCACCAGTTCCGGCCAAGAGACGGTCGGCCAAATCGGTAGCGTACTGCAAACGCCGGCTGGTAAAACCGCTGCCGCGCCCACGGGAGGCATGCTGGCTGGAGGCGGCATCGCCATTGCTGCGCTTGGTTCTTCCGCTGCGTTCATCACCAAAACACTGTCGGCGCTGAGCTGGCAGTCTGTGCTCGCAGGGATATTGTTCATCCTGGCCACTGTCCTGGTGCCGACCGCGCTCAGCGCCTGGCTCAAATTACACAGTCGTGACCTGAGCAACATTCTCGAAGGATCGGGCTGGTCCATCAATGAACGTATGCGTCTAACCCGGCAGCAGGCCATTACCTTTACCTTCCACCCGCCCTACGGCAAAGGTATTCGCGGACTGCGGCTGCTCACGCGCCGCTGGTTGTGGCCCGGCGTGGTTTTCCTGGCAATCCTCGGTCTGCTGTGGGTGCTGCGCCATGTCCCGTTTGATGGCGGATCATGGTTCACACCGCGCCCCTGATTCGCGATCCGCGGACCGGCGCGCTTTCCCTATGCCCCGGAGGACTCGCCGGAGGTAAAAATCGAGGTAGTTGCCCGCGCCATCTACGCCGCTTCCGACATCGTGCACCGCCGCACCGCCCGGCGGGACCTGGAACAGGGCCACCGGCACGGCTACGACCAACTTCCGATCTGCATCGCCAAGACCCATTTCAAGCCGGTCGAAGACGGCGGCAACGCCGGGCAAGCGAACCCGCCGGTGCTGCCGGTGGAGTCCGTCGGGGTCGCGGCGGGCGGCGGTTATCTGCTCGCTCTCGCCGGCGACATCGTCACCATGCCGAGGCTGTCGCACGAACCGGCCGCCGATCGGATTGACGTCTCCGACGACGGCGAGGTGCTTGGTATATAGCATTGAGGCGCGCGTGACAATTGAGCGCAATGATGTATGGTCTGGCGATACCGCAGAGCGGCAGGCTATCCTCTGTGCCATGTAACAAAGCTCTGTCGCGGCGCCTCGCTTGCGATCAACACACCGTGCAGCGTGACGCGCCGACTCTCGGCCCTACCACGTTACCGCTAGTGATCACTAATGAACTGATGGAAGGTGCCTTCGACCTCCGGTTCAAAGAAAAACTTCTTCTCACCGAAGGCGGGCCTCAGCTGGTCGATCCAGGTGGCTTCGTCGTCATATTCTGCAAAGAACGGCTTCAGGACCCAACGCGGGTCCCTTGCCTGAATCATTCGAAGCACGATGACCTTCTGCTCGTTCACCGTACCCACACCAACAACCTCGACCTTCCCCGGCATGCAGGACATGCTCGGGCCGCGCACCGTTCGCGAGATGCCACTCACCTTCTGCAGCGCGTCCTTGAAGATCTCCCAAGCTTTGACGAGCGGCACCGCAAAGTAATGCTGCGCCCCGGTGTCGCGCTCGACGAACATGTAATAGGGAATCATCCCAAGCGTCACCTGCCTCTTCCAAAGCTCGCCCCATACCTCGCTGGAGTCGTTAATTCCTCTGATAAGGGGGGACTGCGTTCGAATCTGGATGCCGGCCTTGACAAGCCGGTCAATGGCCCTTTCCACAATCGGTGGTGCAAGTTCCACATGATGATTGAAGTGCGCCATCATGGCGAGGTGTTTGCCGGCTTGCTTGACCTCGCGAAACAGCGCAAAGAGCTCATCGGAGTCCGCGTCGTCGAGGAATCGAAAGGGCCAGTACGCCAAAGCCTTGCTGCCGATTCGAATAGCCTTGAGATGAGGAATGTCGGCGCTCAGGATCGGCCGAATATAGGATGCCAGGACTTTCGTCTTCATCATCAGAGGATCGCCGCCTGTGAAGATGAGATCCGTAATCGAGCTATGCTCCCTTAAATACTTCACCAACAACTCCGTCTCGTTGCTGCCAAACTTCAGCTCGTCCATACCAACGAACTGCGGCCAGCGGAAACAGAACGTGCAATATGCATGACAGGTCTGTCCCTTGCCCGGAAAAAAAAGTACGGTTTCCTTGTACTTGTGTTGCAGGCCGGTCAATTTTTGACCGTCAATCGACGGCACATTGTGGTCCACTTGTCCCGCCGGATGCGGGTTCATGCCCGAGCGGATCTCTTCGACGACCTTTGCCAACCGCTCTTTGTCAGGCAATGCTGCCTCGACCGCCTCGAACTGGCGGGGCAAGAGCATGTCTCTTTGCGGAAAGGTCAGCCTGAAGATCGGGTCGTTCAGTGGATCATCCCAATTAATCAGGGTGTCCAATACGTAGTTGTTTACTTTGAATGGAAATACCTGAGCGACAATTTCGATGTCGTGGATCTGTTCGCTCGACAAGCGATGGATCTGTGGGATGTGCTTTAACGTCTTGGAGCTATAAGCTTTGTATTGCATCGTGCTTTCCTTTGACATTCATCGCATCCACTGGCAAGTGCCGAGGACCGTGGTTCGGCACGTTGCGGATGCGCGTTTCGTTTCACTGTCTCTCTGGCGGGTATCAATGTTCCATCCAATGGCGCCTGGCCCGGTTGCCCATTGAATCCGCCGCGGCGAAGCTTCATCGATGAGTTCTTTGTTCCGGCGGCAACAGCCTTTGTAATCGATTTCATGACCCGCTCAGCAATGGGGAACACCATAGGGGTTATCTTCTGTGCCCCTCGCGGCAGCGCTTCGGCGATGGGTTTCGAACGCCTGGGGGTTGACTGAGCGAGCGTGCGATTGAGCGGTTTCTTGGTGAGCAACTGCCGCATTGCGACTGCCCAAGGCCGGTAACGTGCGCGCACGATGCCCGTGGTGCCGCATGCAGACACCTCCTCTATCTAATGCGCGGGTGGCACCTATTCCCATTCGTCCGCCGAGACATTAAGCGCATTTGCCTCGGCAAGCAAGCGCGCGCCGAGAAACGCCACGGCGGCGTCCAGATGCGCGGCTGCTGCCGGGCTCAGGCTTGCTCCCAGGGCGAAATCCTGACCGCGTATGCCCAACACCCAAGCCTCTGGCTTCTCGCCATACAGCTTGCGGCACGCCTGCAACACGGCTGCAGGCGACATCGCATGACTGGTAAAGCTGCCATCCTGCGCCGCAGCCGCGGCGGTAAAGCTGAACGGCGCCGGACTGTCGAGTGCAGCGTCGACGAAGATCACCTGTCGCCGACCGAGCAGATCCAGGGCATATTCTACCTGTAACTGAAAATCGCTGAGCAGCGCCACACCTGGCAGATTCAGCGCCGCCAGACGGTCGATGCACAATGGCCCGAGCGCGTCGTCCCCGCGGCTGGGGTTGCCGATGCCGACGACCAGAACGGGCGCCACATCTTTAGTAGTCGTTTGCATCCCGGGTAAGGCGATCCACCTCGCGTCCCGTGTTATCCACCAGCTCCACGACCAACGGCATCTTGCCCAGGGCATGGGTGGCACACGACAGACAGGGGTCGAAGGCGCGAATCGCGACCTCGATATGGTTGAGCAGACCTTCGGTGAGTTTTTTACCGTCCAGGTACCGACGCGCCACGGCGCGGATGGCCTCGTTCATCGCCTGGTTGTTATGCGTGGTCGAGACGATCAGGTTGCAACGCGTGACCACATCGTCCTCGTTGACCCGGTAATGATGGATAAGCGTCCCACGCGGGGCCTCGATGATGCCCACGCCCCGTTCGCGTCGTTCACCGCTGGCAACAAGGTCGTCACCCAGCAGATCATCATCGTGCAACAGCTCCTTGATAACTTCCGCGGCGTGCAGCATCTCGATCATCCGCGCCCAGTGCGTCCCGAGGGTCGCGCCGGTCGCCGCGCCGCCGCCATAAGCCACGAAGTCGCATCGTTCGTGCTCGGCGAAAGGCGTGTGGATGAAGTCGCACTGGGTCACTCGGGTGAGCGGTCCCACGCGGTACCACCCATCTTCCGGACCCAGTTCGCGTAGGTAGGGAAACTTCATGTACGACCAGGGCTTCACTTCCTCGAAGATCTGTTCCCAGTAACAGTCGTAATTAACGTGGTCGAATATGGTAGAGCCATCTATATGTCGGGCGCGCAGACCGCCGTCGTAAAGATCCATGGCGCCATCGGCGCGGATCAGACCCAGGGTGTGCGCGGCAAAGCTGCCGAATTCCTGGTACATCGTTGGATTCTGCTCGAACAGCTTACGCGCCAAGTGGACCGCATCGCGGCTCCAGCCGATGATCCGATAGATGTCCTTGAGCAGATAGTCGCGCTCGTCGTGGCTGAGGTTTTTGTTGACGCCTCCCGGCACCGAACCCGTGCCGTGTACTCGCTTGCCGGCGGTGAGACGGATCACCTCCTGGCCGTATTTGCGCAGCAATACTCCCTGCTTGGCCACCTCCGGATAGGCTTGCGCGACGCCGACGATATTGCGTTGAGCCACCTCCGAATCGAAACCCAACAGCAGGTCCGGCGACGACAAGTAAAAGAAGTGCAGTGCGTGCGACTGCAATATCTGACCATAGTGCATCAAGCGGCGCAGCTTTTCGGCCGTCGGCGTGAGCTGTTTGACGCCCATGACTTGATCCAAAGCCTTGCTGGCAGCCAGATGGTGGCTGACCGGGCAGATGCCGCACAGGCGCTGCACCATGACCGGGACCTCCCAGTAAGGGCGACCCTGGATGAATTTCTCAAATCCGCGGAACTCCACGATGTGCAGACGCACCTGGTGGATACGCTCATCGTCATCCAGCAGCAGGGTCACCTTGCCGTGCCCCTCCACGCGCGAAACCGGTTCGATTGCGACGCGCCGCAGCTTTTCCGGATGGGCGGCGGTCTCCAGATTGTTCGTCATAAGCCTTCTCTCCTGTGCAGGAGGGGTTGTATTGAAAGAGGCTTGTCAGTCATACGAAATCAAACCATGTCCCAAGCTTGGCGTTTGTCCGGCGATCAGATCGGTAAGAAACTTCCAGATGGCATCCGCCGAAGGCGGGCATCCGGGGATAAAATAGTCGACTTTCACGACTTCGTGTATGGGGTGTACCTTGTCGAGAGGCAGCGGCAGTTCCGGATCATTGGGAATGCCGCCCTTGGACAAACCGAGATCAGTGACGTAGACCTCTTGCAGGCAGTTAGCCAGATCCAGGTGGTTGCGTTGCGCCGGCAGCCCCCCGGTGACCGCGCACGCGCCCAAGGCGATCAGTGCCTTGCAGTTGTTGCGGAATTCCCGCAGCACGTGAACGTTCTCCGCATTACAGATACCGCCCTCTACCAGGCCTATGTCACACGGCCCGCAGTGCTTGATATCGTTGAGCGGCGTGCGATCGAACTCGATGTGCTCCAGCAGTTCGAACAACCGCTCGTCGATATCCAGAAAAGACATGTGACAGCCAAAACAGCCGGCCAAAGAGGTCGTGGCGACGCGTAGCTTTTTCTTTTCGGTGGCGTTCATGGCGTATCCTCACCGATGCCGCCATTGCCGGCCGGCGCGCGCGGCGCGTCGTCCAGCGCCTGGGCGCTGATCGGCCGCTCATCGTAACGGCGCGCCCCGATGGGCGTTGCAAAGCCGACCCGCTTCTTCAGAATGACCCCCACCGGACAGACCTCCACCGCCTTGTCGTTCAATGCCACGTCGGTATCCTCCAATCGACCGCTGGGCGCGTTGACTACCAAGTGCTTGTCGATACCGCGCCCCGACAGCGCGAACACGCACTTGCCATCCACCTCGCAGGAGGCGCGTACGCACAATTCGCATAGGATGCAACGGTTAAAATCCAACAACAGGTCCGGGTGCGAGGCATCGACCGGCCGGTCCGGGAACATGTGCCGGAATCCGGCCGTCATTACGCCCAGGTCATAGCCCAGGGCCTGCAAGGTACAGTTTCCGCTTTTCTCGCACGATGGACAGAAGTGGTTACCTTCGGCAAACAGCATCTGTACCAAGGTACGGCGCAGGTCGTTCATCTCGTCACTGCTGCTCTCCACCTCCATCCCCGTCTGGGCCGGAAGGGTGCAGGCGGCAGCGGTCCTGCCCGCAACCTTCACAGTACAAACCTTGCAGCTGCCGTGCGGCTTGAACTCCGGGTGATAGCATAAATGCGGCACGTAATGGCCGGCCTGCAACGCCGCCTGGATGACGGTCTGACCAGACGAAAAAGGAACCTCTTCGCCGTCGAGCAGAAAGAACGCAACGTCGCTCATTACTCGTTCTCCAAGTGCGCGCCCGCATCATCTCGTCCGGTCATCTGCCGGGCCCTCGCCAGCGCGCCGTCCAAGTCGAACGCTGGCTGGAAGTCGAGTGACTTGAGACGTTTCTCGTAGGTCGGCCGGAAGCGTTTGATGGTATCCAACGTGGGGTTACAGGCGGTGTGCCCCAGACCGCAATGAGCAGATTGATGGAGTACGCGGTCCAGTTTTTCGATTTCGTTCAGATCGTAAGGCGTACCGTTGCCGTTGGCGATCTTGTCCATGGTGGCCTCGAGCATGGTCGTCCCAACCCGGCACGGCGTGCAGAAACCACACGACTCGTGCGCGAAAAAGTGCACGAAATTTTGCGCCACTTCGAACATGTCCCGGCGTCGGTCGAACACCATGAAGGCTCCGGCGGTGGGTAGA
Organism: uncultured Chromatiales bacterium; assembly: GCA_965368585.1. Classification (GTDB taxonomy): domain Bacteria; phylum Pseudomonadota; class Gammaproteobacteria; order Chromatiales; family Chromatiaceae; genus JARRQB01. Next base: position 14,799 of record CBDUNM010000075.1, on the reverse strand, counting down.
TCCTCGAAGGCAATACGTCGCTCGAATTCATCGGTGCCGATACACACGCCGGACGGCCCGCTGATCTGCACTGCCTGACTATCGGCGGCGCCGCATTCATCCAGGATCTGGCTTACGCGGGTACCAAAGGGATATTCATAGATGCCGGGCCGGGCACAGTCACCGGAGATGGACAAGACCTTGGTCCCGGCGGATTTGGCGGTGCCGCTTCCCCGGTACCAGTCGCCACCCTTTACGGCGACCAGGGCGGCAGCGCAAAAGGTTTCCACGTTGTTCACCGTGGTGGGGCGCTGCAGATAGCCATGGGTCACGGGATAAGGAGGCCGGTTGCGCGGCACTCCGCGCTTGCCTTCCAGGGACTCGATGAGCGCCGACTCCTCGCCGCACACATAGGCTCCGGCACCGAGGTGAATTCGGATGTCGAAATCGAAACCCTTGACGCCGCAGATGTCCTTACCCAGCAGACCTTCGGACCGCCGCCGCGCCAGCACCGCTTGCAACGGCGCCAGCAGATGGCGGTATTCGCCCCGTAGATAAAGAAAACCCTGCTCTGCACCGATGGTGTAGGCACATACGCTCATGCCCTCGAACACCAGGTCGGCGTAGCGGGTGAGTAGCACTCGGTCTTTGAAGGTGCCGGGCTCGCCTTCGTCGGCGTTGCACACGACGTACCGCTTGGGACCTGCAGCATTGCGACAGGCTTCCCATTTAAGCCCGGTGGAAAAGCCGGCGCCGCCGCGGCCGCGCAGACCCGATAATTTGATTTCTTCCAAAGTGGCGACCGGCCCCTGGGGCGCAGGACCTATTTCCTCGCGCCACGACCGCGCGTTGGCCGGGACCGCAAACTGGCCGCCAGAGCTGCGGGCAATCGCCGCGCGCAGTGCGTCACCCGGGTTGAGATCGTGTCCCAGCAGTACGTCGCGGCGCTGAATATTGTCAACGATTTGAAAAAGTGCGTTGGGCCATTCCGTCACCGGTTTTTGGTCCAGGACCAATGCGGCAACGGCATCCAAGGTTTCACGGCTCGTATTCGGAAGCGCCCAGCCATTCACCAGTAGTCCGGGACCCTGGTCGCAAAGACCGGTACAGGAGGTATAATCAACATAGACCAGTGCATCCTCGGATACGTGCCCCCGTTCCACCAACAGCTTGCCGCAGAGGTACTCCAGCAGCTCCGCATTTCCTTGCATCCGGTCGGTGATGTTGTCCGAAAACAGGATGCGGTAACGCGCCGGCCGGTCTGTATGCAGAAAACTATAGAACCCGGCCACGCCCTTGACCCGCGCTCCGGGCAGCTCAAGTAGGTCAGCGATCACGCCAATGGCCTGTGGTGATATCCAGCCTTCCAGGTCCTGAACATCGCGCAGAATTTGCAACAAGCAGGTCGGATCACAGCCGTGTCGCCGAATAATGGGTGTCAACAGGGTTTTGCTATCGATCGAATCTGACATTTTGGGTACAGGACTAGCCGTGACTGGAAGACCGTTGCGCCAAGCCAGCTGACACAAGCAGGTATACGGTGGTGTCAAACCTCAGCATCAAGATGCTCAGCCGACGATCGTATTGGTGCAAAGCCGCGCACCAAAACCGTTACGTACGACGAATCAAGACGTGGTTCGTATACGGCCCTGCACCTGGCAGAAGCTTTTAATAAATAGCACATACAGGCAGATATTGTGCGTTGTGCATTAGGATCTCACTACTGTTGCCGCCCACCGTCGCTAAACCTATGGCATAGGTCAAAAAGTATGCGCCATCGGCGATCGGGCCGCTACTGCCAACCACCTGTGTCATGTGCTTTTCCTCACACCAACACACAGCCGATCATGTTCGAGAATACCGACCCGACTGTAGCAGCAACTTCGCGGGTTTTTGTTACCCTCGGGGGTTGATGACGACGCAGTCTATTGGAATTCGTCGCGCCGCGACGCGTCCCGGCAATCCTCGGGCGTGCAGAAATCCAGCGGTATTCGCAGCGGCGTGCGGCAGCACGTTCGACAATGCCTGCCGGCATAAGGCGGGGACAAGATTCGAGCCAATTTAGCCCTGGCGCCGAAAACCAAGCGCCTCGCCGACGCTCTGCGGTCGTTCCCAGGCATCGTTGCAGCTTAGCCTGCATGTTGCACCAGTATCCGGGATGTTCGTGCCGGCCAGGTGCGTTTGGACGCCGCCCTGGAGGGAAAACCATAGTCGCAGCTATGGTTTGAGTGCAGGGCAAGTCCCAGCGTGCCTGGACCAGCGAGGGCCCGGATAGATCGGGGACGGGGGCAAACTGTACTTGCTAGAATGCGCCCCGCACAGGACTTGCGCCGCACCCCTGCCGATGCATTCGCGCCCGTCCCCGGTCGGCTGGTGCAACATGCAGGTTGGCTGACGGGCACTAGGCTATCCGGCGGTAATCTGCAAGTTCGGCAGACCATCCGTGGTGCGGCTTGGGCGCACTCAAGATGCCCCAGCCCAGCCGTCCTTGGCTGGGCGTTTACCCAACCGCGAAGTGACATAGGTCATTTCGGTTTCGGCTCACCCCGCGGCAATCTGATACGAGATCGAGTGGCCTAGGAACTGACCCATAGGGTCCGCTGCCACGGCTCCCCGGCAATATTGCTGTTCTCAGCAACTGCTCCTTGCGTTGGGTCACTCCTGCATCTATGCAGTTTGCACATCGAGTTCCAGCAGCCCATGCCATTCCGAACAAGTTCTTCCGCAAAGAACCGGGACGTACCAAGAGCGCCCGCAGCGGGCGGGGCGCGGATGACGCGCATCCAAACACCCAACACAGGCCACGATGCGATCGGCCAGTTGAGTGAGCTCGGCGCCGGCCGGCGCCGAGGAGCTAGTGGACGCGAGAGTGCCGCAAGCGGAGACAATAGCCCGCAGGTCAGACGACGCGCGCGCGTGGCGCACGACGGGTTGCGTTTCGTGAGCGAAGAGCATCGCTTTAAATTAAACGCAATAGTTAAAGGGGAGAAAAAAGAAAATCTACCCGGGTAAACTAGCGCCACCCGAACAATAAACGAACGGCACCGCGCACCGGCTGCCGCAGACAATCGCCTGCCTGAGCCCAAGCGTCGATGAAAAACCGAGTAACCCCGAAGGCAGTATTGTTGATCAGAAACCTTTGCCCGCCCGACGTGACTATGGAGGAATGGGGGTGACCTTGTTACTCGTGGTGTTGATTCCTTTTATCGGGGCAGCGCTGCTGCCCTGGGTCTGCGGAAACGGTCGCTTCTGGCCGGCTTTCGCCGCAGGCGCTATCACCGCGATTGCGCTGATCTTGCTGCTGCCGGCGGCACGTCTGGCGATGGCTGGAGAAACGCTGTTGTGGCGCGCGGAGTGGATCCCCGACGTTGGCCTGGGCATTGCGCTGCGGCTTGACGGACTCGGGCTGCTGTTCGCGTTGATGATCCTGGTTATCGGCCTGCTGGTCATCCTCTATGCTCGTTACTATCTCGCCGAAGCGGACCCGATCGGCCGTTTTTTCGCTTACCTGTTGTTTTTTATGGGTTCGATGCTCGGCGTGGTGCTCTCTGAGAACCTCATCCAGCTGCTGATTTTCTGGGAACTGACCAGCGTTAGCTCCTTCCTCCTGATCAGCTACTGGCGACACCGCGAGGACGCCCGTCAAGGCGCACGGATGGCCTTGGCGATAACCGGGGCCGGCGGCTTGGCGATGCTGGCCGGTTTCCTTTTGCTGGGAGAAATAGCGGGCAGTTACGATCTGTCGGTCATTTTGGCCGCGAGCGACGCCATTCACGAGCACCCCTGGTACGTACCGACTCTTGTGCTGATCCTGCTGGGCGTGTTTACCAAGTCGGCCCAGTTTCCGTTTCATTTCTGGCTGCCGCATGCCATGGCGGCACCGACGCCCGTGAGTGCCTACCTGCATTCGGCCACCATGGTGAAGGCCGGCGTGTTCCTGCTCGCCCGTCTGTTTCCCGCCCTGTCGTATTCTTCGGAGTGGTCCTGGCTGGTCGGCGGCGCCGGGCTCGCCACCCTGCTGATCGGTGCTTATACGGCGCTGTTCAAACACGATCTCAAAGGTCTGCTCGCATACTCGACCATCAGCCATCTGGGCCTGATCACTTTGTTGTTCGGCATCGGCACTCCCCTGGCGGCCGTGGCCGCGATCTTCCACATCATGAATCACGCGACCTTTAAGGCCTCGCTGTTCATGGCGGCTGGCATCATCGACCATGAGGCCGGGACGCGCGATATGCGCCGACTCAACGGCCTGTGGAAATACATGCCCTATACGGCCTTGCTCGCCATGGTGGCCGCCGCCGCGATGGCGGGCGTGCCGCTGCTCAACGGCTTTCTGTCAAAAGAGATGTTCTTCGCCAAAACGGTCTACCTTTCGGCAGACGGCACGACGCCTTGGCTGCCCGTGGTCGCGACAACCGCGGGTGTATTCGCCGTAGCCTATTCGCTGCGGTTCATCCACGACGTGTTCTTCAACGGCGAGCCGGTAGATTTGCCCCGAACGCCTCACGAACCGCCGCGCTGGATGAAGGTCCCGGTAGAAATCCTGGTGGTGATCTGCCTGGCCGTCGGCATGCTGCCCGCCTGGACCTTTGGCCCACTGCTCGCGGTTGCGGCCCAGTCAACCCTGCAGGAGGAACTGCCGCAGTACAGTCTGGCCATCTGGCATGGCTTCACGCCCGCGTTGGGTATGAGCCTGATCGCACTGACCGCCGGCGTGCTGGTATACGCGGCGCGCAGGCCACTTTTCGCGCTGCATGACCGAACCGTCGGCAGAATCGACGCGCGCAGCGTGTTCCAATGGTTGGAGGCCCGTCTTTACCGCTCCGCCGAGGCGCTCAGCGCCGTTGTCTACCGGCCATCGTTGCAGCGTCTGGTAGTCATTCTGGTTGTGACGGCCTGCGCTGCGGTAGCGATCGGGTTCTGGACCGGGGGGACGCTCGCGGGCGGGCGCGCGTCAACGCCGCTCGACCCCGTCAGTCTGGCCGCCAGCCTGGCCCTGATGGTCGGAGCGATAGGCACAGTGATACTGCACCGGCAACGTTACGTGGCACTGGTATTCCTCGGTGTCGTCGGCCTGGTTGTCGCTCTGGCCTTCGTCAAGTTCTCCGCGCCTGATCTGGCGCTCACCCAGTTGACGGTCGAGGTGGTCACCATCGTGCTGCTGCTGCTCGCGCTCTACTTCCTGCCGCAGCTCAGTCCGGCCGAGTCGCGGCCGGCACGTCGTGCGCGCGACCTGGCGCTGGCACTGATCGCAGGCGGCGGCGCGGGACTGCTGAGCTGGGCCGTGCTGACCCGGCCCTATCAGCCCATCTCCGACTACTTCCTTGCCAACAGCGTACCGGGCGGCGGCGGCACGAATGTCGTCAACGTCATTCTGGTCGACTTCCGCGGCTTCGACACCTTGGGCGAGATCTCGGTGCTGGCCATTGCTGCCATCGGCATCTTCGGCCTGCTCGAGGGCCTGAAACTGCCGGCGCCCACGACCGACGCCGGGGGGCGCCCCTGGAGCTGGGATACCCACCCCTTGATCATGGCAGTGTTGTCGCGGCTGCTGCTGCCGCTGGCGTTGCTGGTCGCAGTGTTTGTGCTGCTGCGCGGGCACAACCAACCGGGCGGCGGTTTCATCGCCGGCTTGATAACGGCGGTCGCCCTCATCCTGCAGTACCTGGCCAACGGTATCGCCTGGACCCGCACGCGCATGGGCGGCAAGCTTCATCCCCTGATCGGCGTGGGACTGGCGATCGCCACGGCGACCGGGCTGGGGAGCTGGCTGTTCGGCTACCCCTTTCTCACGTCGACGTTCACCCACGTTCACTGGCCCGTGGTGGGCGAACTGGAACTGGCCTCCGCCATGCTGTTCGACCTCGGTGTGTTCCTGGTGGTAATCGGGGTCACGCTGGTGGTACTGGTGCGCCTCGGCCGGCTGCATGACCTAAACCGGCCTGTCAGGGCCCGAAGCCAGAAGGGCCCTTAATGGAGATCCTCGTCTCATTACTGATTGGCGTGCTGACCGCGTGCGGCGTCTATCTCGCCCTGCGCGGCCGTAGCTTCCCGGTACTGTTGGGACTGACGCTGCTATCGTACGCGGTCAATCTGTTCCTGTTCGTCGTCGGTCGGCTGAGCATCGGCGCGCCGCCGATCATCCAGACGAACCGTGCGCTGTATGCAGACCCATTGCCCCAGGCGTTGGTATTGACCGCTATCGTGATCAGCTTCGGCATGACCGCCTTCGTCGTGATGCTGGCGCTGCGCGCACGGGCCGAACTGGGCAACGACCAGGTTGACGGCAAGGAAGACAGCGCGTGAGCCACCTGATCATGCTGCCCTTGCTGGTCCCGTTGCTGACCGGTATTGCACTGGTGCTGTTGCGCGGCTCGGCCACCCGCGTGCGCCGCAGCGTCAGCATGACCGCGGCCGTGATCCTGGTCATCGTGGCCCTGCAACTGCTCACCGCGAGCGCCGATGGCAGCATCGCCGTTTACCGGCTCGGAAACTGGCCTGCTCCTTTTGGCATCGTGCTGGTGGCCGACCGACTGGCCACCGCGATGGTTGCCCTCACGGCGCTGCTGGGCGCTTGCGCGCTGCTTTACGCGATTCAGGGCGCGGACCGCGCCGGCCGCCATTTCCACGTCCTGTTTCAGTTTCAGCTGTTCGGCTTGAACGGTGCCTTTCTCACCGGGGACCTGTTCAACCTGTTCGTCTTCTTCGAGGTGCTGTTGATCGCCTCCTACGGCCTGCTGCTGCACGGTGGCGGCAAACTGCGTACCCGCGCCGGGCTGCATTACGTGGTGGTGAACCTGATCGGCTCGACCTTGTTCCTGTTCGCCGTTGGCACACTCTACGGGGTGCTCGGCACGCTCAACCTGGCGCATATCGCCCAACGCATGGCCGATTTGCCCGAGCGCGAAGCCGGCATCGCTAGTGCCGCGGGACTCCTGCTGTTCGTGGTATTCGCGCTCAAAGCGGCCCTCGCGCCCCTGCACCTCTGGTTGCCGGCAGCCTACGCCAATACCAGTGCACCGGTCGCTGCTCTGTTCGCCATCATGACCAAGGTCGGTGCGTACGCGATCTTAAGGATATATACGTTGGTTTTCGGCTCGGCCGGCGGCGTCGCGGCAGGACTGATCGAACCTTGGCTCCTGCCGCTGGCGCTCGCCACGCTGACGTTCGGCACGCTCGGCGCACTGGCGAGCACCCGGTTGTCACAGATCGTGGCTTTCCTGGTCGTGGCCTCGTCGGGTACACTCCTCACGGCTTTCGGGTTGGGCGAAACGCCCGCGCTCGCCGCCGGACTCTACTATCTCACGCATTCGATCTTCGCCGCCGCGGCCTTGTTCCTGTTCGCCGATGTGATTGCCCGGGTGCGCGGCGAACTCGGCGACCGTCTCGCCGCCGGACCATACCTGGCACAGTCCAATTTGCTCGGAGGGGTGTTTCTGCTGACTGCCATCGCGATCGCCGGTATGCCGCCCTTATCGGGCTTTATTGGGAAATTTTTGATCCTCGAGTCCAGCATCGGCAGTCCCTGGATGGCATGGGTGCTTAGTATCATGTTGCTCACCAGCCTGCTGACCGTCATCAGCCTGGCCCGCTCCGGCAGCCGCCTGTTTTACCAGGTGGACGATGCGCTGGCTGCGTCGACCGTCCGGCTGAATGCCGCACACCTGGCTGCGCCGCTGACGCTGGTGACGCTCGGTGTATTGTTGGTCGTGTTTGCGGCACCGCTGTACGACTTTGCCTGGGCGGCGGCCGAGCAACTCGTGGACCCTGCAGACTACCTGCGGGCCGTCCTGCCGGGCTCAACCGGGACCGGTACCTCATGAAACGCCTGCTGCCCCACCCGATACTGACGTGCATGCTGCTGGCGATCTGGATTCTGCTGGCCAACGACGTGAGTGCCGGGCACCTGCTGCTCGGTGCACTGCTCGGTTGGGCGATCCCACTCTATACCGCGCGCTTCTGGCCGGAGGAGGTAACCGTGCGACGGCCGCTGGTACTGATACGCTTACTCGGCGTCGTTGCGTATGACATCCTGGTTGCCAACGTGGCGGTCGCCAGACTGGTGCTGGGGCCGCCGAGGAACATTCAACCCGCCTTCATCGAGATGCCGCTCCAACTGCGCAGCGAAGTGGGCATCAGCCTGTTAGCCAATACCGTCTCCCTGACGCCGGGTACGGTCTCCGCCTTCGTGACGGCCGACCGCAGCCGCTTGATCGTGCACAGCCTGCACGCCACCGACCCGGCCGAGATTATCGCGACCATTCGTACACGCTATGAAACACCGCTCAAAGAGGTGCTGGAATCATGTTGAACGCCGCGCTGCTCATCGCCTTCGGACTGGTCAGCGCCGCCATGCTGATGTCGTTATGGCGGCTGGTGACCGGACCGACCGAGCCCGACCGAATCCTGGCGCTCGACACGCTCTACGTGAACACCGTGGCGCTGCTGGTCCTGCTCGGTATTCACCTGGCCAGTAACCTCTACTTCGAAGCGGCTTTGCTGATCGCCATGATGGGTTTTGTCAGCACGGCCGCGCTTTGTAAGTTCCTTACCCGCGGCGACATTATCGAATAGGTGGCAGCATATGCTGGAGATCGTCCTTTCTGTCCTTATCCTCGTCGGTGCCGCGTTCACTTTCATCGGCTCGCTGGGCCTGGTGCGATTGCGCGATTTCTACACCCGGTTGCACGGGCCGACCAAGGCGTCCACACTTGGCGTCGGCAGCCTGCTGATTGCTTCGGCGGTGTTTTTCAGCCACCAGGACGAGGGATTGAGCCTGCACGAAGTGTTGGTGACTTTGTTCCTCTTCATCACCGCGCCGGTAGGCGCCCACCTGATGGCCAAGGCGGCGCTGCACCTGCGCCTGCCGTCCGTCAGTAAACTACCGAACGAAACATCGTTGCAGAGGCCGGGGGATCTGCAGGACCGGGTTTAGCCTGCATGTCGCACCAGTATCCGGGATGATCGCGCCGGCCAGGCACGTTCGGACGCCACCCTGGAGGGAAAACCATAGCTGTAGTTGTGGTTTGAGTGAAGGGCAAGTCCCAGCGCGGACCCGGATAGATCGGGGACGGGGGACAAACTGTACTTTCGAGAATGCGCCCCGCACGGGACTTGCGCCGCATCCCTGCCGGTTCATTCGCGCCCGTCTCCGATCGGCTGGTTAAAATTGCAGGTCAGGCGGGTCCGGTAAAACGGCCCGGCAGGTTCCCGGACCGAAACCCCACAGAACCGGACGCGCGGGACTGCCGCATCAGCTCCTCGGTTTAGGGTTCGCGCAGAAATAACTTCGTATGTGGGTCACGACGGAAACGTTGGCGCTTGCCGGCAATAAAGCGGGAATCTCCAGCAAACCCTTGCTGTACGTTGGATGAGGGTGGGTCCCGCGGGGAGGGGTTGCAGGATCACTCCCCAAACCGCCGGCTGCTGCGGCATTCGAAAGGATGCGGTGGTGAGCGAGTCCGGAAAAGGCAGACGATGATCTGTCAGGTGTCGCCCGTGGAAGTTGAACGAAAGTGAACCGACCGATGAAGCGTCGAAATCTTTGGTGGTGTCAAAATGCGTGAGTATAGGAGCACGCTGATCAGCGTACCGGAGACCTGTCTATTGGGTACGCGGCACCCGGCGTTAAGGCGGCAAGATCCAGGGCGAGGCCAGCGTATGGAACGTGAGAACCTGAGCGCAGATGTCAAGGGAGCCGGCGAAAGCGGTGCACCCGCCAGCCAAGAGTACCGATGCTGCGATTCAGGGGCGGATGCACTCGTTGTAGTGAGGAAGCCGCGGTAGTGGCGGTCAACTCGAATCGAGGAGGATCTGTGCGGCTGGGGAAAAGCCTGCGAAATACCGAAGGCGCTGGTGTGGGCATCGTACAAGGCTGTCAAAGCCAACCGCGGATCGGCTGGTTGTGACGGACAAACGATGCAACAGTTCGATGAGAACCGGGACCGAAAGCTGCATAAGATTTGCAACCGGCTATCGTCCGGGAGCTACTTCCCGCCGCCGGTTTTGAGGAAGGAAATCCCGAAATCGGATGGCCGGGTTCGAGTGCTCGGCATCCCGACGATATCGGATCGGATCGCCCAGTTAGTGGTGCAACTTTTACTCGAGCGAACGCTTGATGCCAAGTTCCACCCTGACTCCTACGGCTACCGCCCGAATCGTTCGGCGCATGATCCCCTCGAAGTCACGCGTCGGCGCTGGCGAGAAGAGCGCGCATAGCCGGACTATTAAAGCGACGGGCAACGCAGACGGACGGGATGAACTGGATACTGGAAGCCGGTATTTACTGATCATACCAAACGCGGAACCGGAAACCATGTCAATCGCCCAGTAACACGCGTTTGGCCTGATTGATTGTGGCCGCCAGGTAGTCGGAGCCGCCTCGGTCCGGGTGGAGCTTCTGCATCAATCGCCGATGGGCTTCTCGTATCTCCTCCTTGCCGGCGCCCGCCTGCAGCCCGAGGATCGCGAGGGCTTCCTCCCGGGTCATTTGGCCGCCGCCAGGAGACGCCGGGGCACCATCGCCTTCGACGTTGTCGCGCCAGGTCTCTCCTTCGGTCCGATCCAGATAGGCCTCGAGCACAGCGGCGGACTGGGGGTCCTGTACGCGGTAAACGGCCAGCAATTCTACTAGCTGATCGAGGCCAAGTTCCGAGAGCCGCCGGCCCCGATAGTCGCCCTCCAGAACCACTCCGTCCATGTTCCCGCTGTCGTGATCCAGGGTCATCTCCAGGAAACGGGTACGGATGGACGAGGTGCGGCCCGACGAGTCCGTATCGCCGCCGGGGGCGACGCCCGGAATACCCTGGATCCCCAGCATTCGCAGGATCTGCTGAATCACCGGTAGCAGCCGCAGCAGGTTGATACCTCGCACTATCACGGGAACTGCCGCGGCAGCGGCTGCAAACACCGGATTCAACCGGCCTGTGGCCGCAAGCAGGATCAGTAGACCGATGGTCCCGTAGAGAGCGGTCTTCCGCAGGACCTTAGCGACTTTCTGCGGCGGTGCGCTGCGGAACCAGTGCAAGAACCAAAGCAGACCCAGGAGAAACGCCCCCAATATGGCGAGTCTGCCGAACATTAGCCCTTGGTGATCTGATGGGTGAGCTGCAAGACCGCCCCGCCGCGCCTTCGTCCGAACTGCTCAAGGGCCTTGCGCCCGCCCGCGGCGAACACCGCCACCGCGCTCAAGAGATCCCGCAGGGTTTGGGGGCTGGAGGCGTCGAATGGGCAGTAGGCGCCGCCGCTAAGGCGCGCGATCTGGCGAAAGCTGCGTTCCGCCTCCGAGTCCCTGCCCTCTTGGAACACGAAGGCTGGCAGCCCCTTGAGCCCGAGTTTGCCGGCAAGCCCACTCAGCACGTCCGGGTTCTCCTCCATACAATCCCCGACAAAGACCAGGGCGTTGACCCGTTGCCGCTCGTCCTCCTCTAAGGCGTGCTCCAGCACCCGCCCGATCTGGGTGAGACCCGCGGCGCAGTGAACCCGGGTCATCCGCTTGAGCAGGGCGTCCGACTCCGTGCACCAGGGGGAGGATTCGAACTCGAGCAAACCGCGATAGAAGCAGAGTTGGACCGCGAGTCCACCCAGGTCCGCCGTCTCGCTGAACATGGCCGCCTGAATATGGCTAGCCCGGTCCCAGGTGGGTTCCCGGCTGGCGGTCGCGTCCATGGCGAAGATCAGGCGCCCATGACCGCCCTCTGACGGGCGTACCGGCGTGGCCGCCACCCGGCGCAGAAAGGCGTCTACGTCTTTGGTGCTGGCGGTCTTGTCAACGTCCTTTCGTTCAGCGCTCATCGACTCTCGTGGGGTGCGGCACAATTTCTCCAAGGATATCGGGAATCCGCGGCGCGCTTCCAACCTTATGGAATTGGACCCCAGGTGCCGCAATTCGTGCCGCCTGTTGCGAAGATTCTTCAGTACCCGCCTGCGCGTAGGAATTCGACTTTGGGTGACGAATGACCAAGCAGGTAATGAGTATTCTATTCATCGAGGTATACAGATCACTTTTCGAGTTGATTACCTCTGACGTGTCGCTCTTTTATAAAACGCGACCACACCACCGGCCAACATATGATGTTGGCCAAAATTGTAATTACAACAATTGTGAAGATGAATACCCACTTGGTTTTGGTTAGTAACGAGGCCGCATCGACAATAAACAAAGAGGTATTCGGATAGGTAATCAAAGACGCGGTTATGAACGCGTTCTCACATATATCCAGAGTCGCGGGAAGCCATGGGATGAGCGACAAGTATTCAACTATTTTCGAACTGTACTCGATTTTTTTCACCGGGTATGTTAGTAGCGCACTTAGTAGAAACGCATAACAAATTGGATACGCCGTGTCTAATGTCCAAAGACCAATGGCATAACGATACCTTTCAGTAGACGTCATCGCTGCCATTCTGGGCATCATTTCCTCGTAAGCGTACCCGTCAATAGACATGTCAAAAGGTGGGTGCACAGTAATGAGAGGCAGCAGTAACGTAATAAAAAACACATAAACGCCCAATAAAAGAAATATACGTCTTGGCGTCGAAAATGATAAATTTATATGGATAAATTCGTTCAGTAAATGAAGCATTCTCTTATCCTTGTATTTTGGTCCTTGGTGCGTCGATCCGCAAAGCGAACTCCTTTCCGCTAACTACGGAATTGCGCTATACCGCCCGCACCGGCCCAGGGTACTGCGCCACTAAGGCATCTGTAGTCACTAGGGTGATGCCCTCTACCGTCGCTTGAGCGACAAGGATACGGTCAAACGGGTCTTTGTGGATCGATGGCAAGCTCTCGATGGCGACCGCATGCTTACTGCCGATGGGCAACTCGCTGTAGCCGTTGTCCAGAAGCCCCCGGCGCAATAACCGCGTATCCGCGTGAAAATCATCACGGCCCAGTCCGCGCTTGATGACGATCTCCCACAGGCTGGCCGCGCTGAAAAACAACTCATTTTCATCTGCTTCAATCAACGCACGAGCATCCGCAGAAAGACGCTCTGGCATGGCAGCGGCCCACAACAATACAAGGGTGTCCAGCAACAACTTCATGTGTCTTCGCCGAATTTGTGCTCGATCTCGGCGCTACCCATACGGTCGAAGTCGTCGGGAACGGTAATCTCGCCGGTCATAAAGCCCAGGCGCTTCATTTGCCCCGACTCCGGCGCGTTCAATGCCATGACCTTGACCAACGGCTTACCCGCCTTGGCGATCACGAACGGCTCGCCTTTGGCAGCCTGCTCGACGAGCCGGGACAAGTGCGTTTTCGCTTCGTGGATGTTAACGATCTGCATACCAGCCTCAGATAAACTAAATTCCGTTAGTCTAGTTTAATCGTAGAAACATAACAAGGTAGCTTTTGCTGAAAGCAATAATCATGTGATTTCAGTCCGGAACGGTGTTCGGTTTGGCGGCGTCGGCGATGTCCTCAAGCGCCTTTAGACCGCGTCGCTGGCCGATGTCGGCGAGCGTCTTCTCCTCGGCACCCGACAGCAGCTACCGGCCTTTTATCCGGGCTCTGAGGATCCGATTTTCCGCAGCGCGGTTTTCGTTACGCAGCAACGGTTCGTGGTCCACTGTCCCGGTGATAAAAGCCAGCATACACGCCCAATCCACCATTATCTCCAGATTCGATTAGTATCAATCGGTCGATTGCATAACCAATCTGAGGCAATACACAAAAGCATCTAAACGGGTATGCAAACTTTTAACATATTGATAGTTCAGCACGGATTGGTTTGTTGACTCAACGGGCATGGCAGCGAACGGGTCGCTCTCCCGCCCCAATAGACGCGGGATGCGGGTAGAGACATTCGCCACAAGAAGTACCAACAGTGTCCCGCTTTACCGTCCGATTGGCCGATCCGCACGATGCGTCTTCCTTTACTGAGCTGCTGCGGGCCTGCTATCCGACACTGACGGCGCCGACCTACGAACCGGAGGTTTTCACCGCGGCATTGCCATCCATGACCAGGGCTAAACTCGACCTGCTCGCCTGTTCGTTGGATCATCAGCTTCGACCGCGCGTGCTACGAGGAAGCGCTCGAAGGCCACCCCGTCTCGTACCGCGTGTTCGCGGCCTGTCTGTCGAAATCCACAACGCCGGAACAATGGCAGGCTGAACAGGCTCGCCTCTGCATAGTACTGCCCGGAACTTGGCGCCGGATGTCTCGCCAGTACCTGTCTCAGCAGCGTGGTTCCAATCCCCTGACCGCAGCGTTCCGGAGCTATATAAACAGATGCCACGTGCCCGTCGCCGGCAATCCCGCAGAAGCCGGCGATCTCCGCGCCGATCTCTGCTACATAAGTGTTCACGCCGAGGATGAAATCGTCGAATTCAGCCTGTCGGGCGAAAGCCTTCCAGGCGTCGACCTGCGCCGGCGTGTAGGCAGCAGGCCCCAGCGTACCGACAACATCGGCGTAGATCTCACGCAGCGCCGGCAGATCCGCCGACGCAACACGTCGAACGATGATGGTCTCTTCGCTGACCACATCCATCTCCTGGCCTCCATGTTGCGGTTCGCAATGCACCAGCAGTGCGTCTTGGACCCCAGGTGCGACCACGGCTGCCGGACACTGGCCCGGCTGGGTTGCAATCAGAATAGGCCCGTAGAGAACGCCCCGGCGATCCCGTGGACCGACACGACGCCGGTCTCGTCCATCAGCGCGCACGGTCGGCGCAAGGATGAAGTCGCAACACGGAGTGATCCGCCACCGGTTCGAGCGGACCGGGCGTCTCGCTATTATGGCGTCCCGTTTCGGTCTGTGCGGTGATGCACATGCCAGTCGCACGTCGTGTGACCGTTTGCCAATTCCTCCGTC
>CBDUNM010000074.1:0-23241 GCA_965368585.1 uncultured Chromatiales bacterium | reverse complement strand
CTGGTTGATTCGGTGGGCGTTGACGATGATCTTCGAAGCGGCCGCTAGACGGAAAATCTCCGTGAGTCTCACGGTGGGCACCGCACCGGGGCCAACGGAAGGCAGCTGATACACGTTGCCCACAAGCAGCACTGCGCAGTGATCCGGTACCGCCCGCAACACCTGGTTCATCAGCACCGTGTCGACCATCGACACCTCGTCCACTACGACCAACTCGACGTCGAGGGGCTCGCCCTGGTTGCACTTGAAGCCCATGATCCGGGGATCGAACTCCAGCAATCGGTGAAGGGTCTTGGCTTGCGCGTTCGTGGATTCAGACAACCGCTCGTCAGCCCGTCCGGTGGGGGCACACAGCAGGACCTTGACACCCTTGACCCGGATGATCCGCAGGATGCTGTTACCTGCTGTCGTTTTGCCGACAACCGGTCCGCCGGTGATCACCGTGACCTTGCCGCTGACGGCCTTGCGTTGAGACTCGGACAGGCTCAGGCTCCCTCTCCGTTACCCAGGGGATAACCTTGGCAGTATCGATGTACCCCCACGAGGTTTCACCGACCAGCCGGTCGATGTGTTCGGCGATGCCTCGCTCCGAGCGGTGCAGCGGGGTGAGGAACAGGGCGGGCTTCTCTTGTATGGGTCCGGCCACCAGGTTTTCCTGTGCAAGATCCTCTTTTTCTGGCGGTACACCCCATATCCTCACCGGCCCGCCTCGTAGCAGAACAACAACAGCGCCCCGTCGAAATCCTTGCTCAAACGCTGCAGCGGCTGGTCCAAATCCTGGGGTGTATTGGCGATTTCACCCCGGTACCGGGCTGTTCACGACCGGCAACGGCCACCGCAACGGCGATCGCCTCTTTGTACACACCCAACCCGAGATAAGCGGCGTACTCATTCGCAAGTATGCTGGAATCCGTCGTTACCCAGGGTGCAGCTGTTTCCATCGCCTTCGCCTGGTCTTACACTTCGTGACCTCTCCTCCTCAATGTGGCTCTGCGTTTGCTCAAACCTCAACTTAACGCACGCGCGTCGAGGTTGAGCAGGTCAAAACATCATGTCTTGCGGACGCCGGTAACGTTCGTCGTGCGGCGCGCGAACCTATGTAAGCAGGATCAATCGTCGGTTGCCTCGTAATCGCTGCCGAGGTCGACACCGAGTTCGTCCGCCAATTCGGCCCAGTAAGGTTCCGCCTCGCACGAACAGCAGTCGCACCACACCGCGATACCGTCATGCATACTCTTGGAAGCACGCTTCCCGGCGGCCCGGGGCTGCTTTGCCGATGCTACCGCCGTGTTTGTCGCTGCCCGCCCGGTGCGTCTGCCGGCCTCTATGCGCTTATCGCTCACCGCTCGAACCCTCCGCATGCTATGTTGATATTCAAGTGTACAACTGAATAGGGGCAGTGTGCGCTGCGGGACCGAAGCTCTTCATACCCCGGGGAATACCGCCCGCCCGGGCACCCGGGAGTACACATCTACCCTTCGATGGTGCGCCGCCGCGCGACAAACATATGGTCGAGGTAGTACACCAACAGCGCGTGACACGCTGGGTGCCGTTGGCATTCGTCCTGCTTTGGAGCACCGGGTTCAT
Source organism: uncultured Chromatiales bacterium (assembly GCA_965368585.1). Lineage (GTDB taxonomy): Bacteria > Pseudomonadota > Gammaproteobacteria > Chromatiales > Chromatiaceae > JARRQB01. The sequence goes on along the minus strand of CBDUNM010000074.1, from coordinate 21,654 downwards.
CGGCGCCAAGTATGCCCTGCCCTATATTGCGCCTTTCAATCTGCTGTTCATTCGCATGATGATCACCCTGGGGGTCTTTCTGCTCCTCATCTTGATCTTCAGGGCGCGCTGGCTTTCGCCGGGTCGGGCATTTCATCAAATGGTGGCGGGGTCGCTGATCCATGCCGCCTATCTCGGCGGTGTTTTCGCGGCGATCAAATTGAATATGCCGGCAGGCATCGCTGCGTTGCTGGTCGGCCTGCAGCCTTTGTTGACCGCCCTGCTCGCCTGGAGCCTGACCCATGAACGGCTCGTACGGCGGCAGTGGACCGGACTGGCACTCGGCCTGCTCGGCGTGACCCTGGTGCTGACGCGCGGACAGCACATGGGCCAATTCGACATCACGGCTGCGGCATTGGGTGCCATCCTGATCGCCCTGTTCGGCATATCCGTCGGCACCTTGTATCAAAAGCGCTTCGGCAAAGGAACCGACCTGTTGACGGGTTCGTTCTATCAGTACCTGGCCACGGCGTTGTGGATGGGCGTACTCACGCTGTGTCTTGAAGAACGCACGATAGTATGGCATCCACACCTCATAGGGGCCTTGCTGTGGCTGGTCTTCGGACTCTCGGTCAGCGCGATCCTGCTGTTGATGCTGATGCTGCGCGAAGGCGAGGCATCCAAGGTCGCAAGCTATTTTTACCTGGTGCCGCCGGTAACGGCGCTCGAAAGCTGGATGCTGTTTGGCGAACAACTCGGTCCGGGCGCCCTCGCGGGAATCGCGGTCACCGTATGGGGCGTCTACCTGGTCTTGAAGCCGCAGCAAGCCACATTCCACTGAAATGTTGTCCGGTGGGCAGTTTGGTACCATGCAGCGAGTTTCGAATCGGTACACCGATCATGCTGGTTCTCATTATCGCAGGCATCGCGACGACCCTCGTCTATTGCCTACCCGCCATTCCGCAAGACCCTGCCTATCACCGGTTCGCGACAGGGCCGGAATTGCTTGGCACGGTTCATTTCTGGAATCTGATATCCAATATCGGCTTCTTCATCGTCGGCTTCACCGGACTCCGGCGCCTGCTGGCCAACTCGCGCGACTGGACCGGGGACTGGTTGGCGATTCTGGTCGTGCTCTTCGCGGGTGTGCTGCTCACCGGCGCCGGGTCGGCCTATTACCACTGGAATCCGGACAATCAATCGCTCGCCGTCGATCGTCTGCCGATGAGCGTCGCGTTTGCCGCGTTCTTTTGCCTGGTCGTCGGTCTGACCCGATCGCCCCGACTGGCTGCCTGTTTGCTGCTCCCATTGAGCATCGCCAGCGCCTCTTCGGTGCTCTATTGGTATCTGTCCGAACTGCACGGCCGCGGTGATTTGCGGCCTTACATTCTGGTGCAGTTCCTACCCATCGTTCTGATCCCCGTGTTGTTCTGGACGCGCCAAGTTAGATCGGTGGCTTTTTGGGATATAAGCGCCGTATTGATCGCCTACGCGGCGGCCAAAGCGTTCGAATCCTACGATCAGGAAATATTCCGTTTGACCGGCACCATCGGCGGACATCCTTTCAAACACGTGGCGGCAGCGATCGGCACAGCGTTTATACTAAGGGCCATGTACCGACCCGGAATCGTGCGCGATCCGAACACTACCCAACGGGAGTCAGACCATGAATCACTATGAAGGGAGTTGTCATTGCGGCGCCGTACGTTTTTCATACGACGGCGAGGCCATAGAACGCGGACTGCGTTGCAACTGCTCCCTCTGCGCGCGCAAAGGCGCAATGATGACCGCCGAGGCAATACCGCCCGACCGGTTCTCGATAGACGCCAAGAGCGATGCTTTGGGCCTCTACCAGTTCGGGGACAAAACGGCCAAGCACTATTTCTGCAAGCACTGCGGTATCTACACCTTCCACCAAACCGTGCGGGTGCCGGGACATTACCGGGCCAATATCGGCTGCATCGAAAGCGTGGATGCGTTTACCTTGCAAGCCGACGTCTTTGACGGCAAGCACCTGCTGTGACGTGATGGAATAGCCGCAGCCCCAGTAGGGAACAATCGAGAAAATCGCGGACACCAAGTAATCCTGATCGACAGGATAGCGACAGGACCTGCCGTGGTTGATAACCAGCCTCGAATTGGATCACGGTCGAAAGTATTTACTTTGACGCAGCAGACCTCGATACTGTTTTTGGCATTTCGCCAGGCGCCGCCAGCATTTGCCACGTAGGACATGCCGTTTTGCACAGCATCGCGAAAATGGCGACCTGAGTCGCATGCGAACACCCGGACTCGCACAACGGCGGGAATTCGCAGCGGAGCGGCCTTTTCATCGCGACGGCGAATACCCGCCGCAAACCCGATCTCGCGGGATTGCGGGTTATGTCAAACACCAACTAAGTTGTTGATTTAACGCCTTGTCTACAAGGCCAATCAGGAAGCTGGCCGTCTGGCCGATAAGGCGTCGTTCGGTCGCGCATCCCCGAGACGGTCCGGTTGATACGACTGGGCTGCAGTTAGCGGAATTGCACAACAAACACTTGTTAACACTTTCAGTGTGACAGTGATCGCAGTTTTCTCTCACCGGTTTCCCAATATTGGCGGTTATCCAACTTAAGCTCATGTTTAGGCTTGTTTATTTATATTTCCCTTCGGTTATTCAAGTATATTTACTATTCGCTTAGAAATGTGATCTTGTCCAAAGATCCATTCGATCACAGCGTATTTACTTCTCGCACAGGCAGCAATCGAGCGGTCTGAACCTGAATAACTTCATGAGGAGGACATTCATGAAATTGAAATACCTGATGATCACCGGCGCTATGGTTACCACCATGGGCTTCGCAGGCACTTTGCTTGCCGGCGAAAGCGAGTACTTCACCCAGCTCGACGCAAACGGGGACGGCACGCTTTCGATGGAAGAGGCGTCGGCCGATCCGGTGTTGAGGGACAGCTGGACAAACGCCGATGCCAATCAAGACGGCATGATCGAACGCGCCGAATTCAGTGCGTTCGAAATGAAAGCGGGCGAAAGCGCGAAGTACAAGTAGGCGTCAATACCGACCGATCGCCGGACCTGCAGACCCGATCTGAAGGTCCGGCGTGTTTAGCTGCCCCGAAGGGTCATAGGCTGCCTCATTCGCTCGACTGTGACAGTCGATCGTAGCAGTTACTCAGGCGCAACTCGGGAGGTTCGATCGAAAACAGAAACGGTGACGCTTGGCGCAACGTACTCAGCCCCAGAATCTGGCGGGTCCGACCGGGAAAAACCGCCACTTCGATATCGTTCAAATGACAGGTGTCACCGACACGTAAGCTCGCCACGCGATAAATCGGCACGAGCAATTCGTCACCGTTTGCCAGCACGCCGATCAGGTCGCGGACGTAATCGGCACCTTTCGCGGCGAGCAGCAGTTCCAGGGTGTATTCGTTGATCGTGGTGTAGCTGGAGCCGGTGTCTACCATGAATTCATTGGGTGCGAGATCCCCGATGCGGCCTTCCACGTAGAAGGTCTGGGCGGATTTCTGATGCATGGGTATGCCGGTGAGGATGAGTTCACCCTGCACAGCGGGCGCCAGACAAAGTGAACACAGCAATAGATACAGAATTTTCATCATGACCCCGGCCTGTCGTTCATCCAAGCTCTGCTCCGTAGTCTATCGGTCTCCCTGAAAATGGCTTTAATTCCGATCCCTCCGGATCAAACCCGGAACGCAACGCCTCAGCGGCTTGCCCCAATACATAACCGATTGATAGAGCGCATTTTTTATTCTAAATCACCAATTCCACCGGCTTCAGGATAGCAAATCGCCCCGCACGCTTCGATCCTAGAACACCCCGCTACGTAGAGCCTTTAATACCTATAACACGCTGCAAAACGGCGCAAGTGTGAGGTATTCACCACCCACACCGAAACTTCCGAGGCGCTTTCGAGCAAGCTTCACGCGCGAGTGAACCGGTTGCCGCGATCGTAGCCCATGGCTACACACCGGGCGTAACTAGTTCACGGTTTTTCGTCACATTGATACCCGCTGGCGGCCGCCTGCGGATGGTAGGTTTTAGCGACGATGGGAAGTCGGCGCGGACGCAGCGGCATTGCAAGCGCCTTGTTCAACCTGCTGACTTCCGTATCGTCAGCACGTCCTCGTGACTTCGCCCCGGGAGGATCCGGTGGTCGTAAGACATAACCGGGGACACGATCGATTGACATTGTTTAGGAGCATCAAGATGAAAACGGAGCACTCAAGAGCGACAGACCTGGTCGAACTCAATCAGGAGCAATTGAATCAGGTGCAGGGCGGCATGCTGCAAACGAGCTTTGCCGCTTTTGCCGATTTCGACGACGACTGGTGTGGTACGGGTCCTAAGTTTCCCATCCCCATTCCCCGCGGCGGTCCGATCTGGGGTGACGTACTGAATCTGCCTCGATTCGGCTAACGCCTGCTGACGGGTTCGGCTCGCCGTGCCGGCGGCGCCTTTGCCGCCCTAGCCGGCGAGCCGAATCTCGACCGGAACCCGCCCCCCCGGGAATATCACTTGCTCGACGAGTCTTTCGGACGCCTCGCACTGATGCCGCCGGGCGGACGCAAGGCTACTTGTCGGCGGTTTAAGGGGAAACTATCCTTTACCAGGACAAGTCGCAGCTGAGCATGGAGAAGACGGCAATGTCCGTTACCCTTAAGATTCTCGGAAGACCCGTTGCTGCTCAGGCTGTCACGCGATCCCAAGGCGACGCCGCTGACCGCGCGGAGTTCCTCGACCAGACCATCCGGGTCAGCCGCGACGAGACCTACGATCTCAAGCCCGTACGCGATCAGCCGCTTGCCGTGCAGAGCGTCGATCTCGCCGACAAGGACGCGGTTGCCATCACCCTCGCCGACGACCACATTGTCTGGCTTCCCGCCGAAGACTTGCCCAGGCTGCTAGAGAAAACCCGTGAAGGTACGCTCGAGATCAGCGCCGCAACCCGGTTCGACGTGCCGGCCGCCGAGCGCGGCATCCTTTCGGCGGGGATCAAACTGCTCAGGATACTGGGGTTCGATCTGGAGACCAAAGCCAGCGAATCACTGGTCCAATGGGTTGGCAACCGGGTTGAGGCGAAGGTGGTCAACCAGACCACCGTATACCGATGCGGATTCGACGGCAATGTGCTGAGCATGCGCCCCTCGGCGATCAATCCCGACTCCCCTGAGCAGCCCGTTTTATTGCTGCTGCATGGCACCGGATCCAATACCGCCGGCAGCTTTGGTCATCTGTGGAGCAAGCACGCCCAAGACTGGTCGCGCCTGATCGAACCCTACGCCGGTCACATTTACGCACTCGAGCATCGCACGCTGACCGAAAGCCCCATCGACAACGTGTGCGCAATACTCGACCAGCTTTCCCATGTGCGGCAGGAGATCCACGTCATCAGTCACTCGCGCGGCGGCATCGTCGGGGAACTGCTCTGCCGCAGCATGGTCGCCGACAACAAGGCGCCAATCACGCGCGCCGAGATCGACCAGGTCGTGATCGCTTACTCAAACCTCGATGGTAATACGCAAGAAGAGCAAGAGGCCGCCCGGGAGATACAGCAGTCGATCAAGCAGAAGCTCGACACACTGGCGAAAAAGCTGCAGGAAAAACGTCCCGAGGTGACGCGTTTCGTGCGGGTGGCCTGCCCGGCCCGCGGCACCGGCCTGGCCGACGAGCGCCTGGACTTGTTTTTCAACATGCTGCTGTGGGGCGCAGGGAACCTGTCCCGACTGATTCCCGGCGACGCTGATCTGCTGCAAGACCTTGCCGCCGCGATACGCACCGTGTTGATGCGCACCATCAAACAACGTTTTGATCCTCGTGTGCTGCCGGGTCTGGAATGCATGGTACCCGGCACGCCATTGCAGCGGTTCATTAACAACAACGCACGGTCGCTCAGAGGCCGGCTGGCCGTCATCACCGGCAACGCCGATGTATCCTTGAATCCCCTGCAGTTGATCGCGACGGCCCTACTCAATGTCTACTATCGCGAGCCCAACGACTGGATAGTCGAAACCGGTTCGATGACCGGTGGCCATCCCCGTCTCGAGCCCCTGTGGGTCGCGGCGGACAAAGGCGGACATGTCAGTCATTTCTACTATTTTCGCAACCAACAAAGCGTCAGCGCCCTGCTCGATGCGCTAAGCGACAGCGCGGATACCAACCGGTTCGTGGTGCGCACGCGCCCGCCAACCATTACCGCCACCGGGCTCAGGGTCCGTGGCGCAACCCCGGCGCCTACCGCGGGCACGGTCTTTTTTCTACCCGGCTTTCCCGGCAGTCACTTACGGCAGCTACAGGATCGCAGGCGCATCTGGTTGGACGCCGGCGTGATTACCGGCAATCTGGCTGAGCTCGATATCAACAACGGCGCTGACGCGATCGAACCGGAGGCACTCATCAACTACCTGCTTTCGAGCGCGCCGTATGGACGCTTTGTCAGCCACCTCAAGAAAAGCAATTTTACTGTGGAACCCTTTCCCTACGACTGGCGCTTGAGCGTGGCGCATAACGGCGCAAGATTCGCCGACGAACTGCGACGTGTTTTGGATCTGGACCCGCAACGCGAGTTTCCCGTCCACATCGTTTGCCACTCAATGGGCGGCCTGGTCGCCCTGTATAGCATACTCGAGCGGCCGGATCTGTGGCGGGAGATGTGTCGACACCCTGACTCGCGGCTGCTGTTGGCGGGTACGCCGCTTAAGGGCGCCTACAACACGGTGCAACTGATCACCGGCAAGCACTGTCTGGCGCGCATCAGCGCACTGCTGGACCTGACGCGCTCGCACGCGGACCTGGTCAGCGTGTTTCGCCGTTTTCAAGGCCTGCTGTTGGCGCTGCCCCGGTGGCCGCAAGCCAGCTTCAATTTTTTCCATGGCCCGACCTGGGCGGCCATCCGCGGCCAGGACCAGCGCGACTTCCCCTGGCAACCGCCGCTTGATCACGACCTGGACACCACCCTGGCACAAGTCCAGAAAACCGAGCGCATTCCGGATCATTGTGAGCGAATTCACTACCTGGCGGGCATCGACCAACAGACCCCGAGCGGCATAGGTTTCACGAACGGCGAATTGAAGTTTACCTCCAGCAGCCGTCCCGACGGGGATGGCCTGGCGCTATGGGAACACAGCATTCCAGACTATGCCCGCACCTGGCACCTCCCCGACGTCGAGCATGGGTCGCTGTTCGACCGCGGCGAATACTTTGCTGCGATCGTGGAGATCCTGCAGCAGGGGTACAGCGCACGGCTGCCGGAAGGCCTGCCGGCCGTCAGGACAACGGAACGCGCGCAGGTCCAGGATTTACGCGAGGAACCGCTGTGGCTGCAACCCAACGAAGACGATATGCTGCGCGCCTTGCTGGTCGGAGGGCGCGAACGACCGCTCACCGAGTCGGCGGCCGCCAGCGAGCTTCCCGCGATACAGATCGTCCATGGCGACGTGCGGAAAGTGCAGCGGCCAGCCGTTGTCGGCCACTACGAGGGCGATTCGATCAATGGCCCGGAGCGCGCCATGGACGATCTGACCGGCGGCCTGATGAAACAGCGCCACGAACACGGCCATTATCCGGGCGCCGTCGAAACCGTCGAGATCTTCACACCCGTTAAGGATCCCGAGCAACACACGGTCATCGTGGCGGGACTCGGCCGCATGGGCATGCTGACGGGACCCAAGCTGCGACGCACCTTTGCCAACGCCTTGGTCCGATTCAGCGTGCACCGTCAGGAACAGTACCGTTTTTGTGGCGAAAGCCCGGCCAACTTGCAGGTATGCGCCCTGATTGTCGGCTCGGGGGAGGGAGCGCTACCGCTCGCACAGGCACTGACGTCGCTGTTGCGCGCCCTGGTTGACGCCAATCAACGTCTGCAGGCGATCGCCGCACCGCTCATCGGCGGGCTGCGCTTCGTCGAACGCTATGAAGACACCGCCATTCAATCGGCGCGGATTCTGGATACCTTGCTGCAGGAGTTCGACGGTATCCTCGACATCGATACAACCGTTCAAACCGATCGCGGCGGGTTGAGCGCGCGCTACAGCTTCCAGTCAGACAGCTGGTGGCGCATCGTACGCATCGAACAGCACGACCAGACTATTGATTTCGCACCCGTTGGCGACCGAGCGGCGTCACCGACGCTGCACAAGGTCAACCAATGTGATCTGGTCAATGACCTGGTCGAACTCGCTGTGGCGGACCATGCGCTCAAACCGCGCTTTGGCGAAGCGCTCTTCGAACTTCTGATTCCACATGATTACAAGGAAGACGTCGGCGATCAAATGGGCATTCAGCTGCTGCTCGACGAGACCACGGCGCGCTTCCCCTGGGAGATGCTGCACGACCGGCACAACCGCCTGAATCGTCCGCTGGCGGTGGAAACCGGGATCGTGCGTCAATTGAATCTTCCCGACGCACCCGCCTTCCGGCTGTTCAACCAGACGCCGACCGCCCTGGTCATCGCCGATACGCTGGGTGATTTGCCGGGGGCGCGTGAGGAGGGCGAGAAAGTAAAGGGATTGCTGGAGCAGCACAACTTCCAAGCCTCGCTCGCAATGGCCGGCAACCCGACCGACGCAACGGTCCAGCTGTTGACCGGCGACTATCGGGTCTTGCACCTGGCGACACACGGCGAGTATCTGAAGGATCATGAACACGCGAGCACGGCGCTGATCTTGGGCGAGGATCCCCGGACCGGCAGAGTCGTGCGCGTATTGCCCGACGTCTTCGACAGCCTGCGGCAGGTGCCCGAACTGGTGTTTATCAACTGTTGTCACCTCGGTCGCATCGAGGCCCGAAAAGAAGAGCAGGCGCGCGACCGACACGCCTTGGCGGCGAGTGTCGCCAGCGCATTTCTCAAGTTGGGCGCGCGCGCGGTGATCGCGGCCGGCTGGGTGGTCTACGATCCGGCCGCACTGTGTTTCGCCGAGACCTTCTACGACGGCATGTTGCGGCTCGGGCTGACCTTCGGCGATGCGGTGCTGGCAGCGCGGCGCGAGACCTATACGCGTTTTCCCGGCGCCAATACCTGGAGCGCCTATCAATGTTACGGCGAGAGCGTGTTCCGCCTCGCGCAGGACAAACCGCACGAGACGTATCGCATTCCGCAACGTTTCCATGCCGCCAGTGAGTTCGCCGCCTGGTTGAGGGACTATCCGGCCCAGTGTGGCAACCACCAGGCTGGACTGGATCGCCTGCGCGGCCGCTTGAGCAACAACACCCCTGCGGAAGAACGCTGGATAACCGGCGATGCGCAGGTGCAAGAGGCCCTGGGGCACGTATTCGGCGAACTCGGCGATTTCAAGACGGCGTCCGAGTACTACACGCAGGCGCTCGCGCACCCAAGCGGCGCCATTAGCCTGAAGGGAGTCGAACAGGCGAGCAATCTGTCTATCCGCTGGATCGAAAAAGATCTTGAGGGTGAGACCCGGATTGCGTCCGGTGCCATGGAAACGGTCGACAGGCTGTTCAGTACCGCGATCGACCGCGTGGAACAGCTGCGCAGGATCGGGGACAACGCCGAACGGATGAACCTGCAGGCCAGCGCCTATAAACACCGCGCTGTTATCCGCCTGCGCCTGGACAGGGGGACCCTCCACAAGAAAGGGCTGGAAGACCTGGAGGTCGCGCGAGATCTCTACCGCGAGTCGCAGCGGGTTCTTACGCAGGGTGGTCACCCGGCGCAGGCGGGCTACCCGCAGCTCAACGCCATCGCCCTGGATATTCTCCTGCGGAGAATCGGCCATTCCGCCAATGCACAAACACCTCCCCGGGACCTGCTGCGGGAAATCGGCGAGTTGGAAAGCGAGATGGCGTCTGGTTCGGCGAATTTCTGGATGCGCACCGACAAGCTCAACCTGCGCCTGGTTCGCCATCTGATCCAGAACGAACTCGACACGGACCAGGCGACCGCACTGGCAAGCGCTTACAACCTCGAATTTTCCGATGCCACCCAACGCGAAGCCGACTCGGTGGTGAAACAGATTCGCTTGATCCGGGAGTTTCTTACCCATTACAGCCAGAAGAACAAACCGCCGGTTGTGGCGGGCTTCGAACATCTGGTCGGGCTACTTGTGTACCCGTCCGGTTAACCTGCATGTTAGCCGTACCGGCCCTCGATGTAGTCGGCGGTCTCCTTGTGCCGCGGCGTAACGAAGAGGTCTTCGGTCGCGGTGTGTTCGACCACCTTGCCCATCAGCATGAAGATACATTCCTCGCTGGCACGGCGGGCCTGGGCCATATTGTGGGTGACGATGAGGATGGTGTATTGGCCGCGCAACTCCCAGATCAACTCCTCCACCGCCGAGGTGCCCTTGGGATCGAGCGCCGAGCAGGGTTCGTCCATCAGCAGTATGCTGGGTTTGACCGGTAGCAGGCGGGCGATACACAACTTTTGTTGCTCTTCCAACGACAGGTCGGTGGCCTTGCGGTTGAGGCGGTCCTTGACCTTGTCCCACAGCAGCACCGTGCGCAGTGCTTCTTCAACGATGTCGTCCGGCCGTTGCTTGCCCGACGCGGCGCCGCGATTGTGCAACTTGTGGCCGAACAGGATGTTGTCGCGGATAGAAATGGGCAAGGGATTGGGCCGCTGGAACACCATGCCCACCTGCTTGCGCACCTGCATCAGTTCGACGGCGGGATCGTAGACGTTCCGATCCATGACTTCGATGGAACCTTCGATACGTACGTACCCCAGGCGCTCGTTGATGCGGTTGACGCTGCGTAAAAAGGTGGACTTGCCGCAGCCGGACGGACCGATCATGGAGGTGATCATGCCGTTGCGGATGTTGAGATCCACGTCGAACAGCGCCTGAAAGGTCCCGTACCACAGGCTGAGTTTTTTAGTGCGGATGGCGTAGTCGGCGGGGGATGCAGCAGTAGTCGTGGATTGGGCTGCATGACTCATGACGTCACCACGCGCTGGTATCGATATTGAAGTCTAGACATCATCCGAATCTCCCCTCGACGTAGTCGGTGGTGCGTTGATCCTGTACCTTGCCGTCGAACAAGGCGGCGGTATCGCCGACCTCCACGCACTCGCTTTCCAGAAAAAAGGCCGTGCGGTCGGCCAGGCGCCGGGCCTGCTGCACCAGGTTGGTGACCATGATGATGGTCATCTCGCTCTTGAGTTCCTTGAGCACATCTTCGATACGCATGGTGGTAACCGGGTCGACGGCGATGGAAAACTCATCGAGCATCAACAGATCCGGCTCCTGAGACAATGCGCGCGCAATGGTTAGACGCTGCTGCTGACCGCCGGAAAGCAGCGAGCCGAGCGCATTGAGCCGATCCTTGACTTCGTCCCACAAGGCCGCGCGGGCCAGGCAGCGTTCCACGATCACGTCCAGATCCGTCTTGTTGTTCACCCCGCGCAGGCGCGGCGACAGGGCCACGTTCTCGTAGACGGTCAGCGGCAGACCCACGGGCAGGGGAAATACCACACCGATGCGACTGCGGTAGGCGAAAACGTTTCTGAGCCGGCGGATGTCGTGGCCGTCGAAATGAATGTCGCCCTCGACGGTCATACCCAGTTCGAAATCGCTCATGCGGTTGAGGGCCTTGAGGAACGAGGTCTTGCCCGCGTTGGCCGGGCCGATGATGCCGAAGATCTCGTTCTCCTTGACGTCCAGTGTCACATTCCGCAGCGCCGGCGTACCGTGGTAGCTGATCGTGAGATCCTTCACATCCAGTTTGACCTCAACCGGCGTCGGCACCGGGCTTTGCACTGTATCTGTTGCGACAACGCTCACCATTTCTTCTTCCCCCTGAGGTACATGCGCAGGGCGATGGAGAGGCTGTTCATGATCAGCACCATGCCGATCAGCACCAGTGCCACGCCGTAAGGCAGCGCATCGGGCACGTTCGGTACCTGGGTAGCGACCACGAACAGATGCAGCGACATGGCCATGGTCTGGTCAAACACGCTCTGCGGCAGGAACGGCAGAAAGAAGGCGGCACCGGTGAACATGACGGGTGCGGTTTCACCCGTGGTGCGCGATACCTCCAGAATCACACCGGTCAGTATGCCGCTGACCGCGTTGGGCAAAACCACCCGGCGAATGGCCTGCCAGCGCGTGGCGCCCATGTTCCAGCAGGCCTGCCGAAAGGCTTCCGGCACCGCCTGCAGCGATTCCTTGGTCGCCACGATCACCACCGGCAGGGTCATGATCGCCAGGGTCAGGCTGGCGGCCAGAATACTGGTGCCGAAGCCGAAGAAAATGACGAAGGCCCCTACGCCAAACAGGGCATGCACGATGGACGGGACACCGGCCAGGTTGATGATGGCCAGATTGATGGCCCGGGTGAGCCAGTTGTCCGGAGCATACTCGCTGAGATACACCGCCGCTGCCACTCCCAGGGGAACGGATACCAGCAGTGCCACCGATACCAGAAATACCGTACCCAGCAGGGCCGGGAACACGCCACCGGCGGTCATGCCGTTGGTCGGCTCGGTAAACAGAAAGTCGATCGAGATAATCGGTCCACCCTTGTAGATGAGCATTCCGAGTATGATCAGCACCGGCAGGATCAGCAGGCCGGTCATGAGTCCGAACAAGGTCCGAAAAAGCGCCTGGGTTCTTTTGTCCCGCGCGTTGAGCGTCGATTCTGCAAACATGGTATTTCGCGCTCCGGTCAGCTTTTCTTGATGCCGCGCACGATCAGATCGGCGGACAGGTTAATGATGAAGGTGATGATGAACAGGAAGATGCCGATGGTGAACAACGCCCCGTAATGATCCGACCCATGAGCGGTCTCCCCCAGTTCGGCGGCAATGGTGGCGGTCAGTGCGCGCACCGAATCGAATACGCTGCCGGGCATGTTGATCGCGTGACCGGTGGCCATGAGCACCGCCATGGTTTCACCGAAGCCACGACCCACGCCCAGCAATACCGCGCCCAGCAGACCGTTCTTCGACGCCGGCAAGACCACCTTGTAGATCACCTGCCAGCGGGTGGCGCCGAGCGCCTCCGCGGCCTCCCGGTAGCGGTCGGGCACCGCCTTGAGCGCATCTTCCGCGATGGATGTCATGATGGGGGCTGCCATCAACCCCAGAATGATGCCGGCGTTGAGAATGTTCAGCCCCACGGGCACGTCGAACAGGTCGATGATCAGCGGGTTCATGATGGTCAGGCCGATGAATCCCCACACGACCGACGGGATGGCGGCCAGCAGCTCGACCAGAATCTTCAGGTACTCGCGCGTTTTGCCGGATGCGAATTCACCGATAAAGATGGCCGCGCCCAGCGAAAAGGGGATCGCCACGACCATCGCCAGACCGGTGACACTGGCGGTACCGGCGATCAGCGCCAGAATACCGTAGGTCGGTTCGTCCTCGTCGGTGGGTTCCCACCAGGGCGAGGTAAAGAACTCCATGAAATCGAAACGGCCGGCAATGAAGCCGAAACCCTCGACCGTGATGAAGACGAAAATACCGATAATGAAAATGATGGCGGAAATCCCGCCGATGAAAACCAATCCCTGTACCAGTTTGTCGATGTACCAGTCGAGGTTGCGCTGATCGAATTCCGCCGGTGCGCGACTCGAGGTGGTGGCGAGATCACTCATATCAATCCGCTCCCGGGCCGCGCAGCAGTTCCATCAAATCGCTGATGCGGCCGGCCAGATCGCGATACAGCGTTTCCATGTCGGCCGCCGGTTCGAGCTGCCACTCCAGCATCGACGTATGAAAAGGCAGGTCCCGGGTCAGATCCTGCATACTGCACTCCAGACAGACCAGCACCTGCTGCTCGGACAACTCCGCAAGGGTGATGTCGGCCAGGGCGCCGGGCTTCAGCGCCGCGGTATCGATGCCCCGGCCTTCCAGAAACTGAGTCAACTGCCCGTCCAATGCGACCGCGGGCGCAAGACCCGCCGTACGGTAACGCCCGCTGTTGGTAAAGGCATGGGCGGCGATAGCCTGGGCCATGGGTCCGAGACGGCTGTTGTCGCGATCCACGAACAGGATCCGGTAGACCTTGGGCGCCTTCTGCTCGCCGGTTTGAGCGAAGATGGTGTGCTCGCACAGATTCTTGGCCTGGTCGGCCACGCGTTTCAGTTGGGTGAAGACGACGAATATCGCCAGACTGTCCTTGATCTTGTCTTTGTCCGTGTTGGCCCTGAGTTCGGCGTAGACCATATCCATGTGGAGTTGCAGCTGGTCGGCAATGCCCACGGTACCCCGGGCAAGCTCGGCGTTGAGCTCCTTGAACGCCTTGACCGACTGACGCAGCATGAGCAGCGTTTCGCCGGCCACCCGGTCGAGTTCCCGCGCCATGATGCCTTCCGGCGGCGCGGACATCTGCGCGGTTTCGCGCGCTACGGTGACGGCATAGTCGCCGATACGCTCCAACTCCACGTTGGCCCGGATGACGGACGAAAGCAGCCGCAACGGTCCGGCACTGGGCAGGTGGACCGCGATAAAGCGATGGCAAAGCTTGTCGATTTCGCGGGTCAGGCGATTGATCGGATGGTCGGCCAGCACGGTATCGTAGGCCAGCCGGCGGTCGTTGGTTTGCACTGAACGCACGGCGTTTTCCACGGCGACGGCAACGGCATCGGCCTGAGTGATCATGCGCTCGCGGATTCCGTTCAGGTCCTTTTCCTGACGCGCTTCGAGATGTGACATTGCGGGGCTCCGTTGATCTGATGCCGGCGGTCGGACCGCGTGCGTTTACCGCACGGATCGCGTCGCGATCCGCCGCCGGTTCTCAATTGATGCGAAATAAAAGTATGAGGCCGCGCGATTGCGCGGCCCGGCTACGTCCACTCAGTCACACTTCACATGACGCACGGGTGCATAACCTTTTTTCGACAAGATGCATTGGCCCACGTCGCTCAAAATCCAGTCCATGTACTCCTTGATGTGGCCCTTGGGCTCGCCGTTGGTATACATGAACAGCGGGCGGGCGATCGGGTAGCTGTGGTCGCTGGCGGTACTGACGCTAGGCGAGACACAGGCGCCGTCGGTTTCCTGCGCTATACAAGCCATCTTAATATGGTCGGTGGCGTAGGCCAAACCGCTGTAGCCAATGGCGCAAGGCGTTTTTTCGACCAGGTCCACCACGTCCTTGGAGCCGTGCATGTCCAGAGTGCCCATGCGGTATTTACCCTTGTCGATCACCTTCTTTTCCGCCGCGGTCTTGAGCACGGCTTTTTGAAAATAGGCGTAGGTTCCGGAGTTGTTCTGCCGGCTCACGACCACGATCTTGTCGTCGCAGCCGGGCACTTTCACCCCCATGTCGGACCATTTCTCGACACCGCCGCCGCGCCCGAAAATCCTGGCCAACTGATCGATACTGAGTTTCTCGATCGGGTTGTCGTGGTGCAGGTACACCGCCAGGGCATCGTAGCCCACGACATGCTCCACCGGATTCTGACCCGACTCCTTGGCCTTTTTCAGTTCTTTATCCTTCATCTTACGGCTCGCGTTGGCGATATCGACCGTGCCGTTGATCATCGCCGCGATGCCGGTACCCGAACCGCCACCGGAAACGGCAACCGCCACTCCAGAATTAACGTCCTTGTATTCCTCGGCCCAGGCCTGCGCCACGTTGACCAGGGTATCCGAGCCCTTGTTCTGAATCAGCGCGCGGTCGGCCGAAAAAGCGGATGCGGAAGCGAACAAAGCCGTAGCAGCCAACGCTGCGCCTACGAACGAACGTTTTTTCATGAATCTTGCCTTTGGTTTGAAGGTTCAGTGGAAGGTTCAGGGATTTCGATCGTTGCTGCCGGACGCTTGAGCACCGATCGGCGTCGTCATCTATTTATAATTTGAATGCGGCACTATTAGTGCATCAGCTACCGCTTGATTACAACCAATAATCCAAACTGAACCATATTTTTTCTGACGCACATCAAGTCATTTTATCGTATCGCGAATCGCGTACGATGACTGATTCATGAATCATAGATATTTTAAAATCGTTAATATTCAAATTATTTTCGTAATGAGGCGCTAGAGCTTAGGGTGGCGGTGAATGCGCCGCCGGCTGCCGGGAAACATATTTGTATATACATTTATGTATTCACAAAAAATATACATTATATATACTATATACATAATATGTATCTTATGAGCATACAATATGCATACATATTACATCGTACTGTGATTTCGATAGCAGCAACGCTCGGCCGTACAAATAATTGACGGACCCCTTGAAGCGAACACTTCGGACCGCAGAAGCTTTAACCTGCCTGTTGCACCAGTATCCGGGATGATCGCGCCGGACAGGCGCGGCTGGACGCCGCCGTGGAGCGAAAGACATAGCCGTCGCTACGACTTGAGTGAACAGCCAGTGCAGGCGTGCCTGGACAAACGAGGGCCCGGATGGATTCTGGGCCGGTCACCAGCCGTACCCTGCAGAAAACCCCGGAAAAAGAGGATTCGAAGCGGCTACATCGGGTTTCGGTATTTGGCCCATGATCGGCGGGTGCAACATGCAGGTTAAGTTGTCGATAACTAAATCAATCGCATTGAGTTCAGTTGACGACACCAGCCGACCGCATCAATTCGAAACGGCGCCCTGCGGAAACTCAAGCTCCCGGATGAAGCGCCATTGAATGAGCGTGTTGTCCATGCTTGCCGACAGACCCACATACGCGTCAAGGCTCAAATCGACGCAGGTGACGTACCCGGTGTGCTGCTGCAGCGAGTCCAGGCAATCGCCTGTCGCCAGATTCCAGAGCCTGAGCGATTTGTCGAAACTCCCGGACAATCCGCAGCGTCCGTCTGAACTCATCGCCACGGATCTGACCGCCTCGGTATGACCACCCAGTTCGCGCACGCACGCGCCGGTCTGCAGGTCCCACAACCGCAGTGTCGTATCGTGGCTCCCAGAAAACCCCCAACGGCCGTCCGGTGTCATCGCGACGGCATTGACGGCTTGCGTATGGCCTCGCAGGACGTGAACGTTCTCAAATGTCGTCAGATCCCACAGCCGCACGGCATTGTCCGCCCCGCCCGACAATCCCCAACGGGCGTCGGCGGTCAGCGCCACGGATCCGACCTGAACCTTGTGCCCTTCCCAAACACGTACGGGCGCGCGAGTTTCCAGCTCCCAGAGACTGAGCAGACCTGATTCATCCGCCAGCCCGAAGCGTTGACCCGCCAGTGCCCAGCGGCCATCAGGTGTGATGGCCACGGACAAGTAGGCATTCGCAATCTCCCCCAGCACGCATAAACACTCGCCCGCGGCGAGGTCCCAAAGGCGCAGCGTGCTGTCGGCGCTAGCCGACAGCGCCAACCGGCCATCAGGCGTCATTGCCACGGCGCTGACGATATCCTGGTGTCCGCGCAAGGTATGCAAGCGCTCGCCGGTCTGCAGATCCCAATGGGTGAGGCTGGCATCGGCATTCCCTGATAAAGCCCGACGTCCATCACGGCTTTGGGCAACCGCGAAGAAACCGCGGTTGCTGCCAGTCAGTCGACGGAGGGCTCGAGCATCCAGCAAAGACGTCGCCCGCCCACCGGCTAACAGCCTGCGGTACCGGCGGACAATAGTGGCATCTTCGGCAAACTCCCGCTCTTCCCATGCTTCTCGCAACGCCGCCCAGGCGCTCGAGCGGGTCGTGTCGTCCGTTGCGACTTGCGGCGGGGAAGCGCCCGGACGATTCACGACTGCCGCTTCTTCGGTACCCACTTGCCCGGTGGCAGCCATAGCGTCCACCGCCGGCTCTTGCGGTTGTTGTTTCCGCCGGGTTACCGTCGCTCGAACTGCCGCCGGTCGCTCGGACGCGACTGCGTCTGCCCGATTCGGTGCCACAGTATCCTGCTGGTCTTTCGCCGCTGCAATTGCGGCTTGTCGATCCGCGGCCACCGTTTCCCGTCCACCCGCCGAACTGCGGTGCGCAGCAATGCGGAACGGAGCTCGGTACCTGCGCTGTAACGGCAAATCCCAAAGTTGCATGGTGTTGTCGTGATTCCCGGATAATACGCGCTGCCCGTCCGGCGTTGTCGCTACGCACAGCACAAAACCTCGCCGCCCCTTCTTGACCTGAACGCATTGGCCTGTCTCGAGCTCCCACAGACGAAGGGTCGTGTCCCTGCTCGCCGACAGCGCCCACCGCAGGTCGGCGGTCAATGCGACGGATTCCACAGACAGCGTATGCCCTTCGAACGTACGCAACCGTTCGCCGGTCTCCAGGTTCCACAGACACAGCGTTCCGTCCCGACTGCCACATAGACCCGTCCGCCCGTCGTCGCCTAGCGCAACAGTTTTGATTCCGCGTACGTGCTCTTCGGAGGACCTGATACACCGACCGGTTCGCAAATCCCAGAAACGGAGAATATTGTCACCCCCCCCGGAAAGCGCCCGATGTCCGTCCGGAGTCATCGCCACCGAGCGGACCCAACCCGTATGTCCGGCCAACACGCGAATCATTTCGCCTGCCTGCAAATCCCATAACACAAGCGTATTGTCCTTGCTTCCCGACAGCGCCAAGCGGCGGTCAGCCGACCAGGCCAGGCTGGTAACCTCCGACTCATGC
This sequence comes from uncultured Chromatiales bacterium, assembly GCA_965368585.1. Taxonomy (GTDB): domain Bacteria; phylum Pseudomonadota; class Gammaproteobacteria; order Chromatiales; family Chromatiaceae; genus JARRQB01. The sequence continues at coordinate 3,179 of CBDUNM010000074.1, read as the reverse complement.
CCTTTCAGAACCAGCGTATTGGTGCCCGCTTCAAGGTCCCAGAGGCAGAGCGTTCTATCGTCGCTCCCCGACAACCCCCAGTCGCCGTCAGGGCTAAGGGCCACCGCATTGACCCTGCCTCTGTGCCCTTCCAAGGTACGCAGGCAATCGCCGTTCGCCAGGTTCCACAGCTTGACCGTGCGATCGTCACTGCCCGACAGCCCCTTGCTTCCGTCGGTAGACAATGCCACGCCGTTGATCCAGCCTCGGTGCCCTTCCAAGGTGCGCAGGCAACGGGCTTGCCCGACATCCTGGTCTCCAAAAAGTGCTTCATACCGACCCGGGTGGTCAGCCAGCAGTTGCTGCGCGGAATGCGGGTCGAGCCGCTCGGACTGGATCTGCGCAATGAGTTCGGCCAAGATGCGACGGTCGACCTTGTCGTCGCTTTTGCAGTATTCGAGGCGCCACAGAACCTCGTCCTCGGAAATCTCCCCCGCGCGCCATCGCATAAGCGACAGGTTATAGGCCGCAAACGGATGGGTCAGTCCCTTTTCCATGGCGCTTTCGAAACAGCTTCGCGCCTGCCCGGTTTCATTGCGCTGCAGATATTCACAACCGAGATTATTCAATTCATCGGCGGCCGTACCCTCGGGCAGTTCGAGCGTGTAACCGGGCGCATCGACCTCGAAGAGCGCTCGGTAAATACCGTTCAGCGATTTCCTGAGTATGGCGAAGTTCCCGGGTCGTTTACCGCGTTCGCGCGCGACGACGTCGCGCAACAAGGCACTTAGACCGTCCGGTACGTCGCTGCGGAGGGTGTGCGGATCAGGCGGTACATCGCCGGCCTGTGGCGGCTCCTCGTACGGCAAGTGACCAACGATCATCTCCCACAGGCACACACCGAAACTGTAAACGTCGGATTCGTACCACACCCCTTCCGGAACGGCAGCGCAGCGCAGCGCCGGTTCACGCAGCTGCTCCGGCGCCAGATACGCCAGCGCGCCCGGTGCCCGGCCAGCGGGTGTCTGTGTTACGTCGTCAGACCGCGGATCGCCGCCATCCTTGCATCCCGGTCGATCCAGCGAAATTGCGAAATCGCTGATCTGCAGCACGCCCGCCTGACTGATCAGTATGTTCTCCGGCTTGATGCGCTGGTGTATGACGTCGCAGCCATGGGCGTGCTCCATGCCATGACAAAACTGGATGGCCAGGTCGAGACTTACCCGTAGTTCGGCGCATAGTCCCGTCTCTATCCAATGACGCAGGTTACCCCCCGCGGCATACGCCGCGAACAGAAGCGGAACACCCCCGATCTGCCGGACGAAGTAGCAGTGGACTATATGCGGATGCATGCCCAGACCGATCCAGGCATTGGCCGCTTTCAGAATTCGACTGGAGAATACCGGATCGGCGACGACAGCTTGCTTCGGTTGTTTGACGGCGTAGTCGATGTCGTCGATCTTATCGTAAGCCACATAGAGATACGCCACCGCGCCTTCCAGACGCTGCCGCACCCGATAGCGTCCGGCAATCAGGTCGCCAATCTCATACAGGGGGAAGTTTCCAGGCGCAGCTGCCGTCGTTTGTTTGCCGCCGGTTTGGGACGATTCGGCCGGGTACTCATCTGCCGACGAATCGACAGGCGCAGCGCTTGCCGCATTGTCTTCGAACTCGGGCCGCTCCGGCAGGTCTGCGTCGTTCGCGATCCCGTTGGCGGCCGGTTGCATCGTCGCGGGCGGTGCAAGCGGCCCATCGGTCGCCTTACGCAGAGTGATTAGTTTACTAAATAGCTCGGAAATAGAACGCATACGACTAGTGCCCCCGATTATTTAGTATCGATCACGCTGGCCCCAAGCAATTGAAGGGTGACGAAACAAGTATATCAATCGATCGGTCCAAACGAACAGACGCACTCGATGAGTAGTCGCTCTAGAAATATAATTCCTATTCTGACCCGTGAACCGCGCCTCTTTCGCAGGCCGTCGTTGCGCACCACCGCCCGATCGGCGCGGCGCAAACAAACCGCATAATACGGGCTGCCATTCGGACACGACATGCCATAGAATCGAAACGTACGTGGGGAAAGCATGTGTCGTCCGCAAATCGTATTGCTTCCTAGGGGCCCGGCGAAAATCAAGCTCAGAACGGTGCGGCGATAACGCTGTCAGCGCCCAAAGTAAAGATGTAACGAGAAAACCGATAAGCCGTCTATAAAAAAATACAGGAGACGCCCGTGGACAGAACAGAAAATCTCAACAAGGTGCTTAAATCGCTGCAGACCCGCTCACCGGACGTCGAAGCAGCTGCCTTGATCTCGGACGACGGACTGATGATCGCCAGCGCTCTGCCGCAAGAACTCGACGACACACGCGTCGGCGGCATGAGCGCAACCCTGCTCAGCCTCGGCACCCGCGCCTCGCACGAGCTGCAACGCGGTGACGTTCAGGAAGTCATCGTCCGGGGCGAGCAAGGCTATGCCGTCATGGTCAAGGCCGGTCGCGGCGTGTTGTTGCTGGTCGTGGCCAACGAAGCCGCCAAATTGGGAATGATTTTTTTTGACATGCGTGAAGCGATAAACGCTATTAAACAGATCCTGTAGGCATACCAATGCCTCATCCGACAAATGACTATGATTGTGCGTCAGACTCAATCGCCGACGGCTGTGTTGCGTAACTACCAAACTTTGGTGGTCAACGCGCCCCGCTCTCCACGATTACTCCTCGCCGCATAACAGCAGTTGTTTATTAACCGGAGTCTCGCGCGCGCGAGACCGGCACGCGTATCCGCGCCAATCGCTGCGCGGGGACTTGGGGAGACAGCATGTCCGATACTGTGCTTTACGAAGACGATATTCATAAGAACGTATTGCTGGAGGATTTTGGCCTCGGGGGGCTTGCAGTCCAAGCCAATCAACACGTGATCGTGCACGGCGACGCCGGGATGATCCTTGACCCCGGCGGCCACAAGGTCTACAGCAAGGCGCTTTCGGAAACGATGTCCATCCTTGGCGGCATCGACCTGCGCTACATCTTTCTGTCCCACCAGGATCCCGATATTGTCGCAGCGGTCAACGGCTGGCTGATGACAACGGATGCGGAAGCGTACATATCAAAGCTTTGGATTCGCTTCGTACCGCACTTCGGGATCGATCACCTCGTCGAACATCGGTTGAATCCGATACCGGATGAGGGAATGGTCAT
>CBDUNM010000073.1:0-23565 GCA_965368585.1 uncultured Chromatiales bacterium | reverse complement strand
TCAGTCCGAGAGTACCGCGCGCGCACTACTCGGGCCGCACCAGGCGGATCTGACAGCCGCCGGAATCGACATGAAGCTGGTAACCCTGAGGGGAAATGTCATTCCCGGCCTGGCAAGCTATCTGCGCAAGAACCCGGAGGTTGCATTCCTGGCTTGTAGGGACTCCGGTCACCTGGGGAGGAGCTATCTCCATGGCACCCGGGCGAGCAAATCTATACCGGTTCCGGTCGTCGTGGTCGCGACGGGGACGGACGCTGTCATCCAGCCGACGGCAAAGGAACAGAAAGATAGCGTCGGCATCGCCTGATACCGCTACCGGCACCATTTAAAACGGGGTCTTAGTCAGCACGCAAACGTGCCGATCAGTCCGTCACTGCCGACGTACTCCCGCGGCGATCGTCTGCATCCCTGCAGGCCCGACGGTGGCTTGTTGCGGTATGCCCCTGCGCTACGCGATCCTGCTTCGTCTGGGGACCTGCCCAAGCGCTCCATTGCTTGGGCGTTCGCTGCGTGATTTCAGCTCATCCTGCATCGCTTGCGAAACCAACCCTCACCGACCCTGGCGAGAGTGTTCACCGCCTCGTGGTGCACCCATGCCGCCGACATGTACTCCAGGAACAACCCATATCGGCTCAAACAAGTGCTGTTGTCATCGGTCCCCACGTCACTCGTAAAGTACCGGGGTAACGCATTACGTCTGTCATTGGTTATTGAGAAATATATCTTAATTATATGATTGGTAGATAATTATTATTACGGAGCGCGTCTGGCGAAGCGTGATGCGGTCGATGGCACGCCATTAATGACGAGCCCGACGAGGTTTCGAGGCATATAGATTAGTCTATCGATATTTTATAAAATATTGATTGGATTTCAGGCGTCGTTCTGTCGACACTGTGCGCCTGAAAAATTTCTCCTTAAGAACGACGAGTGACCGTGAACCCGCTAATTTACTCGCTGTTGCCGTTTCTGCGCTGGTTCCCAATGTCACTCGCTGGTCTGCGCACAGACCTGATCGCCGGGGTAACTGTGGCCTTGGTGTTGGTGCCGCAGAGCATGGCGTATGCGCAACTGGCCGGCTTGCCCGTGGTCTACGGTCTGTACGCGTCGTTTGTCCCGGTGATTGTCGCCTCGTTGTGGGGCTCGTCGAGCCAACTCCATACCGGTCCGGTGGCCATGCTCTCGCTGATGTCGGCGGCTGCGCTTATTCCGCTGGCAACACCCGGTTCCGATATGTTTATCGAGCTGTCTGTGATGCTGGCGCTGATGGTGGGTGTGTTGCGGCTCACGCTCGGTTTGCTGAGCCTGGGGGCGGTGGTCAATCTGCTGTCGAGTCCCGTGATCGTTGGCTTCACCAACGCCGCCGCGTTGATCATCGGCCTGTCGCAGCTCAGCAAAGTACTGGGCGTGCCGTTCCCGCGAACCGAGTCCTATTTGGCCGATCTGTGGCGGGTGGTCCGCCAGGTTCCCGATACGCATCTGCCGACGCTGGCTTTTGCGTTGGGCGCTTGGCTGCTGATTGCCGGGTTGCACCGCTATCGGCCGCGATGGTCCGGGGTGCTGTTTGCCGTGTTGGCGGCGACGGTGGTCAGCGCGCTGATCGGCTTTGAGGATAAGGTTACGGTGAAGACAGCACGAATCGCCGAGCCGCAGATCCTGGCCAATTTAGAGCAGTTGGACGGGGCGCAGAAACGGATGGCGGAGATCACCACCGAACTGGCTGATATCGGTCGCCGGGCAGATGCACTGGAACAAGACGGCGGTCTGCGCGCGGTCTCCCTGGCAGCCGAGGTGCGGTCCCGGGTGCCGGCGTTGGTGTTCGAACAATCAGAACGCAGACGTGATGTGACTCGATTGCGGGTCGAGTTGCATCATGTGGTCTTGCAGGGGGTGCAACAGACCGACGGGCAGCTGCTATTCCACGCCAATGATCCGACATCGGACCACTTGGCGACGGACGGGCGGCGCTGGCGGTTTCAGGGGGTGCGCGATAGTCAGGTGACCCTTTCCGCCGGCGGTGATGTCGTCGGTGTAATCCCCGAGGGACTGCCCAGTCTGGAGGTGCCGGTGGTGCACTGGGATCTGGTCATGGTGCTGTTGCCGGCGGCGTTGGTGATGGCGCTGATCGGTTTCATGGAGGCCACTTCGATCTCCAAGGCGATTGCCACCAGCACCGGCGAACGGGTCAATGCCAACAAGGAACTAATCGGCCAGGGCCTGGCCAACATCGCCGGAAGTTTCTTCAGCGCCTTCACGGTCAGCGGTTCGTTCTCGCGATCTGCGGTGGCGGCCAGGTCCGGGGCCAAGACGGGGCTGTTTGCGATTGTCAGTGCGTTCGCCGTGGTGCTGGTGCTGCTGTATTTCACCGAGTACCTGTACCATCTACCGCAGGCCGTGCTCGCGGTGATCGTGATGTTGGCCGTGTTCAGTCTCATTCGCATCAAGCCTCTGGTGCGGGCCTGGCAGGTCGATCGTGTCGGTGCACTGATCGGATTGGTGACCTTCGGCGCTACATTGATCATGGCGCCTGCGATCGCCAACGGCATCCTGCTCGGCGTGTTGCTGACCGTGCTGCACTGTCTCTTCCGCACGATGAAACCCCGCGCGGAAATTGTGGCCCGCAAATTGGACGGTACCCTGGGTGGAATAAGCGCGAATCAGTTGACGCCGATGAGCGAACACTTCGTACCGGTGCGATTCGATGGTTCGCTGACGTTCGTCAATGTGGCTTACTTCGAGGACATTATCCTGGAAGCCAAATCTGCTTTTCCCAGAGCTACGGCGATTCTCGTCGTCGGCAGTGGCATAAACGATATCGACGCGTCTGGCGAGGAAAAGATCAGGGAAGTGGCTGATCGACTGCGAAAAGTCGGTGTGAAATTGATGTTCAGTGGGATCAAATATCAGGTGCGTCGTCTGCTCGAGCGCGGCGGTGTCATCGACGAACTCGGTCGGGACGCCTTTTTTTCCGACAAGGAGACAGCGCTGCGGTTCTTGCAAGAGACCTACGGGGGTGTCATGAGCCAGGCGCCTCTGCAGCCGGACACGGCGAGTACCGCCACGCGCGGATAAGCGCGAAATATCAGCGACCATCACGAGCCTGTAAAGATTCGCCCTGGATTGACATTCGTATTTGTGGGTATACCATGACGTGCCTCGCACGGCGCCGCTAGCGCCCCCGCGACTAGCGCCCCCGCGACGGTGATGCGATGTAACGGAGATTGGTGGGGATGCGGCTCGGACTCTGGCATCAGCGGCACCGAAATCTCCACCGCATAAGAGAAAAATTTATGTTTTTCAGTATCTTGTGCGTTCTGAGCGCAGCGGGTGTGCAGGACCGCTCCGGTCGGTATGTTGCTCTCCCTGTATCGTTCGCCAGCGATGCATAGCAATTAATCTATGTAATTTGAAGATAGGATCTATTTGTAAATAGGTTGGGCGCGATCCTATGCTTCGACACCGCATTCAAGGGTCCATTCCCAGCTCGAATCAACCAGCGATAGCGCAGGAGTAAAATTATGGCCAAGGCATATGATGCAGGCGTAAAAGAATACCGTGACATGTATTGGACCCCGGACTACGTTCCGCTGGATACAGACCTGTTGGCGTGTTTCAAGGTCACCGGTCAGCCTGAGGTGCCGCGTGAAGAAGTGGCGGCAGCGGTTGCCGCGGAATCCTCTACCGGTACCTGGAGTACCGTCTGGTCGGAACTGCTGACCGATCTCGAGTACTACAAAGGCCGTGCCTACCGGATCGAAGACGTACCGGGCGACTCGGAGTCCTTCTATGCCTTCGTGGCATACCCGATCGACCTGTTCGAAGAGGGTTCGGTCGTCAATGTGCTGACCTCGCTGGTCGGAAATGTGTTCGGCTTCAAGGCGCTCAAGCACCTGCGCCTGGAAGACATTCGCTTCCCGATCGCCTACATCAAGACCTGCGGTGGTCCGCCTGCCGGCATCCAGGTCGAGCGCGATCGCTTGAGCAAATACGGACGTCCCATGCTGGGCGCCACGATCAAGCCGAAGCTGGGTCTGTCGGCCAAGAACTATGGCCGTGCCGTATACGAGTGCCTGCGCGGCGGTCTGGATATGACCAAAGACGACGAGAACGTAAACTCGCAGCCGTTCATGCGCTGGCGTGACCGCTTCGAGTTCGTCGGCGAAGCCATCCAAAAGGCCGAACAGGAGACCGGCGAGCGTAAGGGGCACTACCTGAACGTTACCGCTGCGACCCCGGAGGAAATGTACAAGCGCGCCGAGTTCGCCAAGGAGGTTGGCTCGCCGATCATGATGCACGATTTCCTGACCGGTGGTTTCACTGCGAACACGGGCCTCGCCAACTGGTGTCGCGAAAACGGCATGCTGCTACACATCCACCGTGCGATGCATGCCGTTATCGACCGTCATCCAAAGCATGGTATCCACTTCCGCGTGCTGGCAAAGTGCTTGCGTCTATCCGGTGGCGACCACCTGCACACCGGTACCGTGGTCGGCAAGCTTGAGGGTGATCGCAACTCGACGCTCGGTTTCGTCGATCAGCTGCGTGAATCTTTCGTGCCGGAAGACCGCTCGCGCGGTGTGTTCTTCGATCAGGACTGGGGTTCGCTGCCGGGTGTTTTCGCCGTCGCTTCCGGTGGTATCCACGTCTGGCACATGCCGGCGCTGGTCACCATCTTCGGCGATGACTCCATGCTGCAGTTCGGCGGTGGTACTCAGGGTCACCCCTGGGGCAACGCAGCGGGTGCCGCAGCCAACCGGGTGGCACTTGAGGCCAGCGTCAAGGCACGTAACGAAGGTCGCGAAATCGAGAAAGAGGCCCGTGACATCCTGACCGAGGCCGCCAAGCACAGCCCCGAACTGGCCATCGCGATGGAAACCTGGAAGGAAATCAAGTTCGAGTTCGAAACCGTGGACAAGCTGGACGTCGCCTAAGTCGACACGTCAAGGCACTCACGTCAGTTACAGATACAGATAGAGGACAACGCTATGTACGGTCACGATATCGGTGATTATCAAACCGCTCAAACCCTCGAAACCTTCGGTTTCCTTCCCAAGCTCAGTCAGGATGAGATCCTTGACCAGATCGCCTACCTGATCGCTCAGGGCTGGACACCCGCCATCGAGCACGAGCACCCCAGCAAGTCTACCGACCACTACTGGACCATGTGGAAACTGCCGTTCTTCGGTGAGCAGGATCTGAACCGCGTCGTGGAGGAACTGGAAGCCTGCCGACGCACCTACCCGGATCACCACGTCCGCCTAATCGGCTACGACAACTACACCCAGAGCCAGGGTGTGTGTTTCGTGGTCTTCGAAGGTCGTAGCTGATCTTCTTATAGCTATGCCGGGCGTAAGCCCGGCGTTGGGGAATTGGTACCAGTAGCGGAGATGACAATGGCACAGCGTGCAGAAACCAACAGCAGCAGAGAAGTGGCGCTCGCGCGGCGTCGTGCGATGTCTGCCGGCGGAAAGGCGGGATTGTCGCAGTCGCAGCAGGCGACACGCAACGCACCGGCCAAAGCGTCCTCACCCGCTCCAAGTGTCGCAACGCCCGGTGACGAAGCGCCACGTACCGCAGCGCCACGTCCTGCAGCATCAACTTTGGCAAGACGGCCTGTACGTCATTCTGCCGGCGCCATATCCAGCAGTACGGCCAGGTCGGCTGCCCTGGAGCGCCGCAAGGCGATGTCGACCCGCGGAAAACAAGCGGTCAGCAGCCGCGACCGGGTGCGTGCCGTGGACAATGTCAAGAAGTCCGCCGATGCTGCACCTGCGCCGCGCAAGGAAGGAGAGGGTTGCGGTTGTGGCTGCAAAGGACGCGAAGACGGGGGCGCTGTCCAGGCGCCCAAGCGTGAACGAGCTACGGCAAGCAGTTCGCGCGCTTCGCGGCAGCGCAACGGCGGCCGCAAGCCGGCAATTGTACAAAGCACGGCTAAAGCGGCGGCGCTGGCGCGCCGCAGGGCGCAATCCACGCGTGGCAAGGCCGGTGTCAGTCCCGCGGGCATGACCGAGGCACAGACCGCGCGTGCGGCCAATCCTGAGCTTTCGGGTCGTGAACTCGCACGCGCTCTGCGCAATCAGCGCAGCCGCCGCGGGGGCGCCGGCCAGAAAAAGAGCGCACCCAGCGGGCGGCAGCGTAATAAACCTGCCACGGGTGCGGCACAAGACGCGTCCTGGAAAGTCGGTGCCAGCCTGACCAGTCACGATCAGATCGTCACTGGCACCATGGTCGGACGTGATGCGACCGTGACGGGTAATGAGCAGAGTACCTGTCGGACGATCACCGGGACCGAGTACATGGGTGCGGATGTCTTCCGCGAGTTTTGTCAGACCGAGCCGGCCAAGGCGCAGCGTCGCAGCGGGCTGAGTCAGACCAGCCGGGGCAACGCGGTTACCGGAAACGAGGTCGGGCGCAGCGAAAAGGTCACAGGTGACGAGCCGGGCACCTGTAAACGCGTAACGGGATCCGAGTACATCGCTGCAGGTCAGGCAGAGGCCTTCTGTAAGACCAAGCCGGAGCCGCGACCAGTGCGCCAGACGCGCGCCGAGACCCGCAAGGGCAAGGTGGTTACGGGCGACAACGTCGGTACCTCGAACAAGGTCACCGGTGCGGAGGTCGGCGCTAACAGGCAACTTACCGGGACCCAGTACATGCAGTTGGGCGAGCGTGGTAGCGCACCGCCCAAGATCGGCGCCAGCGGCACGCTCCGTGGCGGCACGGTCACCGGGACCCTGGTCGGGCGCAGCACCAAGACCACGGGCGACGAGCCCGGCGCCTGCCGCGACATCACTGGCGACGATTACGTCGGCCAGGAGCAATATCGAGATTTTTGTGCGACGACCCCGGTGGCCACCGACAATAAGGTAGGTGTGTCGTCGACCCTGGCAGGTGAAGCGGTGACCGGCACCATGACCGGACGTTCCGAGAAGGTGACCGGTGATGAGCCGGGTACTTGCAAGGTGATCACCGGTACGCCCTATGCCGGCAGCGAACAGTATGTAGATTACTGTGAGGCCCCATCACGTGAATTGGCACGGGCCCGGATGGCACCGAACAGGCGAAATTTCGGTTCGGCGATGACCGGGCTGCAGCCGGGCATTGACGGCAAGATGACCGGTGCCGAGAAGGGTGCCTGTGAAACCGTCAGTGGTACGCCTTATGTCGGCAGCGATCAGGCCGCCGAAGCCTGTCCGGCGGTGGCTGCGGAACCAGGCGCACCCGATTTCCCCCAGCCGATCGGTGGGGCGCCCGGAAATGATTTCAGTGTAGAGCCGCCGGCGCATGCGTCTGACCGTCTTACCGGATCGGGCGCCGTGACCGGCTCGCAATACGAGCAGGGGCACATCACCGGGCCATTCGGTAAGGCCGCCGGTAAGGTGACCGGTACCGAGCACGCCCGTTTCGGCCGTGGCCCAAATCGCGCCGATGAAGTGCCGCCGGCAATCAAGGAACACACCGATGGGCGTATCAAGTCGCGCATCACCGGGGAAGGCCAGGATGCGGGCGCTAAGATTACCGGCGATGACTGGGAGCGCGGCGACCGCGTGACCGGGACCGAGGGTGCATCGGCGATGGTGCGCAATCAGTCGCGTCGCGGCGCACCGATGAGCGCCATGGGTGCCCGTGCGAACGAGCCGGCCGGCGCTCCGGCGCCGGTTAGCCGCGTTACGGGCAGCAGCGGCAATACCGAAAACGGTTCGCTGATCACCTACTCCGGCGGCGCGCGCGGTTAAACCTGGTTGACGATCGAGTAACCCATGTTGCGTTCATCCCGACAATCCATGCTTGCGTCGCGTCGCACGACCGGCAGGGCGCCCCTGCGTCGTCCCGGGGCCGTTGGCTCTGCAGGCGGTCGCAGCGGCAACGGCGGTTCGCACCCGCTGTGCAGGGTGGGCGAGAACGAGCGGCTGCTGGCCTATGAGCGCACCGTAAAGGCCGCGTTCGATGTGATCGTGCCGGTATTGAAACAGATATCCGCGCATCAGCACGAGGGCGACTTCGAGCAGCGCGCCCAGCGCATCGCCCGGGAGCAACTGGGCTTCGAACTGCCGCAACATGTCCTGGCGGATGCCTGGGTCGAGCAGCTCGACATGCGTCACCTGTTCGCCTGGTGCGTGTTCGAGACCTGCGTGCGGGCAAAGGACGAATTTTTCACGACCGACCCGCTGGGTGGGCGCGATGGCGCCGAGTTCGAGCGATTTATCCAGGATTGTGGCTTTCATGTTCTGGATATAACGCCATGCGCGGATGGTCGACTTGCCCATGTCGTCAGCTATGTCTTGCGCTTGCCGTATGGCGGGGTACGGCGCAAGTCGTACGCCGGGGCGATGTTCGATGTGGAGGAAAACGTACATCGGTGGGTCGAGATCGAGCACCTGCGCTTCCGCGAGGGGCGGCCGAACCTGGCCGATGCCCCGACCCGTTACCTCAAGGCCGTGATCTATCACTTCAGCTCGAGCGATCCGAAGCACCTGGGGTGCGCGGCCCACGGCTCGGACGATGCACGGGCAGCCGCTGCCGGACTGGAGCAGCTGCTGGCATTTCAACAGGCGGTGCAGAACGGTTTCTGCTGCGGCGCTTCTGTGGATCTGTTGCTGATCGGACTCGACACCGACACGGACGCGATCCGCGTACACGTGCCTGACCGCAGCGGGCGGATCGAGCTCGAAAAGATGCTCGACGTTGGCAGGGTTTACGAGATGACCGCGGGCATGACCGCGGATGAGGCGCGCGCCCGGATCTTGGACCTGGTGCATGAGCAGGCAACCGGTACCCCCGACGAGGGAATGGTTCGTCTGGTAGCGCAGCTGATCGAGAACAACATGTCTCAGATCGACTATGTCCGAACGTATCACGACGGTGCCTATCCCGATCCGGGCCACGCCGAGCGATTCATTCGGGTCGGTGTAGGGTTCGAGGAGATTCAGCTGCGGAACCTGACTTACTTCGCCTACCTGAACACGGTGGAAGAGGGTGCAGCCGACCTCGACGTGGGAATAAAAATATTCACCGGTTTAAATGTCAGTCATGGCCTGCCCGTTCCGCTGGTCGTTCGATTCGACTACAACGGCGGTATACCCGGGGCACGCGAGCGTGCGGTCGCGCGCTGCGAGCGAATTGCCCAGGCGCTGCACTCGCGCTATTCGGAGCTGAGCAAGAAGGGGCTGTTGCACACCCTTACCATGGTGCGCGACTGCGAGCAGGAGGACGCTCCGGTCGAGGTAACAGGCTCGTCGCTGGGATTTTCCGCCACGGGAGCGCACAGATGAAGATCTGCCAGGTTGAAAGACCGCTGGTTGCGACCAACCGTATCGCCGAGATGGAGCACAAGCACCTGCAAGTGGTGCGCGATGGGTCCTCCCTGGCGGTTGCCGTCGATGCGGTCGGCGCGAAACCGGGCGACTGGGTCATCTGCGTGGGAAGTTCCGCGGCTCGTGAGGCGGCGGGTAGTAAGGGCTACCCGAGCGATCTGACGATTGTCGGCATTATCGACCAGTGGCCACCCCCGGAGGAAGCCGATGCAGATTCTGCAGGTTGAAGGCTCGTTGGTCTGTACCGCACGGATTGAGGGCTTAAAGCATTCGGTGTTCCGTATCGTGCGGGATTCCAGCGGCAAGCGCCAGGCGGCAACCGATCCTGTCGGCGCCAAACCGGGCGACTGGGTTTTTCTGGCGAGCGGTTCCGCCGCGCGCTTTGCGGCCGGGAATTTTGAAATCCTCACGGACTTAACGATCGCCGGGATCATCGACGAATGGCCCCCGGAGGAAACGATCGGGGCGGTGTCCTGAAGCGGGCGCATGCGCCGGGGCAAAGTGAATTTTGACGTTCTTACAAACCTATTTATCGGGTAACAGGAGACACTAAAAGATGGCAAACGAAAACTATGGCATCGCACTGGGCATGATTGAAACGCGCGGGCTGGTGCCCGCCATCGAGGCCGCAGACGCAATGACTAAGGCTGCCGAGGTTCGGCTCATCGGCCGGGAGTTCGTTGGTGGCGGCTATGTCACCGTTCTGGTGCGTGGTGAGACCGGTGCTGTCAACGCTGCCGTTCGCGCTGGCGCTGACGCCTGCGAGCGTGTGGGTGACGGTCTGGTGGCTGCACACATCATCGCGCGTCCTCACAAAGAAGTTGAACCGGTGCTGGAAAGCAAGTAACTGAGGGAGGCTGCGCCTAGCCGGCGCGGTCGCCGAACTGATTCGTCCTTATTTTGATGGAGATGACACAATGGCAAACGAAAAATACGGTATTGCACTGGGTATGATCGAAACCCGCGGGTTGGTTCCGGCCATCGAAGCGGCCGACGCGATGACCAAGGCGGCAGAGGTGCGGCTGATCGGACGTGAGTTCGTCGGCGGTGGCTACGTCACCGTTCTGGTGCGCGGCGAAACCGGCGCTGTGAACGCGGCGGTGCGCGCGGGTGCTGATGCCTGTGAGCGTGTGGGTGACGGCTTGGTTGCCGCGCACATCATCGCGCGTCCGCACCGCGAAGTTGAGCCGGTTCTCCCGACCGGCGGCGGCGTTGAGTAATCGCTACGCAACGCATATTTGGTGACAGACGGATGCTGGCGGCACGGGCCGATCAGGGAGTGCTGGGTTATCTGGGCAGGGCGCTCAGCCTGGAATTCTCGGCAGTTCAGCTCTACAGTACCCAGGCACGCTTGGTGGCGTACTGGGGACTGGCGAGCGCTGCCCAGCGGCTTCGGCAGGAAGCCGAGGAAGAGTTGCAACATACCGATCGGATCATCGAACGCATGCTGGCGCTCGGCGTTGCGCCGAACGCTTCGCAACTCAGGCCGGTCAAGTTGGGGGAGAGCCTGGTTGAAATGTTGGGCATCAACCAGCAGTTTGAGCAGGAGCTGATCAACCTTTACCATGCGGCAGCAAGCCACAGTGCCAGAATTGGCGATCACGACAGCCGGTTGTTCTTCCATACGCTGCTCGAAGAGGAGAGGGCACACCATCAGGAACTACTCGATTGGCAAACGCAGTTGCGAAGCGGAGAGATCGACGCTTGAGCGTGTTGATAGCAGGGTCTCACATCGGGGGCGACGGGCGCCTGCGGGGCGCTGAATGAGCTCGCAGTGGCGGGAGCGCAAGCGGCCATTGTGTCTTGAACAACGCTATGAATTTGGTAGCTATTCCGAATTGCGTGACTTCCTCGATCGAGCCGCTGAGCTGTCAGAGCAAGAATCTCTCTACCCCGACATGGGCTTCGGGCGTGACTATGTGAATATCACGATCCACGCCGACGAGGAGAGCGAGTCAATGAGTGAAAAACAGCGGCAGTTCGCTGAGATGCTCGACGCGCTCTACGCTGAACAGGCGGGTTCCTGATCAATTCATGTCGATTATCGCACTGGTAGGCAACAAGGGTGGTGCGGGCAAGACCACACTGTGTATCAATCTGGCAAGCGCCCTCGCGGAGCGTGATGAAACACTTGTCCTGGATGCGGATCCACAACAGTCTGCGCACAACTGGCATACAATTGCCGAGGGAAACAGTGCATTCGCTGTCATTTCCGCGAGCGAGGATGCGGCTAAAGCGGCAGTGGATCACGCTGGGTCAGCGCGTTATATTGTCATCGACTGTCCGCCGTCGGTTCATTCCAAACAGACCAGTGAAGCTCTGTCTCGTGCCGACTTGGCGCTGATCCCGGTCCAGCCGTCTCCTCTGGATCTTTGGGCCAGCGTGCAGATCGAAGCCGAGGTTGGGCGCGCCCGGGAAGTGAATCCTGATCTCGAAGCGCTGCTTGTGATTAATCAGCTGGAGCCGCGTACGCGGCTTTCTCGGGTGATGAGAGAAGCCCTGGCGGAACTCAGTCTGCCTGCGGCGCAAAGCGTTATCTGCCGCCGCGTGATATACAAGCAAACAGTCATGCGGGGCAAAAGCGTGTTGGACGTGGGTAGTCAGGGCGCTGCCGCGGCGGATGAAATAAGGCAACTCGTCGATGAAATGGTGAACTTATTGTGACGACCAAAGACAATACTGGCGATCAGCTCATGGCTTCGATTCGTAAAACGAAAACCGAAGGCACAACCCCCGACAATGAGTCGGATAGCACTGCGCAGGCAGCTGCACCGGCCCCGCAGAATAAGGCGGTGGCCAAGGCGGCATCGGCCGTGGTGGGCACCCCGGCTAAAGGTGCCGGCACAAGCGAGAAAAAAGTCGCCGCCAAACCCAAGGCTGCGCCTGCCGGGTCAGCCCCCCCGGAGCTCACTGGATATCAATCATCTGGGAGAGTCTGGCCGGACTGACGTGTCTCGGCCGGAGTCAAAGCATTCCAGTCCCCGCTGGTGCGGGCCGGTTGATCATTCGGCTGTCGCGCCGATCTGCCGCGTTCGCTTGACACGCATCTTTACCGCGCAGGCGTCAGGCAATCATGAGGTAACTATGTGACGTCTCCTGGCGGATTGAATGATACCCCGCCGGCGATGATGTCGGATCATCTGATCCGCCATTTGACTCTGCGACAGCTGCAAATCTACGAAGCCAGTGTCCGGCTCGGTAGCTTGACGCGTGCCGCCGAGGCGCTATTTCTGACGCAGCCGACTGTTTCCATGCAAGTAAAGAAACTGACCGATACGGTCGGGCTCCCGCTGTTCGAGCAGGTGGGACGTACGTTGCGGCCAACGGAAGCCGGAACCGAGCTATATGGATACTGCCGTCAAATCTTCGCCACGCTCTCCAACCTGGAGATAAAGATGGCAGATCTGAAGGGAATGAGAACCGGGCGTCTCACGCTGGGTGTGATTACTACGGCGAACTGTTTTGCGCCCGAGATACTGGGTGAGTTTTGTCAGCTCTATCCGGGCATAGAG
The DNA here is from genome assembly GCA_965368585.1 of uncultured Chromatiales bacterium. GTDB lineage: Bacteria > Pseudomonadota > Gammaproteobacteria > Chromatiales > Chromatiaceae > JARRQB01. The sequence continues at coordinate 10,742 of CBDUNM010000073.1, read as the reverse complement.
GTTGCGCTCAATGTCTTCAATCGCGATCAGATCATTGATCGGATAAAGAACAATGAAGACGATCTCTTTATCATGGGGCAGGCTCCGGTGGAGCAGATCGACGACATTGAGGCGTTTCCCTTTGCGCCGAATCCCTTGGTGGTGATGGCGCCGCGCCACCATCCGTTGGTGGGACAGACAAATATTCCACTGGCGCGGATCGCGGAGGAACCGGTCATTCTGCGGGAGCCGGGATCGGGAATACGCAATGCCATGCTGCGTTTGTTCGATCAACAGGATCTGAGTCTTAAGGTGCGGATGGAACTGGGCAGCAATGAGGCCATCAAGCATGCCATCGTGGCCGGTCTTGGACTCTCTGTGCTGTCGCTGCACGCCTTGGCGCTGGAAGGTCCTGATGGCCCCGTGGCGCTGCTCGACGTGGAGGGATTTCCGATTCTGCGCCAGTGGTACATTGTCCACCGCAAAGGCAGACAGCTGTCGCTGATCGCCCAAGCCTTCCTTGAGTTTGTGGGGGGGATCGAGCCGCAGATACGCGAGCAACTGCAGCGGCAGTGGCCTGATATGAAGGAGATCCTGAGTTAGGCGGAATGGCACAGACTGCAGCGATGAGTTGGGCTCGAGCGGGGCGACCGCTACCGGTTGTTTCTTCCGGAAGACGCCGCAAATACTAATGCGCTTTGCAGTTCCTGCCACGCGAAAAAGTCCAGCCACTACATCCCTGTAATGGCGTTCAATGCTTTGCAGCTCACCCCTGTAGGTTCGACGGTGGCTTGCCGCGCGAAGCAAGCCCGCTTCGATTGCAAGTCCAAACGCACCTGGCCGGCGCGATCATTGCGGATACTGGTGCAACATGCAGGTTAGGCGTTCTCCTGAATGCATACGGTGTTCAGCGGCGGCGCAGGCGCCGGGTCTTGTCCACCATCCGATAGGTCGATAAATTGTTGTTGAACCGGGAGGCCTCGTAAACCGGTACCCACAGAACTTCGTGGGATTCGTCATTTCCCGGCACCGGCAACTTGTCATCGATTTCGACCAGGAAGCGGATATCGAAGTGCGTATGGCGTGGCTCTGCGCCCATCGCAGGAATAGTGTGGATATCGACATCGAATATGGTGCCGTCCACCAGCTTGATGTGCTCGGCAGGGATACCCGTCTCCTCGTGCGTTTCGCGCAGTGCCACGCGCAGTATATCGGCATCACCGTCCGCGTGTCCGCCGGGCTGGTACCATTCATTGTGTTTACGATGGTGCATCAGCAGCACCTTGTTACGGGCCGGATTTACGACCCAGGCCGAGCCAGTAACATGGCCGTGCGCAAGCTCGCGGTGAAAGCAGTCGGCGTGCTGTTGCACAAAACGCCGTGCTCGTGCGACGTTGCCCGCCTCGGATACGGTGGCGGGCCGATGACGAGCCAGCAGGAAGAGGAGTTCACTGCGGTGCATACGCCAAACGCTCCGAACTAGGTACCGGAAGGATTGTTAATGGCAGCTATGGCCGCTCCGGCCGCTTCATCAACATCACCCTCGCGTCCGGCGAGTGTAAGGCGGCCAAATGCCCCAACAGCCCGTACATCGATGAGTGTGATGTTTGCGGCTTTCTCTGCCTGATTGGCGGCATAGACAACATACCCGGCAGGTTCGGTCTCCAGGATAAACATGCTCTGACCAGGAAGTATCATCGACCCGCGGCGGTCCTGACGATTGATCAACACCGTGTGATCGGGTGTCATGCCGCGGATGATTTCGCGCCATGCCGTGCGGCAGATTTCGCGATCCTCCTGATGCGCGTTCATGTGCTGCAGCAGAATGCGACCGGCCTCACGGACATCACTCTGGTCGCGTTGGTGGATGACCATCGAGCCGTACGCACGTTCGACCACCTGCTGTGCAAGGTGGACCCGCGTCGCCTTCAGTGCGATGTCGGTCAGGCGATGCACCGCCATACCGGGAGAGACCTCGATCCACAGGCAGGCATCGCCGGGTATCGGCAGAAATCCCTGAGACACGGTTGCCATATACTCGGCCAACTGCGGTTGCAGCGAGTCGATATAGACGTAGGTTCTGAGCGATATTGGCGGATTTTTGGTCTGCATCGGAGTGGGTTCAGGTATGCGGAGCAACGATGGCGCAAACTGATGAAAAAAACCTCGCCATTATACTGAAAATCACCCGTGACAGCGGGGGAAGTAACGCAACCACCTTTGTCGCCTCGCGGATTTTTGAATCAAACCTCGTTGCGGACTGCCAATTGCCGATGTCGTAGTACTCTTTCAAGTTGATATTGCCGGGTTCAGCGTCCACAGGCTGTTTCGCACTCGGCGCAGCGTTCACCACGCAGGCAACGGCCTTTTCCCTTGCCAACCGCTGCAACGACGTTGCGGGAATATCATCTTGAAAGAGTGTTGGTTTGGCTCGGCAATCCGTTATTTATACAGGTTTGCGACTTTAGATAACAACAGATAGTTTCGATCAAAATCATCGATAGTAATCGATGCGTTGCTTTAGCAAGGCCGTGAACGCGCGACAGCTCTTGATCGCGGCGGGGCGCCGCTCCCTCAACAAGCAATCGGCATACTCTTGGACAGCCTTTTAGGCATCAATCGATTCGATGCGCGCAGGGGATGCCTGATCATGAGGTGAACTTGACCAGGCGGGTAACCTGGATGTCTGATATGAACACGACGCCGGAATGCTTGCTGTAGAAGGGGGCAAACCCTTCGAGGATGGGTTCGACCAACGCCGGGGGCACCGCGGCGATGATCATGATGAGGACGTCTTCCTCATTAAACATCAGGTGACCTTCATGGAAACCATGACTGCCCTTGCCGGAGAGGTTATTGACGATTGTGTAGCCCTTCACGCCGGCATGGTCGAGAAGGTCCGTGGCAAACTCCTTGTGCTCGCCCTCGAGGATAATTTCCAGCTTTTTCAGCTGACTGAAGTTCAGTTCTTTCATAGCGGGACGGACTCCTGCGCGGTAGCGGTTAGGTCGGCGTGCAGAGCTCGCTTCTGCCATTCGCCGTCGTCGTATACAGACACTTCACCGGACTCCGGGTCGACGATCAACAGTCGTATCCAGGCGTTTCGCACCAGGTTCTGTACCGCGACGACCCCATCGACCGCCTTCAGGGCATGATCAAAGGGCGCCTCGATGACAGTGATCAGGCGCAAGGGCTGGTGGTAGGGTTGGCCATCTTTTAGCACCGTTTGTGACGGCAGGCCGGTACGGAGATCGCTGAGGTTGCCGGTCATTACGGCGAACCGACCGGCGACATTGTGATTGACTTTGCTTCCGCTGCCGAAACTTTCATTGTCAACGGTGGAGAAGTAGTGCTCCATATTAATCCATTGTCCCACCACCAACGGTCCGGTGAGGATGTTTTCCAGCAACCGACGCTTAGGATCGATGCGGTAGTCGTATGAGTGCAGGAATGCCCGACCGTTCAACGCGGTCTGTTCGGTGAGGTGGCGGCGGCCGATCACGAAATAAAGGTTTTGCGAGAGACCCCATTCGGGGCGCACCTGGGACCAGTCCATCGCATTGCGTCGGGCGCGATTGAAGGCGGCTGCCGGTTCGAATTTCCTTGCCTCACCGATTTCGAGGGTGGGCACGCGCTCGGCGGCGCAAAGCCGTGAGGCGGCTGTCAGGCCGTTGCGCAAACGATCGATATAGACCAGGTGAGACGGGGGTATCAGCTCAAGATTGTGCAGCCGGATTTCATCGGTGGTCGTGTCATGGAAGGCAGGGAGGAACCAGGTGTCGTCAGGGATGTCGATACCCTGGGCGTGCAGTCTGCGTCTGACCTGGCGTTTGTTCGCCATCTGAGCCAGCACCTTGGCACTGACGATACCACGGTTACCGCCGCAGGCACCGCAGTCCAGGGCCGATTCGTACGGATTGTTTTCCGATGAACTGCCGTGGCCGACGAGCAGGACGAAGCGGGAAAACTGCTCGGTCAGGCCAATCGAGCTCAGCGCCTGGAAGACGTATTTGAACTGCTCGTCAACCGTGAATCCGATCCGACCCAGGCGTTCGAGTTGCGAATGGGCAAACGCATCGTTGATGCGGTAGGCAGAGCGCAATCGCTCGATAAAGGCTTTCGTCTGCTCGGCATTCAGGCCTAACGCGTTTGCGCAATTCGACGGCGTGGGCTGGTGACCGAGCGCGGATTCGCGTAACGAGCGAATTATGTCATCCGTAACACGTTCGGGGGAAAGCTCGAATTCCTGCTCCAATGCCTTGACGATGACCGTCCGCTGCACGGCGCGAACGATGGAGTCGGCCTGTTCCCGGCTCAGCTTGTCCAGCAACAGCCGACTGAAGGGCTTGCTGGGGTGTAGTCGTTTGCGCCAGCGGTTGTAGGTCTTGGGCGCCACGGTCTTGCCGATCATGTCGAAGCCAAACAGCAGCCCTATGGCCTCGACAGTGACAAAAGGCGTCAGCACCGACTCTTTCAACTCGTGCATTGCCTTTTCCAGGGCCGTGACGGCAGCGTCATCCTGACGGGTCGCGGCGGTGATCTCGGGTACTAGGTTTTTGGGTGTGAGTATCACCGGACACAGATGCGTCTCGCTGCCCTTGCCCAATTCCATGAAGCTGACCGGCACCCCGAAAAAACCCGCAATCCCAAAGGTCTGGTAATCGCCGACATCCTCCAGATGGCGGCGGATACGTTCTGAGCGGGTGTCGATACAGAACAAAGCCTGTGCAAACGGGCGTTTTTCACGGGCTGGTATCGGTGAGGTATCAAGGTCACGCAGCAGGCGCGTCATCGCCTGCGCTTCCATCGCCTCAAGCCAGACCATACCCTCTTGGTGCTCGAATGCAGCAATGGTGTCCAACAATTGGTCCAGTTGTTGTGCGTCCAACTGCAGCAACGCGTCTTTTGCACCGGCCACCTCCGCCAGGGCGACCAGGCGGCGGACCTGTGCCTGCGCCTCGTCTCTGGTTTTACCTACCAGATATTCGTCATAAACTTCGTGGATCAACGCGTCCTGGCCGCGTAACAGTGCCTGGTCGACCTTGTGCGCCATTGCCGGCAGCACTTGTCCGGTGTGTAGTTCATGGCGGAGATAGGTCTCCGCGGTACGGTCGTCGATCGCTGCGGCAATGGTCTCGATTGTCCAGGGGTGGCCCTTACGACCGTCCTTGCGCAGCAGCGCAAGGGCCATTGCCAGGCGGATGGCAACGAATTCCACCAAATCTGCGGGAAAACGTTCGCTCCAGTAATATCGCTTGGCGCTGGATCGCCACTTCACGAATCCGGCCCAGCCATGCAGGCGTGCCAGTTCGCGGGTGAAGTAGGTGATCCAATGGTCCTCCGGTACCCCGAACTGCGCCATGACGTAGGCGATGATCCCCTCCGGCCTTTCGTCCTGCTCCAGAATACGGCTGACGTGCAGGCCGTAAAGGTAGAAGGGCACGTTACGATTGGCCACTTCGCGCCAGGCGTCGAACAGGCCATGCTCGCGACCGGGCATATCCCAGACCGACTGGCCTTCGTCGAAGAAATCCAGGCAGCTCTTGATCATCAGCTCATCGAGCTCGACCCCGATATCGGTCCCGTACAAGGCGTCCACCGCCTCGTAGATGGGGCGGTCAGCGAGCAGTTCGGCATGCAAATACTGCTGCGTTTTTTCGGACACGGTTGAAGCGCTGTTTGGTTCGCGACCGTGCAGGAACGCATGGATATCGCTGATTCCGGCCAGGGTGTTTCGCCGGCTGACTGTCTCGTCAATTTCGGTCAACAGGACCGTCAGCCAATATCGTAGATCAACGTCCGCGAGGTCCTCGCGCGCTTCCAGGAAGTGCGCGACCGCTGCCGCAAGCGACCCTCGGTCCACAATACCTTCATCAAGGTAGCCCTTGTAGATTCGGCGTGGCAGGAAGGCCCGGCCATGGAACAGTTCCGCGCCCTGTTGCGCCGCCTGATGAAAGGGCAGGTGTTCCAGACCGTGCAGCGGATTGTGGTGGATGAATGTGCGCATCGGCCAAAAGAACGGGATCGGTTCGGCCGCGACATGGATCATCGCACGTATCTTCAGGCGCAAGCCGAGCGGGATACTCATAAGCGACTCCCGGTTAGAATGAGACCGGCGACAATCAATAGGGTCAGGCCGGCGGCGAAACTCCAGGTCGTCGGGACACTGAGGTCCTCCCCGGGGCTCGGTTCGGCCGGCCCGACGATCAGCCCCTGCAGCAATCGCGCACTCGCCCAGCTCCAGATCAGCCATACCGCGGCCAGCGCAACAGCGGGTACCGGCTGCGAAACGAACAGGGTGTGCAGCATGGCGAAGAACGCGGGAAACAGCGGTGTGGCGGTTGCCGCCAGCACACTGATCACCAGCACCCCGGCAAAGCGCGGCATGCGCCGCGCCAGTCCGCCGTAGAGTCCGATATAGGCGGCGCCAAACTGACGCTCCAGCGTCTGCGCCAGCAAGGTCAGGAAAATCAGCGGTATAGCGAATGCCGCGGCGAAGATCCACAGCTGCGCAGCGGGTATGCCGGCGTACGCCGCCAGCCACAGCAGCGCCCAGGCGGAAGTCGCGAGAAAGCCCACCCAGCGCCCCATTTCGCGCATCGTCAACAGTCGGAACGCATAGAGCAGCGAACTCAGCAATGCCCAAGTGACGAACCAGGACGGAATTGCGCTCGCGTTCGCCGATACCGCCAGCACACCGATTTGCGGCCACACCAGCAACAGCACCGATCGCTGCAGCGGATTCGTCAAGCGTTCGAGCAGGGCATTGAACGCGATGCTGAATGGAAAGAGCGGCAGAAACACGCCCACCAGTACCAGACCGAGCACTGACATTAGCCCCACCTCAGCCAGACATTGATTCGGGCGGATGCGGCGAGCAGGCCCCTCGTCAATCCGGTGTAGATATCGAGAATATGGAATTCGCGCCAGACGAGGGCGTAGAAGTTGCGCCACCAGTGGCTTACATACTGCCAACTACTGCGTCGGTTGCGCTCGTTGTAAAAGACGCGCAACCAGCCGAGTACGATCACTGCGCTTGCAAATACCACGAGAATCACAAACCAGCTGAAGTCGATGCCGGCGGCCGCGTACAAGCGGGTGCCGAAATCCGGGTCCGGGTAGAGAAAGACATCGAACGCATGACTGATGAGCGTATAACCTATCACCACAACGGTGAAGGAAATCACGATCAGCGTAATAAGCCGCCACGGGTTCTCCGAGCGCATATGGTAGGTGGCGAACAGCAACTGCGCGCCGGTGACCCAACCAAAGAACAGCAGAATGATGGCGCCCTGCTTCTGGAACAGGTTGGGTGCGACCATCAGGTGCGAGATCAGGAGAACCGCAACCGGAATGGCCAGGGTAATCACGGCCATTAACAGCCAGGGCTGGCGGTTGCGCGCCGGTCGTCGTTCGACGATGAAGGTGTAGAGTTCGTCTTTCGGTACGCCGTCGTCATGCCGTGCTTCGCCGATAATACCACCGGCGCTCAGGAACAGAGTCCCTTTGAACAATCCATGCGCGATCAGATGAAATATCGCCAGCGAGAATGCGCCGACACCGCACTCCATGATCATAAAACCCATCTGACCCATGGTGGAGTAGCCGAGCGATTTCTTGATGTCGTGCTGGCTAAGCATCAGCGCCGAGCCGATTACAGCGGTGAACAGCCCGACGATGAACACCCAGTGCAGGACATTGTCGGTGTAAGCGAATACCGGTGCGAATCGGTTGATCAGAAAGCCACCCGCGTTGACGATGCCGGCATGCATGAGCGCCGATACCGGCGTGGGGCCGTCCATGGTGTAGGGGAGCCAGGTGTGCAGCAGAAACTGCGCCGAACGGGCGAAGGCCGACAAGGCGATCAGATAACCCACGACTTCAGACACAGGGAGGTCAAAAAAGGTTTTCGTGTCCGGATTGTCCGCAATCGCAGCGAAAATCTCGGGCAGTGACCAGGTCTGGAAGGTGTGAAAAAGCACGGCAGCGGCCAGGAGCAACGGCAGGTCGCCGAAGCGGTATGTGATGAAGGTCCAGAAGCCATAGCGGTAGGCGGTTTTACTGCGCGTGTCCTGCCCCAGCAAAAAATAGAGCAGGACGCCGATCAGATGCCAGGAAATCAGCAGTGTGATCAGATCGCCTGCCGCCACCATGATCAGCAGTGCGGCGGTCATCAGGTCCAGTAATACGAAAAAGCGGCCATAACCTGCTTCTTCGGCCATGTAACGGATCGAGTAAATCCGTACCAACAGGCTGATACCGGCAATCAACAAACCCATCAGAACGCTGAGCGGGTCGAATAACAGGCTGCCCCATGAGCCGCTCGTCGTTAGAAGCGAGACTTCTCGTCCTGAATACACCGAGCCCAGCAGGATGACCGCTGCCAGGAAAGACAAGGTGCCACCAGCAACACTGATGCGCGACACTTTTCGGCCCAGTTGCCGACTCAGCAGGTGGGTCAGCAATGCCGATGCGAGTGGAAGAGAAGGCAGGAGTAAAACAAGCTCATTCATGATGTTTATGCTGCACCCTGCAATCTGCCGTGGTGGTTGGGAACGACGCCCCGTCTAGGGTGTAACTGCACGTCAATCGGCAACTCTCCCTTTGAATCCATCCCGGCGCTACGAGGTACAGGCTGCATAAATGCGCTTTTTTCAGCCTTCCCAAGTATGCTTGGTTCGTCAGCCAACTGGTCAATCACCTTTTGTAATGTTGTTCGGTTGCAGTCCTTCCCTACGTGAGAGCCGGCTCCCGCTTTCAAAACGCGGGTGGCCAATCGACGTCGAGCACTCAACATGTCTTGTGCGCTGTGAGCTTCAACCCCCGCTGGGCTAACGCCGGATTCTACGGGTTCGCCAGAGGAAAGGTGTTCGATAATTTAGATAAAATCTATAGCTATCTATCTATGGATTGTGTGTCGAGCAATCAAAACGCGGTTGGTTCGGTGCGGTCTACCTCGCAACCTGAACGGCAACTAAAATCAGATAAGCCCGATCGTTCTTGCTGGGCGAAAATCGTTGCAAAGAATGCATGAGACGAAAGCGTCATAATCATTCTTCGGAGTTTGATGCGAAGGTGGCCATGCCACCACGCACGATAGCCGACGTGGCGATATCCAATCCGCTGACAGGCAGTTGCATGTCGAACGCGTCTTCTTGGATTAGTTTCGCCAGTGCCACGTTTCCGAAGCTCCCTCCTACGCACTGGAGCATTTCCAAGGACGACTGGCGCATGGCCTATTTTATCTAAAATGTATAGACGCGAGCCAAACAGCAAAGGGTCTCTCATTCTGGCAGGTTACTGAGACTGATCCAAGGTGCCTGCTCCGTGAATTGCGTGTTCCCCGCGCCTGCGGGGATGAACCGCCAGCAGGATCAAGGCCTTGGCCCAGGCCGGTGTGTTCCACGTTGTCACATTGATCGGCAAGCACACGGCAATCCCTTTCTTTCCAAACGTCAGATATACGTAACCGCCGACCGCACGGCGAGAGTCTTCCCAAGCGGCTAACGTTGCCTTCAGTGGCGCGAAGCGGCGCGTCCGCTGGAAGGTCTTGTTAAGTGCGATGCAATGCCTTAGGCTCAATCTAATGCGCATCATGTATGCGCATATACGTTGCGCAACGGGATGCTTTCTATGACACATGTCTACGATCAGTTTGCACCAAAAAAACCAACAAATCTAAGTATTAACAGTGACTTACTGGCAAAAGCAAAAAACTTGAAACTTAACCTTTCAGCGACCTTGGAAAACGCCCTCGCTGACGAAGTACGAAAAGCGGAACGCGCTCAATGGCTTAAAAAGAACCGAGAAGCCATTGATGCTTCGAACCGCCTCGCTGAAGAAAGGGGGTTATTCGCAGACGCTTACAGGACCATTTAATGGGCCAATTTATTCTCTACGAGAACCGAAACCAGGACTCGAAAGACACTTACCCCTATTTCGTGGACGTTCAAAATCCGCTTCTTGATTCTCTGAACACTCGGCTTGTTATTCCCCTTACCCCTTTCAAGTACCTAAGTGATTCGAACATAGGTAACCTTTGCCCGCCAATGAAGGTGAATGACGAAGACTTCGTCCTATTAACCCACCAAATGACTAACGTGCCAGTATCCGCATTGCTTGCTCCGGCTGAATCGTTGGAGCACCTTAGAGACGACATCGTCGCAGCGATCGATTTCCTGATTACCGGCATTTAACGCCAAGGTAAGCGGCAGCTGGTGTGGCGCAGCGTCTGCGCAAACGTGGCGAAGTGTAGTTTACTTAACCAGCCGCGCGCCGCGGCTTCACCTCTGACGGTCGCGGCAACGCGCCGGCCCATCAGCCCCGATTGAGCGATCTGTCGATCCGAATCCCCCAGGCGCATGCGCACCAGGGCTTGTCGATAGTGATACATCTCGAACCTCCGTTTGGCCATCCCGTGTTCTCTCCACACTAAAAAAGTGCGGTCACGATACGGGAGGCGATTAGGTCAGTTCGAAGGTAAAACCGGTGCCGGGTGGCTCCATTAGGCCGATCATCAGGTGGCCTCAATAGGGCGATCCTGAGGTGGCTCCAATAAACCGATCTCGGAATGGCTCCATTGAGTTGATCATTGACAATGTGCACGGTACGTGTCTTGAGTCGCACAAAAATACGAAATACGCGACCGGTCCACGGCGCGTCCAGACCTCAACGCGGCCTTGGCCTTCACGGCCAATCGTATCCGCTGTTCGTCAGTAAACCGAAGCCGCTGTCCTTCGAGTTGATCCTTGAGCACACGGTTT
>CBDUNM010000072.1:0-23617 GCA_965368585.1 uncultured Chromatiales bacterium | reverse complement strand
CCTCGGGCACCGCCCCCAGACAGGTAGCGAACGCAATGATCATTGCAATCTTGACGATCAAGATCAGTCTCCTTTGCAGCTTGGTCTTCCGGTCGCGATGGCCCGGTTCGGTCGGCCGCAGTTTACCCGGTTCGAGAGGGGCGTGCCGCGAGCTAGGCTCGACGGTAAGCACGCCTTGCCAAACATTATTCCAGGACACTAATATGACAACCCGAGAGTCCCAACGCCTGACGCGACGATTTGACGTATAGAAGAACCTACACGAGGCAAGCATCGTCACGAACCGGTGCATCTCGTCGATGTGCGTCCGACGAGCGCTGCGTCGGGCAGAGGCTGGCCTCGTACAGGGATTTGCAACGGAGAAGTCCACTTGGCGGGTGACCACGTCGGCGGCCGTGCTCGAGTTCGCCTGGCCGAGGTGGGTTGCACTCCGGACAGGCGCTGGACAACCCGCCCTGGAGGCGCTTGCAACTCGGTCGTACTCGGCGCCGCCTGCGCGACTTCGCGCCGGCTGCCCCCTCGTTTACCGCGGGATTTTTCTCATAGTTCGGAACGGCGGGTGGATACGGTCGCGGAACATTGACCGGCAATCGGGTCCCGGCCCAAACAGGTGATATCAGCAATGACGACAGAAAAGAACAACGACTCGGCTTTTCGTATCGGCGCAGTGTCGCGGTTGACCGGCGTTCCGGCGGACACCTTGAGAGTCTGGGAGCGGCGGTACGGCGTCGTGGAGCCCCATCGAACCGAAGGCGGGAGCCGGCTGTACAGCCAGCACGATATTGCGCGACTGGGGCTGATCAAGCGCCTGGTAGACTCTGGGCACGCCATCGGTACGGTCGCCAACCTCACCCTGGAGCAGCTGGAAGAGCGCACGGCCACCTCACAAACCGCGTCGGCCGCCACCGAGGCCAGACACAAGGGACCGGTGCGTCTGGCCCTGGTCGGTGCGACGCTGGCCGTCAAGCTGGACGCGGAGCTGGGTGCGCTGAGCGATGCCGCGCTGCAGATAGCGGGCGCGTTTGACCAGCAGGTGGATTTCGAACGGGCCGCGCCGGATTTGGCGGCTGATGTGCTGGTCGTGGAGTTACCCACGCTCAACGATGATTCGGTCGGCCTCGTGCGCCGCCTGCAGCGACGGTGCGGCGCGCGTCGGCTGGTGGTGGTCTACGGGTTCGCGCGTGCGCAGAACCTGGCCCAGATGTCCGATCAGGGCATTGCGGCATTGCGGTTTCCCGTTTCCTGGGGCGAATTGAAGCAGGCGTGCTGTCCTGACGTCCCCCTGGTTCAGGCGCAACCCGCAGGCAACGATTCCCAAGCGGCGCTGGGTGCCCCCATTCCGGCCCGCTTGTTCGACGACCGGCGGCTGGCGATGGCGTCGGCGGCCTCCACCACTATCAAGTGCGAGTGCCCGCACCACCTGTCCGATCTGATCATTTCGCTATCGCGCTTCGAACAGTACAGCGCCGAGTGCGAAAACCGATCGCGTGACGACGCGGCTCTGCACGCCTATTTGCATGTGCAAACGGCTCGGGCCCGCGCGACGCTGGAGGAGGCGCTGATGAAAGTCATAGAAGTCGAAGGGATATCGTTGGACGTGGACGAGGCCAACGACGCCTGAGGCGATAGCCGGTCATTGCGGCAGGGTATTGAGGGTGCTCACAATCGACTGACACCCGGCCGCTGCCCGAGTGGGTGTATGAGACCGCCGTGCCAGACAACTTGCCGCCGATCCCGATGGTAGGAGGATAATCCCGAATTATCCGCGGGTATTGTGCCCTTGAAAAACCCAGAAAAACTATCAACTTTACGTAGTCGTTGCTTAGTTGGGGCGTATTCGGGGTAGAAGCCCGTCGCCGGAGTGAGGCAAAAACGTTCCTCCACTGACAGCTTGGGAGAGAGCCAATGAGTGCAGCCCGTTTAAAACACGCTTTTCGGTACTACAGCGGCCCGACGCTCTTTCTGACCGTCGTTTGCATGACGCTGGGCTCGCTGTTACTCGCCGTCGGCGCCACCATGGGTGGTGTGTTCATCCTCGCCGGGCTTACTGCCCTGCTGGTGTTCGTAGTGATCGGCGCACGCGAGCCGCTTGTCGAAGGGCGCTAGCGATGCCGCGCTCCGCCGGTTTCGCCGGATCGGCGCGTGTGCCTAACGATTGGAACCCAAGTTCGGGTAAAGCCCGGTAGTGTCGGCGACATGGCTGGCGTCGAAATCGGCGGCCAACGGCAACGATACACCCAATTTCAGGACGAGCGCGACCAGCGCGATGATCCAGTCTTTCACTTTCATGGCATACCTCCTTTCCCTCTGCCCATAGCTTCCATATAAGAACGGAATGCTTGCGCGAATTTGATTTTAATCAATGGAGCGGCGGCGGGCAGGGGTTACCTTGATTTGGACGCAAGTTTGAACCGAGCGACAACTCGGGTGCAAGGAGGGCAGTGTGCGACGTCTCTATTTTCTGTTACCCGACACGGCAATCGCGCAACGCGTGACCGAAGAACTCGAAGACGTTGGAATCGTTCGGCATCATATTCACGCCATTGCCGGTATTTCCCAGGATATCGAAGATCTGCCGGACGCGAGCATCTGGCAAAAGTCGGAGCTTGCGCACGGCATCGAGCAGGGCATTGGCCTGGGCGGTGCATCGGGGCTGCTGGGGGGGTTGCTGGCCGTCACCTTTCCGCCCGCGGGACTGGTGCTTGGCGGCGGGGCCGTGGTGGCCAGCGCGCTGGCGGGTGCCGGTTTCGGCGCCGTAGTGTCCGGCTTGATGAAAAGTCACGAGCACAATCACGATCTGGATCGGTTTCAGAAGGCCATCGAACGCGGCGAGATTTTGCTCCTGGTAGACGTGCCCAAACGGCGTGAGAAAGAGATAAAAGCGCTCATATTGAGTCACCATCCGGAGGTGCAAATCGGGTCGGCCAAACCCAAGGGTTCACCATAAACGCATCCCTAAACCAGGCATTCGCCGGTCGTCGAACTGACGCCGGAAAACTGTCTCATCCGCGACGCATCGCTCCCGAATCGCGGTCCCCGGCCAGCATGCCTTCGTGCTCGATGAAGGTGACGATCTCGGCCAATCCCTGACCCTCGCGCAGGTTGCTGAACACGAAAGGCTTTGCGCCGCGCATACGCCTGGCATCGCGCTCCATGACTTCCAGCGAAGCGCCCACGTACGGCGCCAGGTCGATCTTGTTGATGACCAGCAGGTCCGAACGCGTAATGCCCGGTCCGCCTTTGCGCGGAATCTTCTCGCCCTCGGCGACATCGATGACGTAAATCGTGATGTCGGCCAACTCCGGACTGAAGGTGGCCGACAGGTTGTCGCCGCCGCTTTCGATGAAGAGCAGATCCAGGTCGGGAAACTGCTCCTGCAGGTCCTGCACGGCGGCCAGGTTCATCGAGGCGTCTTCGCGGATCGCGGTGTGCGGACAACCGCCCGTTTCCACGCCGACGATACGGGCCGGCTCCAGTGCCTCGCTGCGGATCAGGAACTGCGCGTCTTCCTGGGTGTAGATATCGTTGGTGACGACAGCCAGTTGGTATTGGTCCCGCAGTAATTTGCACAGGGCGTCGAGCAGCGCGGTCTTGCCGGACCCTACCGGGCCGCCGACACCGATACGCAAAGGTGATGTGTTCATTGATACTCCTCAGTCATAGGTAGGAGGGCAGCCCGCTTCGTCGGGAGCAGAGCGGCGAGACGGCTCGCCTCCTACGGAAAGAATCCGCGATGTTCCTCGAATCTCGTTGTCCGTGGGCCTGTTGTACTCGCAGATCGTTCTGCGACGCGTCCTCAAGAGCGAAACAGGCGTGTGTATTGGGTCTCGTGGCGGCAGCTGGCCATGGTCAGAGCGGGCAGGGACGATCCGATTTCGTCATCGGCGAGTTGCAGGCCGGTAGTGACCGCAGCCGGCAGTAACGGGGCCAGATCGTGCAGCAGTTGCTGGCCTGCCGTTTGTCCGAGCGGGATGATCTTGATCGCGGCGAGGACCAGGTTCTCCAGCCATGCCCAACAATGTCCCAACGCCGTTCGTTCACAATCGACATCCCAGTGCCAGGCGGCCAGCGTAAAGCCGGCGAGCTGCGTCTTGCGCAGCGTATCGGCGCGCACCGCTGCGCTCGGCACGCCCAGCGACAGCAACAGGTCGGCGAGGGCGCGCCCTCGCTGGCGCTCCTCCGCGCGCAGCTCGGCGGTCTCTCTGGCGGCCAGCAACAGGTCCGACCATTGCGACAGGGCGGTGTCGTCGTTGCGCTCGCAGGCTCGGTAGAGTCGCTGC
The DNA here is from genome assembly GCA_965368585.1 of uncultured Chromatiales bacterium. GTDB lineage: Bacteria > Pseudomonadota > Gammaproteobacteria > Chromatiales > Chromatiaceae > JARRQB01. The sequence goes on along the minus strand of CBDUNM010000072.1, from coordinate 19,337 downwards.
AACACCGGCAGTTCCAGGTGCGCCATTGTGTCGCTCAACTGGTCCCTGATCCAGTCGGCCAGGTCGTCGGTGTTCCTTATCCACCCGTATTCCACCGCCCACTCGATACCCTGCGAATAAGTGAAGGCGCCGATCGGCAACGACGGGCTGACCAGGTGCATGAGTCGCAGTAGCGGCAGGCCGCCTTCAACAGGCATGGTCGTGATGGCCTTGGTGCGAATGACCGTGTCCGCTGTAGGCCCCGGCTTCGGGCTCGAAGGGTGCTTGTTCGCAGACTACCGTCAGACCCAGCGCGCGGAGCATGCCGTCGAGCACGTGATCGTGCTGGTAGCGTACGAAACCGGGTGCGATCTGCAGCGGCACGTGGCGGTTTCCCAGGTGGTAGCAGGCGCGCGACAGCAGCAGCGGGTCCGCGGATTGAACGGTCGAAACGGTTTCCGGCGCTGCTTGCACCGCGATCACCCTGCCGTCGTCGCTCCCGAGCAGGTCGCCGTGGCGCAGAATCACACCGCGCTCGAGAAACAAGCCCGCCTCCGAGCCGTCGTCGAGTCTGACCCGCAGTCTGCTCTTGACGCGTTGGTCAAGGGTCAACGTCAGCGACCCGTCGGCGGCCGCGCCGGCGGCGACGCGCCTGGTCAGGCGGAGCAAGATGGTGGCCTCAAAACAAAAAGTAGCGTTGCGCCAGCGGCAGCTCGGCCGCCGGCTCGCAGGTCAACAGTTCGCCGTCGGCACGTACCTCGTAGGTTTGGGCATCGACCTCGATGTTCGGCTGGTAGTCGTTCAACACCATGTCGGCCTTGGTAATGGAACGGCAGTTCTTGATCACCCCGATGCGTGACTGCAGCCCGAGTTGCTGGTGTACCCCGGCGTCGTGCGCGGTCTGCGACAGAAAGGTCATGCTGGTCGCGGTCAGTGCACTGCCGAAGGCGCCGAACATCGGCCGATAATGCACCGGCTGTGGCGTGGGAATCGAGGCGTTGGGATCCCCCATGGGCGCGGCCGCGATCATGCCGCCCTTCATGATCAAGCTCGGCTTGGTGCCGAAGAAGGCCGGCTTCCACAGCACCAGGTCGGCGATCTTGCCTTTTTCGACGGAACCCACCTCGTGTCCTATGCCGTGGGTGATCGCCGGGTTGATGGTGTATTTGGCGATGTAGCGTTTCGCCCGCAGATTGTCGTGCGTCGCGGGATCGCCCTTGAGCGCGCCGCGCTGCACCTTCATCTTGTGCGCCGTCTGCCAGGTGCGGCAAATCACTTCCCCCACCCGTCCCATCGCCTGTGAGTCCGACGCGATCATCGAGAACGCGCCCAGATCGTGCAGGATATCTTCCGCCGCAATGGTTTCACGTCGGATGCGCGATTCCGCAAAGGCCACGTCTTCGGCGATGGCCGGCGACAGGTGGTGGCAGACCATGAGCATGTCGAGATGCTCGTCGACGGTATTGACCGTATAGGGACGCGTCGGATTGGTGGACGACGGCAGCACCCAGGCCTCTCCGCACGCTTTGATAATGTCCGGTGCGTGACCGCCACCGGCGCCTTCGGTGTGGTAGGTATGGATGGTGCGACCGTTCATCGCCGCCAGGGTGTCTTCGACAAAACCGGATTCGTTCAGCGTGTCGGTATGAATGGCCACCTGTACATCGAAGTTTTCCGCCACGGTCAGGCAGTTGTCGATGGCCGCGGGTGTCGTGCCCCAGTCCTCGTGCAGTTTCAGCCCGATCGCACCGGCAGCGATCTGCTCGGTCAGCGGCCCGGGCCGCGAGGCATTGCCCTTGCCGAGGTACCCGATGTTCATGGGCAGGCCGTCGGCGGCCTGCAGCATGCGGTGGATGTTCCAGGGTCCGGGGGTGCAGGTCGTGGCGTTGGTGCCCGTGGCCGGTCCGGTGCCACCGCCCAGCATGGTCGTCACGCCGGACATCAGCGCTTCCTCGACCTGTTGCGGGCAGATGAAGTGAATGTGCGAATCGATACCGCCGGCGGTGAGGATCTGGCCCTCGCCGGCGATGGCTTCGGTGCCTGGGCCGATCACGATATCGACGTCGGGCTGCACGTCCGGGTTACCCGCTTTGCCTATCCCGGCGATGCGACCGTTCTTGATCCCGACATCGGCCTTGACGATGCCCCAGTGATCGAGGATCAGCGCGTTGGTGATCACCACGTCGACCACTTCTGTGGAGGGGCGTTGACTCTGCCCCATGCCGTCGCGGATGACCTTGCCGCCGCCGAACTTCACTTCGTCGCCGTAGCGGGTATGGTCGGCCTCGACCTGGATGATCAGTTCGGTGTCGGCCAGCCTGACCCGGTCGCCGACGGTCGGGCCGTACATCTCGGCGTAGGCCTGTCGGGAAATCTTGCCCATCAGTCCAGTCCTCCCATGATCTTGCCGTTGAAGCCGTACACGTGACGGTCTCCCGCGTAGGCGACCAGTTCCACTTCGCGCGTCTGGCCGGGTTCGAACCGCACGGCCGTACCGGCGGCAATGTTCAGTCGAAACCCCCGCGATTTGGTGCGGTCGAACGACAGCGCGGTGTTGGTTTCGAAGAAATGGTAATGCGACCCGACCTGGATGGGGCGGTCGCCGGTGTTGGCGACGTTCACCTTGACCGTGGGCCGGCCGGCGTTCAATTCGATATCGCCCGAGGCGACGAGGAGTTCTCCAGGGATCATGCTGCGGCTCCGCTGACTGGGTCGAATAGTGGGTCGATCAGACGATGGGGTCGTGGACGGTCACCAACTTGGTGCCGTCGGGAAAAGTGGCTTCCACTTGTACGTCGTGGATCATTTCGGCAACGCCGTCCATCACGTCCTCGCGCGAGAGCAGGGTGCGGCCGTGATCCATTAGCTCGGCGACACTTCTGCCGTCGCGCGCACCTTCCATGACCGCCGCGCTGATGAAGGCAACGGCTTCAGGATAGTTGAGCTTCAAGCCGCGCGCTTTGCGGCGCTCCGCCAGCAAGGCCGCAGTGAATACCAGCAGTTTGTCTTTTTCGCGGGGGGTTAGCTCCACGGCGTTCTCCTACAATAACGTTCGTTCAGGTAGACCAGATGCGCGGTGGGCAGGGTGGCTTACCAATGACGGATTCGCGAATCGCCCGCCAAACCCGGATGAAGGTATCACGCGCCTGCTCCGTCGATGAACCCAGGTAACGCAACAATAACAGGTCGTCGATCAAGGTCGCAGCAAATCGATCGCGCGGCAGGTGCGCGCGTACCTGCGCGAGCAGTCGTCGGTCCGCCCCGGTGGCGAAAAAGCTGCCGACCACCGGTTTACCCCGCAGCTTGGCGGCGCCGGTCAAATCGGACGCCTGCCGAATACGCAGCCGTTCCAGCAGCAAGGGATGCCCGTCCCGGTAGAGCGCGAGTTGCAGGTCCACGCGTCCTTCGTTAAACGCTTCGCCGATCACGGGGCGGCCAAGGCATTGCAGTTCCCAGCCGATCAAGCGGGACGAGGCGTGCAGGTCGACGCGGGTCTGGACGGCGATATTCGCGCCCGGGAAAAAGATATTCTCCTGCGGGAACCATTCCAGGCTGGCGTTTTCCTCGACCGCGAGCGTCTGGATCTGTTGCGCCAGTGGCCCCGCGCTACGATAGAACTTGGTCGCACCGGGGGTGGTCACCAAAGCGGCGGCGTCGCACCGCACGGCAACGTCGATATCCAGCCGGTCACCGCCGACAACTCCACCCGGCGGATGCAGCAGATAGACATGACAGGTTGCGCCCTCGGGATGAAACGGGCGCTGCACCGCGAGCGGACCCTGTCGTCGGCGGTGGACGAGTTCGGTACGTTGGCCGCGGTGCGCAAATCCCAGCTGGAGCCGGGCGTGCCAACCCGAAGGCGGCAATTCGGCGGCGGCCTGCGGCACTTGAACGTCAGCGGCTACTTGTGTCGCGGTTGTTACCGCGCCGCGCGACCACGATGAAACCGGCCGCGAGCGCGGCAACGGCCAACGCGGTTAGAAGATGTTCTTCCAGAAAACCGTGGGTATGGTGCAAACCCGGATGCGCCCAGGTGCTCGTTGACGCGAGTAAGGTCACTACGACTGACGCGATAGATTTCATCTTGGAATCACTCCAGTGGGTTATACGGTTAGATACTCTTGTACCAGTGCCTCGGTGAGCTTCGCGATGCCGCCATTGGCGACATTCCGGCCCCGGTCGATCAGGCAGAATCGATCAGCGACGCGCCGTGCGAACGGCAGTTTCTGCTCCACCAGAATGACGGTGATGCCCTGTTCGCGGTTGAGCTTGCCGATGATGTCACCGATTTCGTGCACGATGTTGGGCTGTATGCCCTCGGTCGGTTCGTCGAGGATCAGGACCTTGGGGTCGGTCACCAGGGCGCGCCCGATCGCCAGTTGCTGTTGTTGTCCGCCCGACAGATCGCCACCGCGACGGTTCAGCATTTCTTTGAGCACCGGAAAAAGCTCGAAGATGTATTCGGGGATACTGCGTAGCTTGTCGCGACGTGCGGGCAAGCCAATTTGCAGATTCTCCTCGACGCTCATCAGCGGGAAGATCTGCCGCCCCTGCGGAACGTAGCCGATGCCGATGGGTGCGCGTTGTTCGGCCTGCAGCCGGGTGATGTCTTTCCCATCGTATTCAATGGCGCCGGAGCGGACCTTGAGCAGGCCCATGATACATTGCAACAAGGTCGTCTTGCCGACACCGTTGCGCCCCATGATGCAGGTACACTCGCCTTGCGGGGCCTCGAGATCCAGGTCCCAGAGCGTGTGGCTCTCGCCGTAGAACTGATTGAGTGCGGATACCGTTAGCATGGTTTGGATTCTCTCATAGTACATCCGCCAGGTAGCACAGGTGGTCAACCCTCCGACCGCTTGGGTACTGATCGGGCGGGGATCGGCGAGCGGGCCTGCCTACTGCGAAGATATCGGTTGCCACGTCAGCTGCCCAGGTAGACTTCGATGACCCTGGGGTCGTTCTGCACCTGGTCCATGCTGCCCTCGGCCAGTACGGTGCCTTGGTGCAGCACCGTGACACGGGAGTTCAGGGCGCGAACGAATTCCATGTCATGTTCGACGACCACCACCGAGTGCTCCCCCGCCAGGGAGGAGAGCAGTTCGACGGTACGGTCCATTTCCTGGTGCGTCATACCCGCGGCGGGTTCGTCCACCAGCAGCAACACCGGATTCTGCATCAACAACATGCCGATCTCGAGCCATTGCTTCTGGCCGTGCGACAGTGCGCCGGCGCGGCGTTCGGCGGCGTCCTTGAGACCGATGATATCGAGTACCCGGTCGATCTGGTCGCGTTGCACGCCGGACAATTGCGCAACCAGGGTAGGGAATACGCCCTTGTTGCCGGCCATAGCCAGTTCGAGGTTCTCGAACACGGAGTGATTTTCGAACACGGTCGGTTTCTGAAACTTGCGGCCGATGCCCGCCTGCGCGATCTCCGCTTCGCTCATGCGCAGCAGATTCATACTGCGGCCGAACCAGGCAGTGCCCGTATCAGGACGGGTTTTGCCCGTGATGATATCCATCATGGTCGTCTTGCCCGCACCGTTGGGGCCGATCACGCAGCGCAGTTCGCCGGGTTCGATGTAGAAATTGAGCTGGTTGATGGCCTTGAAGCCGTCGAAACTCACCGAGACGTCTTCCATGTACAGCACCGTACCCTGACTCAGGTCCAGGTCGTCGACGACCTTGGGGATGAGGAAGTCGAAGGTACGGTCACGCCGCATGGTGTCTTGTATGCCGCTCATGCGGTGGCCTCCCTACGTCGCACCAGACCCACCAGGCCGCGCGGCAGGAACAGGGTGACCAGCACGAATAACCCCCCGAGCGCAAACAGCCAGGCGTCCGGCAGTGCGCCGGTGAAGTAGGTTTTGGCGTAGTTGACCAGCAGTGCGCCGATCACCGCGCCGTATAAGGTGGCGCGCCCGCCCACGGCCACCCAGATGACGATCTCGATCGAGGCCAGGGGCGCAAATTCGCTCGGATTGATGATCCCCACCTGAGGTACGTAGAGCGCGCCGGCCACACCGGCCAACATGGCCGAAAAGGTGAATATAGCCAGCTTGACATGCTCGACTTGGTAGCCGATGAAGCGGGTTCGGTCTTCGGCGTCGCGTACCGCGACGGCGACGCGCCCCAGGCGTGACGCGATGATGGCGCGACAAGCGAGATAGCCAGCGAACACCGCGATGCCACTGGCGATGAACAACCCGATCCGGGTGCTGTCGGCCTGCAGATTGAAACCCAGGATGTCCTTGAAGTCGGTCAGACCGTTGTTGCCGCCGAATCCCATTTCGTTACGGAAGAATGCGAGCATCAGCGCATAGGTGAGGGCCTGGGTCATGATGGACAGATAGACGCCGGTGACGCGCGACCGGAACGCCAGCCAGCCGAATACGAACGCAAGCAGCCCGGGCGCGAGCACCACCAGCAACGCGGCGAACCAGAACATATCGAAGCCCTGCCAGAACCAGGGCAATTCGGGCCAGTTCAGAAACACCATGAAGTCCGGCAGTACGGGGTCGCCGTAAACACCGCGGTCGCCGATCTGGCGCATCAGGTACATACCCATGGCGTACCCGCCCAGGGCGAAAAATGCACCGTGGCCGAGGCTGAGGATGCCGAGGTAACCCCAGGCGAGATCCACGGCCATGGCCAGCAGGGCGTAGGTCAGGTATTTGCCCAGCAGCGTGACGGTGAAGGTGGACAGATGCCAGGGGCTGTCGGGCGGCACCACCATGTTGAGCAAGGGTACGGCGATCAGCGTCGCTAGCAGCACCAGCAGAAATGCCTGGCCGCCGCGGTCATTGCGCAGGATATTAGCGAACAGCATGCCTCAACCCTCCGCGGCGCGGCCCTTTTGCGGAAACAGTCCGCGCGGGCGCTTTTGAATGAACAGGATGATAAACACCAGTACCAGGATCTTGGCCAGTACGGCACCGCTCCACGGTTCCAGGACCTTGTTGGCAATGCCGAGCGAAAGACCGCCGATCAGGGTTCCCCACAGATTTCCGACCCCGCCGAATACCACCACCATGAAGCTGTCGACGATATAGGCCTGGCCGAGGTTGGGGCCGACATTGGTCAGTTGCGAAAGGGCGACACCGGCGACACCGGCGATGCCCGAGCCCAGACCGAAGGTGAGCGCATCAACGCGAGCGGAACGCACTCCCATGGCGCGCGCCATCGAGCGGTTCTGCGAGACGGCGCGCACCTGCAGACCGAGTTTGGTCTTTTTGAGCACCAGGAACAATGCGGTAAAAACCAGGCCGCAGAACAGCAGTATGTAGAGGCGGTTATAGGTGAGCGAAAGCACGCTGTTCACCTGCCAGAAGCCGCTCATCCACTCCGGATTAGAGACCGGAACGTTTTGCGGCGATATCAGGGTCCGCACGAGTTGCTGCAAGATCAGGCTGATCCCGAAGGTGGCCAGCAGCGTCTCCAACGGTCGACCGTAGAGGAAACGTATCACCCCGCGTTCGATGGCGATGCCGGCCAGGCCCGACACCACGAATGCCGTCGGTATGGCGAGCAGCACCGAGAGGCCGGTATGGTTGGGCATGACCAACTGCAGCAGATAGGTCGTGTACGCGCCCAGCATGATCAGTTCGCCATGAGCCATGTTGATAACACCCATGACGCCGAAGGTGATCGCCAGGCCGATGGCGGCCAACACCAGCACCGAGCCGAGGCTCAAGCCGAAAAACAGGGTCTCGGCAAGACCGTAGAGCTTTACCCGGCTGTCGATTGCTTCGAGCGCGGCGACGGCCGTCTCCCGCACCCGCGGGTCGGCGTCGGCCGTGGCCAAAGTCTGCAATTGGTTGCGCACGGCCGGTTCCAGGCTGTCGCGTACGGCGTCGATGGCTTGCAGGCGCTGCGCCGGGTCCGGGTGTCTGAGTTCGCCCAGGGCGATCGCCTGTACGATGGCGGCGCGTACCGACGTGTCCGATTCGTTCGTCAACTGCGTCCGCAGGGCCTGCGCCACCATCGGGTCGGGGTCGGAGAGCATTTCCCGGGCAGCCGTCAAGCGTACCTCGGGGTCGGCGTGGCCGAGTTCCAGCGCCGCCAGAGCGGTGCGGATTCTGGAGCGAAGTTGATTGTTGATGGCGATCTTTTTCGCTTTCCGTTTCGCTACCAGGCCGAGATCCTTGCCGTCGAGCGCGTCGGTCAGCGCGTATTTGCTGCCGGTGGCGGTAAACCAGACTAGGCGCCGTTCCTTGTCGTAGACCCGCAGATCGCCTTTGAGGATACCGCGCAGCAAACGGGTCGCTGCAGGGTGACCGCTGGCCGCGAGCGCATCGATTCCGACGGCCTTGGTGTCGAAGTTTCGGTCGAGAATGGCCGCAAAGGCGTCGTCGAGGCCGGCGTCACCCGTGGTGATATTGGCCGTGGCTGCGTAGGTCGGGGAAACGAGCGCGCATAGCAGGAGCAGCCCAGTTCTGATCTGTCGGAACACGGATAGAGGCCTCGGTAAGTGGCACTATTCTTTATTGTCGAATGCCGGTTCCCGCCCTCGCGGGCAGGAAACCGGTGTCGGGTTGCCGCAATTAAGATCGATTAAAAATTCTGGCCAGAACACTTGGCGGTCTTCACGTTATAGTTGCCGCAGGACAACGGACGACGCCAGTCAGCGATGATGTCTTTGGAACCTTCCAGAAAGTCGGACCAGGCATCGCCCGCTACCAGGCCGGGCGTTTGCCATACGGTTTGAAATTGCCCATCGTCCTGAATCTCGCCAATCAGGACCGGTTTGGTGATGTGGTGGTTAGGCATCATGGCGGAGAAGCCACCCGACAAATTGGGCACCGCTACACCAATAATGGCATCGCTTACCGCTGCGGTATCCGTGGTGCCGGCCTTCTTCACCGCTTCTACCCACATGTTGAAGCCGATGTAGTGCGCCTCCATGGGGTCGTTGGTCACGCGCTCCTCGTTTTTAGTAAAGGCATGCCATGCGTCGATAAAGGCATCATTTTCCTCGGCTTCAACGCTCATGAAGTAGTTCCACGCCGCGAGGTGGCCGACCAGCGGCTTGGTGTCGATACCCGACAATTCCTCCTCGCCCACGGAGAATGCGACCACGGGGATGTCTTCCGCCGAGACTCCCTGGTTACCCAGTTCCTTGTAGAAAGGCACATTGGCGTCGCCGTTGATGGTGGACACCACCGCGGTCTTCTTGCCGGCGGCACCGAATTTTTTGATATCGGAAACGATCGACTGCCAATCGGAGTGACCGAACGGCGTGTAGTTGATCATGATGTCGTCAGTAGCCACCCCTTTCGCCTTGAGGTACGCCTCGAGGATCTTGTTGGTGGTGCGCGGGTATACGTAGTCGGTGCCGGCCAGCACCCAGCGCTTGACGCCGATCTCGTTCATCAGGTAGTCGACGGCCGGTATGGCTTGTTGATTGGGCGCCGCACCGGTATAGAAAACGTTCTTGGACGATTCCTCGCCTTCGTACTGCACCGGGTAGAACAGCAGGTTGTCGAGTTCTTCGAATACCGGAAGTACCGATTTGCGCGATACCGAGGTCCAGCAACCGAATACGGCTGCGACCTTTTCCTTTTCGATCAGTTCGCGGGCCTTCTCGGCGAACAACGGCCAGTTCGATGCGGGGTCGACGACCACGGCCTCGAGTTGTTTGCCCAACAGTCCGCCTTTCTTGTTCTGCTCCTCGATGAGCATCAGCATGGTGTCTTTGAGCGTGGTTTCGGATATCGCCATGGTGCCGGACAGCGAATGCAGCACGCCTACTTTAATCGTGTCGGCGGCGTGCGCGAGGTTGGCGACTGCCAGCGCTGCGCTTAGCGTGACGGCGGCCGAGATCTTTTTTAGTTGGTTCGAGAAATGCATTTTGACTCCTACCGTTAGTGAGGTACTGAATGCAGTGGTACTCGTCGGTGTGGCAGGGTTCGCGTAAGTTATTGGCGCAATCCAAACCGACATCGGCAGTATGAATGCAAACGTCGTGCCAAACTATTAAATCGCTTGATTTACAGCGGATTAGCCATGCGAGCGGGTGGTGGTCAGACGCCCGCTAAACACAACGCGCACCATTGTGAAGCAGACATCGCCGTCCGTGCCCGACGGCATGTGCCAGATTGGTGCGCGTCTCAAATGCGCTGTCCGGCGGCGTCTGATCTGTGTTTCGTAACCGACCGCAACTGCCTGGATACGAAGCCCGCCGTTCCGATTCTCGCGTATGCCCGACTCGGGTTGCCGTTCGATTGGTCCCGGGTGCGCGAGTGTTACGCGCTCCTGCAATGGTTGCCATCACCTGCGGTAATATCCCCCAGACATCTTCCGTGCCGAAAATCATCATAAAGCCGCGATCTGACAACCGGACCGATGAGTATCGCCGGTCAGTCGTGGAGCGGACGGGCCGGTTTGGGGTTGCGGTAACTCCTGTGCCGGCGGCAGGCCAACACCAGTGCCCATAGTTCGGAGAAGTCATTCACCACCACATCCGGTCTGTGCGGATGGCGGTCGGAACCGGGGAAAATGCGATTGAGCCAGGACTGATCCCACAGGGCGCCGTTGAAGAAGACGCTGGTTATTCCAGCCGACTTGGCGGCGATCACATCGGTGGTGCTGTCGCCGACGTACCAGACGTCGCTCGCCAGCGCGATGTCCAGATTTTCCGCGGCCTTGAAAATCTGGTCGGTATGGGGCTTGCGAAACACGGTGTCATCGCCGCATATATCGGTATCGAAGTAGGGCGCCCAACGGTTTTCGTCGATGCTGGCCATTTCGTCGACGAAAAATTCCCGATCCCGATTGGTGATCACACCGAGACGCAGGCCCAGGGTCTTTAGGCCGGCCAGTACGTCGCCGACGCGCGGCTCGAACGGCAGCGCCGTACCATAGTGATTTCGGTAGTGATGGGTGAAGCGCCGGTGCGCGGTTTGCTTGGCGTCGTCATTGTCGCCGAACAGAATCTCGAAGATGTCGGTACGAGAGATCTTACGATCGAGCCGGATCTTCGGGTGCAGCTTGTAATTGTCCCGCACATAGTTGAGCAGTTTCAGGTCCTCTGCCGATTTACATTGGTCCGCCGCAACGAGTTGATCGTCCAGGCCCATTTCCTGCAGTTCCGGCAGCAGATCATCCACCGCGTGGTACATCGCATCCAGTGTATCCACCAGGGTCGCGTGCCAGTCGAACAGGATGGTGGTGGGTGCGTCGAGTTGCACCACCGCCGGTTGCCAGTCCGGAACGGCGTGCGGCGTGCGCGGTTTTCGTGCCGGCAGCCGGGGTGGTCTGGCATATCCGCCGATCTCGTCAGCGTCGCTCCGTCCGGTCGACAGGCTGTTTTCGACGGCATCCAACAGGGCGTCGAAATCTTCCACTACGGCGCTTGGCCGATACTTTGCCTGTTCGGCCTTTGCGAACATTTGCTCGAACCAGTTCTCCTCCCACGCGGCGCCGTTGTAGAACACCGCCGTCACACCGGCGGCGCTGGCGGTCACCATGTCGGTGACGCTGTCCCCGACGTACCACACGTGACGACCGGGTTGCGCGCCTAAGGCCGCCACGGCTTCGTGGAGACTGTCGGGGGCCGGTTTGTAGCGACTGGCCTCGTTTCCGCATAGGGAAACGTCGAACAGCCCGGCCCAGCGCCCGTCCTCGATTTGCGCCAGTTCGCCGTCGAGAAACTCGCGGCTGCGGTTGGTGACGATACCGATACGGATGCCGAGTCGCTTGAGATGGCGCAGATAGTCATGGATGCCCTCCTGGAACGGATAGACGGCGCCATAGTGATGCCGGTAGCAGTCGTTGTACGCCCGGTGCGCGGTGGCCAGGGCCTGTTCGTTGTTACCGAACAGGGCGTCGAATATATCGGTGCGGGAAATCCGGCGCTCGGCCAGGACAGGCGGCGGGAGCTGGCGAAAGATGCGGATATAACGCAGCAGCTTTTCATCTTCGCCGGTGCGTGCCTGCTGTTCCGGGACGATGTGGCGCAGCAGGTCGAGGTCTTCCAGCTGTGGCAGCATGTCCTCGATCGCGCGATACATGGCATCGTGCGTATTCACCAGGGTGCCGTGCCAGTCGAACAGCATCACCTTGGGTGCGGGAAGCGGGAGCAGGGTCATGGCGTCACGGCTCGTGGCTCCGAATGGATTCTACACTCCGGTAGCATATCGCATGGCCCACTACTGATTGCAACTGCCGAAGCGTCTGCAAGCAGTGCTGCGCGCGTTTAAGGTTTGATGTCGAGCACCGGCGTGTCGGGAAAGGCATCGATGTCATCGATCTCGATCACATTCTTTACCACCGAGATTATCCGGCACCGACTGAGGGCAATGAGGTTCGGCCGCACCGGCGCGCGGGTAGCAAACACGCCTCGCAAGGGATTCTGCAGGTCATGGCGCGGGTGTATCTGGAGGATCGAACGTTTTGCGGGTGTGTCGTTTCGGTCGAACCAGTAGAGCACCCATATGGCATCGAGATCCTCCACACCGAGCAAAGCGTCCATGTATCGCGGTTCCACCTCGATGTAAGTACGGTGCTCCGTTTTACGTATCCAACCGATAGGCCAGACCTGGTACACGGGGCTGGTACGGGTCAGTGCGGGTGACTCCGCCAGAACGAGGCAGGCGGCGAGCAGCAGTGGGAACAGCGTAATCGCGCGGTGCATTTTGGCGGCACTCCATCGTCCGCGCCTTGGCGGCGTTTACCTCAGTATAAGTACGGCGGCAGCGAAAAGAACAATGATCCCGATCAACCGACAGCGGGGTCTCCGGGTCGACCGTAGCCGCGAAATAAAACCGGATCGCTCAGAGGCGATATGAACTTGCTGAGTGTCACCGGATCGAACTGGTATTCGTTTGCAGCACAGGACATAACCGCGTGATAACACGGGAAACGTTAGATCCTGCAATACGTCAGTATAGGCGGGTGAGCGGCAGGGTCCCGGGGTAACGAACACCGGGGCTGCACTTGGTCGTATAGCTTGTCTAGGAGGCTGTCGGGTTATGGGAGATTCTAGCGAGAAGGCGGGAGAGTGAGGCTAAACGTTTGCGGCTTTGAGGCGCACAGTGGGCCTATGTAACGAAAATCCCGGGATATTATTTGTACCGCTCTCCCGTCTTAACAGCAGATTCGTCCAAAATCCGACAGCCTCCTAAGGATGGCGCATTATGTCTTTCGTACCGAAGCTGGCGATTCTTTTGTTGGCGCTGGTCGCCGGCGGTTGCAGTCAAACAAAGATACTGTACGAAAACGCCGACTGGCTGGCGCACCGCTGGGCCAGCCGGCTGGTCGATGCCAGTACCGCGCAGCGTGAAGCTTGGCGGGGTGAGTTCGGCCGCATGCTCGAGCAACACCGAGACCGCTTGTTGCCGGACGTCGTCGCGCTGCTGGACGCGCTCGCAGTTCAAGCGCGCGCCGGTTTGACGGTCGACGGACTGATCTGCCTGGCCGAGTCGGCAGATCGGCTGTACCGCGCGCATGCGCGACTCGCTGCGCCGTTGGCGGCGCGGGTACTTGCCGAAATCACCCCGGAGCAGGTGACGCATCTGGCCCGGCAGCTGGAGGAACGAAACCGCGAATACGCGGCAGACTACCTGCCGGACGACCCGACGCAGCGTCGAGCGGAGCGCATCGAGCGATACGTTGAGCGCATCGAGCGCTGGACCGGTAACCTGTCGCGGGACCAGGTTGCGCTCGTCGACAACGCGATATCGGTTATGCCGGAGATAGCCGCAGACTGGTTGGCGTATCGTCGCCAGCAGCAGGACCGCTTGATTCGCCTGCTCCGCGAAACGCCCGTACAGGGGGCATTGCAGTCATTCATCACAGCGTGGTGGGTCGATTTGGCCGACCGACCGGCCGAGCTCGCGCACAGGGTCGAGCAGATCCGGCGCAAGAGTGTCCAGCTGGCCGTGCGGTTGAACGCGGCATTGACCCCTGCGCAAAGAACACATTTTCTGCAACGGGTCGGCAAACTTCGCGACGGGCTCAAGGGCGTGGATGGCTTTCCGCTTCACGCCCGGACCGATACCCCGCTGGGTACTTGCGGTTGGGCGGGTCGCAGTGGTTATTAATAAATGCGTTGGTAAAGCCTCATGTCGGGTGAAGGTTCAAGTGACCGTTTGCGCCAGGGAAGCAGCAGGCGAGCCTACATGGATGTGTTCACGGCGGGCCACTGAAAGCTTTACCCGGCAGGAGGCACTGGAAACGTGAGGCTTTATTGGTGATTCTCTTGATAATTCCGTTCTCGAACAACTCGTATGGGCGTCACGCGGTGGAAACAAAGGAGCTCAAATGAAAATCACTGCGCATATCGGCTTGATTCGGGCATCTATTCTGACGGCCTTGCTGGCGGCTAATGAGGCGACGTTGGCATCCGAAAAAGTGTACGACAGCGATCCGGTGAACGGACATGCGGGTTACCTCACTGCCTGGCGTGTTGCGGGCAAATTGGATAAGCCCGTTATCATGGTCAAGGGATACGATACCGTCAACAACGCTCATCCGATTGACGATCTGAACGGTGAACTGGGCAATCTCGCGATACCTCTGTCGGATCGCGGCTTCGATATCATTGTATTCGATTACGTCGATGGCAAAGCCGATCTCAAGAACAACGCGGACAATTTAGCCGAATTTGTCCGGTACCTGGATGGGCTAATCGCGGCCAGCGGCGCCGTCGATGGGGATGGTGACGGACATCCAGACTACGAACTGGCGATCATTGGCGGTTCGATGGGAGGTATCGTCGCCCGCACCATGTTTGTTCAAGAAAATAGTGCAATGGGCGTGGATATATTCGTGACGATTGATTCGCCCCATCACGGTGTACAACTCAGTCCGTTCCTGGATTGGGCGACCGCTTTTCTCGACACGGTAGCCGGCCACCAGATGCTGTACGGAGACGCTGCTTATTTCGCGCACTACGATTGGTTGCGCTCGGTTGAGAGCACGACGGAGTTCAGGGCGCGTATCATCGATCCTATGCATACGGCGGCGATCGCGTTTAGCGATGGCGAGTCCGCGTGGCACTTGGATTCCGGCAATATACTTTTTCATACCGAATTCCATGACGTCAGTTCGTTCATAGAGAAGGAGAATATCGAGTCAGACTATGTGCCGTATCATTCTGCCGTCAACATGGACAATACCGCTGTAGAAGAGATTGACCGGGGCTGGGATTATGTCGACCTGAGATATGTCACCACACATACGTCTTACTTTGATCGGAAGATACCTAATCCCCGCGCCATTCACGATCAGCACGACTACGCAATCCGACAAGCAATCGACTTTGTGATCGAGTACGGCGGGCGACCTATCGAAAGTCCAGCTACGTGGCTGATCCCGACACTGGATCTGCTTCTGCGATGATTGCTCTACCAGGGGCGAAGTCCTTAGCCTGTCCTTGAAGGCTGTGACAGGAGTTGCCTCTCCCGGCCGTGAGCGGGTTAGGGCGAGGGACTCAAAAGCGACCGAGTAGGCCTTGCAGCTTGGCGGCAACCCGCTCAACGCCCGTATCCGAGCCGTCATTCCTCCCGGTGCTTGCTAGCGGATACCCGCGCTGTTAGGCTTTTCGCTCATTCATTGAGCGGCACCGTTGGACTCGCGCGATAGCGGACAATCGTTTGCCTCCGAGCCTAGTCTTTAGTGCGTATTTCGCTCCGCGGTAACACCCTGGCCCTGTTCGGCGCGAGCCTCCTCGCTCGCTCCATTCGCCTGTTGTATCTGGCCATTCTGACGCGCCTGCTCGCACCGCACGATGTGGCGATCTATACCTACGGGTTCGCCTTCTACATGCTGTTCAGCGGCTTCGCCGCCTACGGTCAAGCGGTTTTTCTCGCCGAACGGCGTGGTCGGGGCGGTGGAGGCTGGGCGCGCTTTCTGCAACACAGCATGACGGTCCGCGCCGGGGCCGTTGCCGTCGTCGCGGTAGTCGGGTTGGGCTATTTGCTGGTCCGCGAGGGGCTCGATCGGGACGGTGCGGCCGTCATGCTCTTGTTTCTGGCGGTAATCCCGCGTAGCTATGTATTTTGGCTCAGGCAGGTCATGGTCGCGCGAGAGGACGCACGTCGCATACCCTTGTTCGAGGGCGTAGCGCGCGGCGGCGAGTTCGCGCTGGGCGTGGTCTGGCTCACGCAGGGTGGGGGATTGCTCGGTCTTTGCCTGCTCCATCCCTTGGTGTGGTTTGCGGAGGCGCTGCTGATCCGTCATTTCGTCGAGCGGGTCGAAGGGAAACTGCGCTTCGGCAGAAGCCGTCGTCTGATGTGCGCGGTAGCGCGCTGGTCCACGCTGCCAATGCTCAGTCAATGGCTGCGGATGGGCTACCTGCAGCTGGGGATCATCGCCGTCCGAGAACTGGCCGCCGGCGCGCAGCTGGCGAACTACGCGATCGCCGTGCAGTTGCTGGCAGCAGGCCTGATCCTGCCGGCGTCGCTCGCGCAGGCGATGCGTACTTCCTTGACCCGTGCGGTTCGCTATGGTGAGCGTGGTGCCAATCAGCTTGCGCCAGCCATCCAGGCCGGGTTGCTTGGCGGCGGCCTGGTTGCAGTGCTCGTCAGCGGCATCGGACCGGCCCCCATTGCCTGGGTGTTTGGGGCAGACTACCTCGAGACCGGTCGGATCTTTCTGCTGCTGGTGTGGTTGCTGGGTCCAATGGCCGCCTTCTGGCTGGTCCTCGACGGCTTGAATCAGATCGGCCGGCGTCGCTCGGCGCTGGCCGCGATCGGGCTGGCGACGGCGCTGCAGATTCTGGTACTGTGGCTCGGTAGAACTGCAGGAGATTTGGCGCCGATCCACGCCATCGCGGTCGCGCTGGCGCTTGCGACCCTGGTGGCTTTGGTCATCGGACTGGAACTGCTGGTACGTGCCGGCGCGATCGCGGGCCGGGCTCCCGCACTGATCGGGCTGTCGGTGCTCGGAGTCAGCGCGGCGGTGTTCTACGGCGTTCCCCTGCAAAGACCCGGCGCGGCGCTTTGTGCAGTACTTCCGTCGCTGATCTGGTTTGGCCTCGGGCGCCGCCGCTGTGTCCCCTTTCCCTGGACATCCTCCCGCGGAGCTTGATGGTGAAGTCGAAGATACTGTTCATAGGGCTTGATTCCGCCGACAAGGACCTCGTCACACGCTGGGCCCGCGCGGGCGAGCTGCCGGTATTCGCGCGCTTGCTCGAAACGGCCGCGTACGCGGCAACGCATAACCCGCCGGGGCTATACGTCGGCGCGATCTGGCCCTCGTTCTACACCGGTCGCCGAGCGGTATCGCATGGCCGGTTCGCTTACCGGCAGCTGATCCCCGGCACCTATAAAACCCGTGAGATGGAAACCGCCGATATCCGCGGGGAGCCGTTCTGGCGTCACTTGAGCGATGCCGGCATGCGGGTGGGTGTCATCGACGTTCCCAAGAGCCGGCTGACACGCGATATCAACGGCTTCCATCTGGTGGACTGGGGTACCCACGACGCGGACTGGAAGGTGGGGTTCCACGGGTGGCCGGAAAGGCTCGCCGCGGACATCCGCAAGCGCTACGGCACCGACCCGGTCGGCCCTTGCGATCGGCCGGGGCGCGGCGTTGCCGGGTTTCGTGAATTGACGAACGGTCTATTGCGGCGTATCGAGCGTAAGGGCGCCCTGTCGCGCGAGTTACTCCTCGCCGGTGAATGGGACTTATTTGCGACGGTCTTCTCCGAGGCGCATTGTGTCGGACATCAGTGCTGGCATCTTCACGATCCGGGGCATCCCGCACATCGCCCGGGCTTGGCCGGCGACCTGGCGGATCCCATCCTGACCGTCTACAAGGCCCTCGATCGGGAAGTCGGTGCGTTGATCGACGCTGCCGGACCTGCCGCCGCGGTGTTCGTGCTGGCCAGCCATGGCATGCGTCCGAACTATGCGGCGACCTATTTCCTCGACGACATCCTGCGCGCCCTTGCCCGCACGGCGAAGACACGTGGCCGCGTCTATCGCGCGCTGAACCAGGTCTGGGAGGCGGTGCCGATGTCGGTGCGCGCGGTGTTGAAGCCGGTACAAAACCGAGTCAGGGAGAATCTGATGGGCGGCGATCGCGCGGTGCGGCGTTGCTTCCAGGTCCCGAACAATGGCGTTTACGGTGGTATCCGTGTCAACCTGAAGGGTCGCGAGCCGGCCGGGCTGGTAGCGCCGGGGGCCGAGACCGAGGCGCTCTATGACGAGCTCAGCCAACAGCTTTCGGGCCTGGTCAACCCGCGCTCCGGGCGGCCGCTGGTGAAGCGCCTGTGGCGGTTGGAGGAATGGTACGAACCCGGCGCGTCCGGCGAGTTTCCGGATTTCTTTGTCGAGTGGCATCGGGAAAGTTATGTCGACTCGGCCGAGATACCCGGCAGGGGTGTGATACAGGTCGAATCGCTCAGCACCCGCACCGGCGACCACGAGAACGCGGGCCTGGTTTTCATGCAGAAGGCCGGTCTGCAAGCCGACGCCGTGCGGCGGCCGATTGACATCGAGGACTTCGCCCCGACCTTTTGTGGTCTGCTGGGGGTCGACGCGTCCCGCTACGACGGGCGGCCGATCTGGGCGCTTGCCGACTGACGCGCGGTGCGGGTTGCGTTGGTCAATACCCACTACGTCCCGGACCTGCAGGGCGGGGCGGAGCGGTCGTTGCAGATCCTGGCCGAGGGTCTGGTCGGCCGTGGCGTCGACGTTTCGGTCATTTGCCTGGCGGCCGGCGCCGACCCTGGAGGCGCCAATATCGGCGGCGTGCGGGTCGTCTATCTGCCGATGCCGGAGCTACGCTGGCGGCTTGCGCCGGATCGTCGCTACCCGTGGCGTGGGTTGCCCGGTTGGTCCAAGCCGGTCTGGCATTTACGCGAGAGCTGGAACCCGGCCATGTACCGGCGACTGGGCGCTGCGCTGGACGACCTGCGACCGGATCTGGTCCACACCAATAACCTGTTGGGGCTGAGCGCCTGGTGCTGGCGGGCGGTTCGATTGCGCGGCTTGCCCCTGGTTCATACCCTGCGCGACTACCAGCTGCTGTGTCCCCGTGGGCAGATGATGCGCGGCGAACGCCGTTGCGAGCGGCAGTGCAGCACATGCCGTCTTTACGCCAAGCCGCGTCAGCTGGCGTCGCGCAGGGTCGACGCCGTAGTAGGCAACAGTCGCTTTGTTCTGGAGCGGCATCTGCGGCAGGGCTTCTTCACCGACACCGAAGTGCGCCGGACCGTCTACAACGCGTGTGAGCCTTCGGGCCCGCCCCGCGCGACGAACCGGCAGATACCGGACCTGCCGTTGCGTCTCGGCTATCTCGGCAAGTTGATTCCCGCCAAGGGCCTGCTGCGTCTGCTCGAAACGCTGGCGCCGGCGCTGCGCGACGGTCAGGTACAGTTGATCGTCGGCGGAGACGGTCCTGCGGGAT
>CBDUNM010000071.1:0-23793 GCA_965368585.1 uncultured Chromatiales bacterium | reverse complement strand
GATGGAGCAATTATCGAGGTGGTTTTCGGGCTCGATACGACCGGCAGCATGAGTGGCTTGATTCAAGCCTCCAAGGAGAAGATCTGGTCTATCGCCAGTTCCATGGCGCAGGCCGAGCAGGCACCCCAGATCCGCATGGGGCTGGTGGCGTACCGCGACCGCGGCGACGCCTATGTCACGCGCGTCGCCGACCTGTCTTCCGATCTGGATTCGATGTTCGCTACCCTGATGGACTATCGCGCCGAGGGCGGCGGTGACGGCCCGGAGAGCGTGAACAAGGCGCTGTATGACGCCGTGCACCGGATCTCCTGGAGCCAGGATGAGCGTACCTTTCAGGTGATCTTCCTGGTGGGCGACGCACCGCCGCACATGGACTATCGGGACGAAGCCCAGTATCCGCAGATCCTGGCCGACGCGAAGCGCAAGGGTATCGTGATCAACGCCATCCAGGCGGGTAGTTCCAACGCAACGGCGCAGCGGTGGCGGCAGATCGCGGCGCTGGGCGGCGGCGATTATTTTCAGGTCGAGCACTCCGGCAACGCGGTCGCCATTGCCACGCCTTTCGACCGGCAGCTGGCGAAATTGTCCAAGCAACTGGACGATACCCGGCTCTACTACGGGGACGCCGCAAAACGTGCCGAAAAACAACGCAAAGTCGCGGCCGCAACGAAGCTGCATGAGTCTGCGTCGGTCGAGTCGCGAGCCCGCCGCGCGACGTTTAACAGCTCTCTCAGCGGCACAACGAACCTGATCGGCGACAGCGAGCTGGTGGACGACATCGCCAGCGGCCGGGTCGATATCGAGGAACTGGATCGCGACGAACTGCCGGAATCGTTGCAGGCGATGGCGCCCGCAGCGCAAAAGCGTTTCATCGAGGAATCCGCCAAGAGCCGCCGGAAGCTGCAGCACGAGATACGCCAGCTCGCGCAAGAAAGAAACGAGTACCTGCAGGAAAAGGTCGAGGCAAGCGGCGGCGCCGAGGATTCACTGGACGCCAAGATCTACGGCGCGGTAAGGTCGCAGGCGGCGGCTAAGGGCCTCAGGTACGAAGCCGCGGCGCCTGCGTATTGATTCTTAATGTGACGACGCGCTCTGCCGGTTCCGCAGCGGCGCCGGCAGTGGCCACCGGCCGATGGGCCGGGCGAGCGTGGTGCGCCTGACCACATAGGGTCGGGTGTCATCCGTCGCCGCAATAGCATACACTTTGTATTACAATGTGCATCTTTGGTGACGGCCATGGGATCGATGAGTCCGACTAAACTGTCCACTATCCGCAAGCCGAATAAGGTGCAATCCGTGAGTAAAGACGACTTGGTAACCTATCTGCAGTCGCATACGATCTTTTCCGACCTGGCAGTGAAACACATTAAGATTCTGGCACAACATGCTGAAGAGAAAGCGTATGTTGCCGGGGATTTGTTGTTCAAACAGGAAGATCCCGCCAAGAGTTTCTATATCATAAAAGAGGGAGCGGTCGCGGTGGAGGTGCCGTCGGTATACGGCCCGCCACTCGAAGTGCAAACACTGGGTAAAGACGACGTACTCGGTTGGTCGTGGTTGATCGCGCCGTACAAATGGACCTTTGAAGCCAAAGCGAACAGCGATTCGCGCGTGTTGATCTTTGACGGCAGCACCTTGTTGAAGGTCTGCGAGAAAGATACTGATTTCGGTTACGCGTTGATGAAACGCTTTGCCGGTTTGATGTCGGAACGCCTGCACGCGGCGCGGCTGAAAATGATGGAGACCTGGGCCCCTGCCGGCTGGGCTTGAGGGGTCGAGGCTAGCAGCGTTTAAAAAAACGTTACCTTATCCCGCGCGCTAATCGTTAAATTCTGATGCTGAACGCTGCGGTCCGGTGTCGCCAGTGTAGAATCGCACGCTGCCGGCACAGAGGTCTGGCGCAAACTCCCTGCCGATGGCGACTAGGCCGAGGCGGATCAGTCGTTCTGCGCTAAAGCGGCGATTGGTGCGGTATGGACGGAGTTCGGCGAACGGGATGCGGATCTCGCGCCACTCGGGTTCAGCCGCGAAACTGAAGCGATAAGATTGCCAGGGCAACCATAGGTCGCCGGTGCGCAGATGCAGATTGTAACGCTCGCTGTTACCGGCGACTTGCAGTAGCAATCCCGCGTACTGGCTGGCATCGAATGGTTTGCCGCCGGCCAGGTCGAGCGCCATTTGGATAAAGCCGCCGTTGTTGGCGGTGCTGACTGAGCCGCTAAGATGCAGACAATGGCGGCCGCGATATCGATCCGGCTTCAACTCACCGTTGGACGTACCACCCATGACCTGATCGGTGATGAGTCGCCAAGCGCCGCCGCGACTCGCTTCCAGCGTGGCGGTGCTGCGATCGTCTATGAATGCCTGGTTGCTCATCGCGTGGGCGTTGCTCACCAAAATAATGAACAGAATACTGCGCAACGCAGTACTACCACCAGCGGGTTCAAGCGACACCGGGTTCCGGGTCTCAGCCCGGTCCGGCACGGTCGTCGAGTGTGCGCTGAGCGAGATGCCCGAGCACGCGACCGGCGATGGCTTGGCCGCTCAGGTTCGCGCCTTCGATTCTGGCCATCTGACACCAGTCGCCGCACAGGCCCAGCGCCAGCTTCGGCTCCCACAACGCCCCCGCATCGAGCGGATTAACGACCCGCGAGTACCGCCACCGATGAGCAGTCAGTGCGTCGATGGCAGCCGGATTCAGCCCGGTAGTCTTGCACAGGCTTGCGGCGAGTTCGTCGGCGACTGCCGCGGGCGCGTCATCGAAGTGCGCAAGCGTCCACTCGGGTGCGGCATGGATAACCCAGGTGTCTGCACTGCGGCCGGGTTTACTGCTGTTGCATGCCGCCCAGCGGGTCGGCCCCGCATCAACGACCAGTGCGTCGAACGCCAGTGGTGCGGGACGCGGTTCACGCATTCCGAATCAAAAACGTCGCGGTCGCGGTCGGAACAAGCGCTTGCGCCGCGCTGCACAAGACGCTGACGAGATGCAAGGATTTGCATCGTCGCGCAGGCGCTGAGTCGCCCGACGTCTGGACGTCACGCACCGCACTGATCCGCGGCAGGAGCGCCTGCCGTGCAAAAACGAATGAAATCATGACCAAAGCGCAGGCGGCTGAAATCAGCCACCCGGACGCGATCGCGGCCAGCGCCGCAAGCAGCGAGATTGCGAAACCCCGGACATAATAGGCCGGGAAGCAGGCCCGCAGGAAGACACCCGCGTGTTCCGGCGGCAGGGTCCGGAATACCTTGGGTGACACGACGGTGGCTGACAACACCATGCTGCCTGTCAGGGTGCCGACCAGCCACAGAACCACTGCGTCTTCGATTGCCATGCGTGGCGAGACCTCGTCGTTGGTTAATTGCGTCCAATCGCGGGCGTCTTGCTTAGCCAGTGGTTGCGCAAAGGCGTACATCGACAGATGAACAAATGCTGAACAACTTGTGTATAGACAAATACTGGATAAAATGCAAACCTTTCACGGTATAGCGGTGCGGGAATGATTGCCATGCAAACTCGAATGAATCGGTACCGTCTCGAATGAGTGGCGTACGCTCGGATGTGTCACACGTGCGCACTCGCCGCCTTACAGGCGATCAGCTCGACTGAAATCGCAGCGACCACCCGAAGGTTCCGGAGACATGCAGCTCGCAACGATCGCAGCTATCTCGGCCGACGTGGCCGGCACCCGCAGCCGCTTGAAAAAGGTGGACATGCTGGCCGATTGCCTGCGCCGCCTGGATCCGGAAGAACTTCGTCCGGGAATCTGCTACCTGGCCGGCGCACTGCCGCAGGGCAAGATTGGCCTTGGGTATGCCGCCATGAGTGCCGTCACCGTGGAAACCGCCAGGGAAACGAGTCTCCGCGTGGCGGATACCCATGCGGCGTTGCAGCGCATCAGCGAACAACAAGGCCCGGGCTCCCAGGCGCGTCGCCAGGGTCTGCTCGAGGCCTTGTTCGGCAAAGCCACGTCCGGTGAACGCCAGTTCCTGGTTCGGCTGTTACTCGGTGAACTGCGTCAAGGTGCACTCGAAGGCGTAATGACGGACGCCATTGCCAAGGCCTTCGACCTGGCGGTCGACGCGGTACGCCGTGCCGTCATGCTCAGCGGCGACCTGGCGACAGTGGCAGAGGCCGCCCGGTTGAAAGGTCGGTCCGGCCTGGCGGATTTTTCCCTGCAGCTGTTTCGCCCCCTCCGGCCGATGTTGGCGCAGCCGGCGGGCAGCGTGCGCGAGGCTATCGATCGAATCGGCCAGACGGCGCTCGAGTACAAGCTCGACGGGGCACGCGTTCAGGTCCACAAACGGGGCGCCGAGATCCGGGTATTCACGCGCCATCTCAACGAGGTCACCGACAGCGTTCCCGAATTGGTGGAACAGGCTGCGCGCCTGCCGTGCGAGACGATCATTCTCGACGGCGAGGCCATCGCGCTCGACGCGGCACGCCGGCCGTTGCCCTTCCAGGTTACCATGCGGCGCTTCGGGCGAAGGATCGATGTGGAGCGGGTACGCGAGCGGCTACCCTTGTCCGTCGCGTATTTCGACTGCCTGCATCTCAACGGTACGGATCTGATCGATCAGCCCGACCGCTGGCGGATTCAAGCTCTGCACGATGTGGTGCCGCACGATGCGGTGGTACCACGCCTGGTGACCGATCGTGAGGACGAGGCCGACGAATTCCTGCAGCGGGCGCTGGCGGCCGGGCACAAAGGGATCGTGGCGAAAGCGCCGCAAGCGCCCTACCAGGCCGGCAGCCGGGGAGCGGACTGGTACAAGGTCAAGCCCGCGCATAGCCTGGATCTGGTCGTGCTTGCCGCCGAGTGGGGCAGTGGTCGCCGCGAGGGGTGGTTGAGCAATCTGCATCTGGGTGCGCGCGATTCTGACCAGGGTGGCTTTGTCATGCTGGGCAAGACCTTCAAGGGTATGACCGACGCCACGCTCGCCTGGCAGACCAGGGAGTTGCTGGCCCGCGAAATCGGACGTGAAGGCCACGTCGTACACGTGCGCCCCGAACTGGTCGTCGAGGTGGCCTTCAACGAGCTGCAGCGCAGCCGGCAATACCCGGCGGGCGTGGCGCTGCGCTTTGCGCGAGTGAAACGCTACCGACCGGACAAGACCGCACCGGAGGCAGACACGCTCGAGACGGTGCGCGCGATCTACGCGGCGCGCTTCCGGGACGGCTCAGGGTGAACGATCTGGCCGGTTTCAGCCAGGCCACCCGATCCTGGTTCGACGATGCCTTCCATGCGCCGACCCCGGTGCAGCTGCACGGCTGGCAGGCGATCCAGCGCGGCGCTCACACCTTGTTGGTGGCACCCACCGGCAGCGGCAAGACCCTGGCGGCCTTTTTGGCGGGTGTCGACTACTGCTTGACGTTGCCCGCCGCTGCACGCGCCGGCGTACGCGTGCTCTACGTGTCGCCGCTCAAGGCGCTGGTCTACGACGTGGAACGCAACCTGCGCGCCCCGTTGGTTGGTATCGGTCACAAAGCGGCGGCGCTCGAACAAAGGGTGCGCGAGGTCGGTGTGGACATCCGTACCGGCGATACGCCGCAGAAGGATCGCCAGCGCCAGGCCAGGCAGCCGGCGGACATCCTGGTGACGACTCCCGAGTCACTGTTTCTGATACTCGGCTCAAAGGCGCGGGAGAGTCTGCGCACGGTACACACGGTGATCGTGGACGAGATCCACGCGCTGGCGCCGACCAAACGTGGCGTGCACCTGGCGGTCTCGCTGGAACGGTTGACCCGGCTGTGCGAGCGCGATCCGCAGCGCATCGGGTTGTCTGCCACGGTGCGTCCGCTCGACGAAGTGGCACGCTTTCTGGGCGGGCAGCGTCCCGTCGAGGTGGTCGATCTGTCGCAGCGGCCGCGCCTCGATCTCAAGGTCACGGTACCCGTGGCAGACATGGAGCACGTTCCGGGTGCGGCGGAGCGCCGCGGTGGATCGATCCTGGGCGAGCTGTACACGCGCGAGGTGAGTCCTGCGCCGGCGGAACGCGGCATGTGGCCTGCCATCTACCCTCAGCTGCTCCAGCAGATCAGGGAAAATCGTGCCACCATCGTGTTCGTCAACAGCCGCGGTCTGTGCGAACGGCTCACGCAGCGGTTGAACGAGCTGGCCGGGGAGGAACTGGTGCGCTCGCACCACGGCAGCGTCTCCCACGTCCAACGGACCGAGATCGAGGAGGGTCTGAAACAGGGGATCATCAGGGGTATTGTCGCTACCAGCTCACTCGAACTGGGCATCGACATGGGGGCGGTGGATCGCGTACTGCTGGTGGAATCGCCGGGTTCGGTGGCCCGGGGACTGCAGCGCGTGGGCCGGGCGGGACACCAGGTCGGGGAAGTGAGTGTCGGGCGCATCTACCCCAAGTTTCGCGGCGACTTGTTGGAAAGCACCGTCATTGCCCAACTCATGGTCAGGGGCGAAATCGAAGCACTGCGTGTGCCGCAGAATGCGCTCGATGTCCTGTCGCAGCAAATCGTGGCCATATGCTGCGAGACGCCGCAAACGGTCGACCAGATAGAACAGCTGGTGACCCGCGCCTATCCCTTTCAGCGACTGTCGTCGGACGCCTTGAGCGCGGTCCTCGATATGCTGAGCGGGCACTACCCCTCACAGGACTTCGCCGATCTTCGACCCCTGCTGGTATGGGACCGCGCCAGCGATCAGATCAGACCGCGCCGCGCCGCTGCCATGGTGTCGCGCATGAACGCCGGCACCATACCGGATCGCGGCAACTACGCAGTGACGCTGGGTGCCGAAGGCGGCCGTCTGGGCGAACTCGACGAGGAGATGGTGTTCGAGACCCGTCCCGGGGAAAACATCCTGCTTGGCGCGACCACCTGGCGGGTGGAAGAGATCACGCGCGACAAGGTGATTGTTTCACCAGCCCCCGGCGAGCCCGGCAAACTACCGTTCTGGCGCGGCGAGGGACCGGGACGGCCGGTCGAGCTGGGTCGCCTGCTGGGGGCGTTTGTGCGCAGACTCGGCTCGCTCGACCACCGGCATGCCGTGGCCTGGCTGCAGGGCGAGGCTCAACTGGACGCGAACGCGGCGGCCAATCTCGCGGCTTATGTCACCGAACAACGGCGTCATACCGGCACCCTGCCGACCGATCGAAGTATCACGGTCGAGCGCTTCCGCGACGAGCTCGGGGACTGGCGGCTATGCATCCTTTCGCCGTTCGGCGCACGGGTGCACGCACCCTGGTCGATGGCGCTACAGCAGGTCCTGTCGGCGCGCAGTGGGTTCGAGGTGCAAGTGATGTATACCGACGACGGGATCGTGCTGCGTTTCGCGGACGTCGATGAACTGCCGGACCTGGCAACCCTGTTGCCCGATCCTGACGAGGTCGAGGAACTGGTCACCGACCAGCTTGCCCACACCGCTTTGTTCGCCGGCCTGTTCCGGGAGAACGCGGTGCGCTCGCTGCTGTTGCCGCGGCGGCGGCCCGAGCAGCGCAATCCGCTGTGGGCGCAGCGCCTCAAGGCGCAACATCTGCTGGCCGCGGTGCGTCAGTATCCGAGCTTTCCGGTGGTGCTGGAGACCTATCGCCAGGCATTGAGCGACGTCTTCGACGTGGCGGCCTTGCGGCAACTGCTCCGCGACATCCGCGCCCGGCGCGTGCAGGTGGACGAGGTCGAAACACCGTCCGCGTCGCCGTTCGCGCGCTCGCTGGTGTTCGCCTACGTCGCAGCCTACATCTACGAACAGGATGCCCCCTTGGCCGAGCGCAAGGCGCAGGCGTTGACGCTCGATCGCAACCTGCTCAGCGAACTGCTCGGCCAGGCGGAACTGCGTGAACTGATCGACCCGGCGGTGATGGCAGAACTCGAGGCCGAGTTGCAGCACCTTGCCGCGGGCCGCCAGGCGCGCGACGCCGACGAAGTGCACGATCTGCTGCGCCGCCTGGGGGATCTGCGCGAGGACGAGTTGGCGGTGCGCGCAACCTGCGATGTCCGCGAAGCGGTCGCCCGATTGAGCGCCGAACGCCGCGCGGTCCAGGTGAAGGTCGCCGGCGAGCGGCGCTGGATCGCCGCCGACGATGCGGCCGTTTACCGCGATGCCCTGGGGGTGATGCCGCCGCCCGGGTTGCCGGAGGCCTTTCTGCGGTCGCCCGACGAGCCGCTGATGTTTCTGCTGCAGCGCTACGCGCGGACCAACGGCCCCTTTCTCACCCGGAGCATTGCGCACCGCTTCGGGCTGCCTCCCGCCCAGATGGAGCCTGTATTGAGTGCCCTGGCACAGACCGGGAGACTGATGCGAGGAGAGATCCGACCCGGTGGGGCCGAACCGGACTGGTGCGATGCCGAAGTGCTGCGCCGCCTCAAGCGCCGCACCCTCGCGCGCCTGAGACACGCCGTGGCGCCCGTCGATGCGGCGACCCTGGGCGTGTTCCTGCCGCAGTGGCACGAGCTGAACTCCAACCGCGAGGGCATGCCTCGCCTGCTCGAAGTCCTGGCCCAGCTGGAGGGCTTGGACCTGCCGTGGTCCGCGTTGCACGCCACCATTCTGCCGGCGCGCGTGGCGGGCTTCACCCTGGACATGTTCGACATGCTCGCCGCCACCGGTCAGGTGGTGTGGGTCGGGCGGGCGCCGTTGGGCAGCAAAGATGGGCGCATCGCGGTTTACCTGAGAGAGCATGTGCGGGATCTGCTGGTAGCCGATGCCGCGCCGGGATCCCTGGAGCCGATACACACCGCGATCCTGGATCAACTGGCGGCGCGGGGCGCGTCCTTTCTGTTCGAACTGGAGGGCGCGGTCGGGCAACGGCTGCCGGGTATGGACGCCCGGGAATTCGAGCGTGCGGTCTGGGACCTGGTGTGGGCGGGACAGATTACCAACGACACCTTTGCGCCGTTGCGCGCCCTGGGAAGGCGCGCTCCGGCATCCGCCCGCGGCCGCAAGCGACCGGGACAATCGCTTGCCGGCGGTCGCTGGTCGCTGGTCAGCGGCCTGGTCGACGACACGGTTTCGGACACCGAGCGTGCGCTGGCGCGCGCGCACCTGCTGCTCGAGCGTTACGGCATCGTCAGCCGCGAAGTAGTCGGCGCTGAAGATCTTCCCGGCGGCTTCGGACCCATCTACAAGGTCTTGTCGGCACTCGAGGAGTCGGGCCGGGTACGCCGCGGGTACTTTGTCGAAGGACTGTCCGGCGCCCAGTTTGCACGTCCAGGGACCATTGATCGCCTGCGCGGCGTACGTCCCGAGCTTGAGGCCGATTTGCGCCTCGAGGCGCACGATATGGTGCAGTTGGCGGTAATCGATCCCGCCAATCCATGGGGCAGCCTGCTGGCCTGGCCTGACACCGCAAACCCCGCCTCCGGTGCGCGGCCGCGCCGCGTCGCGGGCGCCTGGTTGCTGTTGGCGGCGGGGCGGCCGGTACTTTTCCTCGGTGCCAATCGGCGCCACCTCATCACCTTTCCGGCGCACCTGGCCGGGACCGACGTTCAAGCGGCCGCGTTCGAGGCGTTGCGCCGCATTCCGCGCAATACCCGCGGTCGTTCGCTGGTCATCGAGAAGATCGACGGTCAACCCGTGCACGAATCCCAATACGCCGAACTGATGCGGCGCTGCGGATTTGTCAACGACTACCGCGGACTGGCGTCCGCCGCGATCGCCTGATGCCGGAAGGGGACACCGTCCACACGCTGGCCGCGTATCTGGCGCCCGAACTGGCGGGTCGCGAGCTCATCGCGGGCATGGCCCGTGCAGGGACGGGCGTCGATCTCGCGGGTCGTCGTGTAGACGGCGTCTTTGCGCGCGGCAAGCACCTGTACATCGAGCTCGACGGCCACTGTCTGCTGCGCAGTCACCTCGGTATGTGGGGCTCCTGGCACGCCTACGCGGGCGACGAACGCTGGCGCAAACCACGGCGACAGGCGTCGATCATTCTGCATAGGGGCGATCGCGTCTTCGTGTGTTTCAATGCCAGCCAGGTGGAAATCCTGAGGCGGGCGGGGGTGCGCCACCGTGCGCTCGAAGCCGCGCTGGGCCCCGACTTGCTGACAGGCCCGGTCGACGATGCGCAGGTGCTGATTCGCGCCAGGGAATTGAGCACCGCGGACACGCCCGTCCTGGACGTGCTGCTCGATCAGCGCGTTGCCAGCGGCATCGGTAATGTCTATAAATCGGAGGTATTGTTCCTCGAGCATACTGACCCGGTGACGCCGTTAGGCGGCATAGGCGATGACGATCTGGTGCGGATCTATCGTCGGGCAGCCCGGTTGCTGCGGCGCAATACTGGTGGCGGCCCGCGTACTACCCGACACGCCGGTGATGGTGCCAGCCGCCTCTGGGTGTACCGACGCGGCGGACTGCCATGTCTGCGTTGCGACGCGATCATCCGCACGGCGCAGCTGGGTAAGGGTCGGCGTTCGACCTATTGGTGCCCATCGTGCCAAGCGGGTAAGATGCCCGACGAGCCGGCTGCCCGTTGAGTGCTCGGCGCGTGTCCCGTGAGCTTGGCGTATCGAGGCGTTGCAGCTCGCTGCCGGGTCAGCGTCGCGTCGACGGATACCTCAAACGCAACC
Source organism: uncultured Chromatiales bacterium (assembly GCA_965368585.1). Lineage (GTDB taxonomy): Bacteria > Pseudomonadota > Gammaproteobacteria > Chromatiales > Chromatiaceae > JARRQB01. The sequence continues at coordinate 13,259 of CBDUNM010000071.1, read as the reverse complement.
ATCGCGCGGATTACTTGCGCCCGTGCGGGGTATTCTGCGTCCATATCAGGACGCCAGCCAAGCGGAGACAACCGATCGACGCACTATCTGACTCGCAATATTATGGTCAAAGCCCGGGCAAACATTTTGATCGCACAACCCCAGCAACGGATTTACGACTTCGTCGTGGTGGATTTCGTGCGCAACTACCGCCGCTGGTCGCCCGAGGTGCAACGGCTCGATCTGCTCACGCCGGGTCCGCTGCGGATAGGCAGTCAGGCGCGCCAACTGCGCCTGGATCAGGGTCGGCACAGCGATACCACGTTTCGGGTGATCGCGCTCGAGCCGCCGCGCCGCGTGGGCTTTGCCGAGAGCGCGGACAAGTTTCGCTCCTATTACCAGGTTGAACCCGTCGGCAAGAATGCCCGGTTGACCTTTTATTTCGAATTGAAGCACCTGGAAACCCACTTGCGGCCGTTCGAAAAACTGATTCGCGTCGCGGTGCAGGACGGAGCTGAGCGGGTGGTTCGCAACATCAAGATGTTGGTTGAAAATGCGTCGACCGAACACCCGATCGTTTAACGTATCGCGCCGCAACGCGTGATGGATTGGAGGGAGGGATGCCTAGATGTCGGTTGCTTTGAATGTGCTAGAAGAGCCGTTGGAGCTCTGCTCGCTTGCGCCGCGTACCGGTTTCACGCGGACCGGGAATTGCGAAACCGGGCCTCAGGATATCGGATCGCACACCGTGTGTGCGCGTGTGACCCGCGAGTTTCTGGATTACAGCCGCGAGCGGGGTAACGACCTCGTCACTCCCGTTCCGGAGCATGGCTTTCCGGGACTCAAGCCGGGTGACCGATGGTGCCTGTGCGCCGCGCGGTGGCGCGAAGCCTTGATAGCGGGATGTGCGCCGCATGTCGTGCTGACCGCCACGCACCGCAAGGCCTTGGATGTGGTCTCATTGTCGGATCTTAAGTCGCGCGCCCTGGACCTGGTGTGATGGCGAGCATCATGCGGGTGATCCGGTCGACCGCGCCGCTGAAGTGGTATATTCCGGAGAATTCGATGACGGTATGCAATCCTGGTGCTTTTGACTCTGTCCGCTCTTCAGCTTCCGCTAGGCGGCGGCGCTTCCGGTGCCTGTCGATTTGGCTGGTGCCGATACTGCTGGCCGGTTGTAGCGGGGTGCCCGATGGGGTTGATGTCGTTACCGACTTCGAACTGCGGCGCTATCTCGGCACCTGGTACGAGATTGCGCGTCTCGACCACTCGTTCGAACGCGGTTTGTCGCAAGTCACCGCGACCTATCGGATGCGCGAAGACGGCGGCATCAGTGTCTCGAATCGTGGTTACGACGCTCAGGCCGGGAAGTGGAACGAGGCGGAAGGTAAGGCATATCCGGCCGGAGAACCGGGTGAAGGCCGTTTCAAGGTGTCATTCTTCGGTCCGTTTTACAGCGGTTACAACATCATCGAACTCGACCGAGACGACTATCGGTATGCCCTGGTGAGCGGTCCCGACCGGTCCTATCTGTGGATCCTCGCACGGACCCCGCAGCTCGAACAGGTCACGGTGGATCGATTGGTCGCCGGTGCGGCGGCTCTCGGCTACCCGACCGATGACCTGATCTTTGTCGAGCACTAACGTCGGCAAGTGGCCCCCCGGTCTGCTGCCATTCGGATCGAAACGCTGGGCATTGACGATCTCGCGCAGATAAACGGTGTCATCGAGGCGGCAGTGATGAATTGGGACCTTGCGGACCGGGTCAAGCGCTTGTCCCTGTCGCACTATCGATATGACGCGCACGATCTGGACCACCTCACGGTCAGGGGCGCGCTGGTTGCGCCCGCGCGGGTGGTGGGTTGCGCGACATGGGAGCCGGCCAACCGGGCCGATGCGCCGAATGGTTGCCAGGCGTTGTTGTTGCACGGCATTTACGTGGATCCTGGCTGCCAGCGCACGGGCGTCGGAAGCCGTTTGCTGGACGCCGCCGTGCAAGCCGCGTGTGACGGGCATTACGCCGGACTGCTGGTGAAGGCGAACCGGGATGCACAAACTTTCTTTTCGAGTCGTGGACTGCAACAGTTGCCGGTGGACGATCCCGAAAGAGATTACCCGTACCGATATTGGATGGGCCTACCAGAACGATTCGTTCGAATCTGACATGGGCGTGGTGCGGACCGCCGGCTGTTGGGTGTTGCATTGAACTAAATCGAATTAACACAATCTGTTTTATACGGAAAGATCTTGATTCCCGAACAACGGCGCTCAAAGCCCGTGCGATATCTCATGCGAGGAAATACTATGCTCAAGCCAATCACCCTGGCCGCCGTATTGGCGGCTGCCGCCGGCAGCGCAGTCGGTGGGGAGGCAGATCCCCGTGTCGCGCAAGCGCGTGCGATTGTCAAGGAGTTCGCGACGACGCTGCAGGGTGAGCTTCAAGCGGCCATGCAAGCGGGAGGCCCGGTCAATGCGGTGGAGGTCTGCCACAACCGGGCGCCGGCGATCGCCGCGCAGTTGGCGGACCAGCATGGATGGCAGGTGGGGCGGACCAGCTTGAAACGGCGCAATACCGACAATAGCGCGGACGCCTGGGAACGGGCGGTGCTCGAAACCTTCGAAGCGCGCAAAGCGGCGGGCGAAGATCCCGCCAAACTCGAATACGTCGCTGAGGTCGATCAGGGCGGCGAAGCGACTTTTCGCTACATGAAGGCGATACCCACCCAGGCGGTATGCCTCGCCTGTCATGGCGGCGACGCAGTCAGCCCGGAGGTCGAAGCCGCATTGAAACGCTACTACCCGGACGACCAGGCGCGTGGTTTCAAGGAGGGTGATCTGCGTGGTGCGTTCACGCTGAGTACGTCTCGTTAGCCCTCATGGGATGCGCGGGTTGACCGTGCCGGCAGGTCGGAGAACGCTCGTGCAGAGGGCACCCCGGGCACGTGAGAGCTGTACATTTTCCTCCAGGGACAAAGTCGGTGCGTCTTCTCGCGCACCGTTTGCAGCGCTATGGGCGGTCCGGGCTGCAGTTGGCCGTTCGCCAGCAGCGCCGGCCTGCCCGTGTCGACCTTATCCAATACCTCCACGGTCGGGTTGCCCGAATTGAGTCCTGGTAAACCACCGCCTCTGGCGGTGAGACTCACCGAAAGAAATCGATTTGCGGCACGAGGTACTCGTTCCGCAGCAACAGTTCATGGTCGACTGTCCCGGTGATGCAGGCCGGTATGCGTGCCCAACCCATCATTATCTTCACTTCCGATTAGGATCAGTCTCTCGATTGTAGAAGCAATCCGAGGTCATGCGCAGAGGCTCCGATACGGTGGCCCAAACGGCTAAGATGTTGATATCGAAATGCCGATGAGTTTTGACCCCGGTTGGTCTCGCTATGGACAGCGGACCAAACCGGGTTGGAGGGTTTGCTTTCTTACTGGTTTACGGGTGATGCCGGATCAAGTAAGTAGGCGAGGACATCGCTGATTTGTTGTTGCGTCAATACGCCGTTCGCGCCAAACCTGGGCATATGTGTACAGGGGAAATAGACGTGTGGATTGTTGATGACGTCGTAGGTGTAGTTGATGGTCGCTTCACTGTTGCCGCGTAGCTTGCCGTAGTTCTTCAGGCTTGGTCCCAAGGTGCCGTAGGCGATTTCGTTCGGGTCGAGTTGATGGCAAGCATAACAGTTGCCACCAGGTGGCTTCTGGTCATGATCATCGGAGTTGTGCCCGACCCTAAATCCATATCCCGAGCGCGCTACCGCGTCGCCTGCTTCCCAGTTACCTAGCTTCACCCCGCCGTCGGGTTTGACTATAGAGGCCTTGGCCAGACTCGTGACCTTTGCCGTAGTGTCTGCGTTGAGCGCGGCGCGCCCGCCGCCGGAGCAGATTGTTTGTAGCTCGTCCTGGGTTTGTCGGGCCGCCACTGTGGTACCTTCCTGCGTCGGCTGGTCGAGTTTTATCCCACCGGCCTTGAAGATCAGATGTTCGGCCAGCGCCTCGGGCGTCATCGCCGTGTAGTCTGATTTACCTTGTTCTGCATAAACGGTACCGGCAAAAATTAGCATCGATGCGGCAGCGCCAAAGAAGTGTTTCAGTCGTTCTGTAATCATCATGGTTGCATTCTCCTTGGTCGCTAAGATCAACGTTTCATATCCGGAAGAATGGCCGGCTGGCCCCGTGCTGCGTCGGTCCAGTAAGAAATCAACGCGATTGATGCATCGGAGCCGGCAACCGAAAGGCCTTGGCGCATTTGCCAGTAACAACCGCGCACGCGATGCTGGCTACTGCGCACGTTCTGCTGCCCTACCCGGTAGGCGGGCCACGAGATCGCCTTGGTCCACTCCTTCGGGGCGTTGATATTCGGCAGCACCGAAGCGCGTATGCGCTTGCCGCTGTCACCGTGGCAGGTGTTGCAGCTGAAGTCCATGATGCCCGCCCTGCGGTGAAAAAGAACTTTGCCTGCGTCTCGCATGGCGACCTCAAGCGGATGCTCCATCGGCGGACTCCAGGCGTAGCCGTTGGATTTGCTAGCTATATAGGTCTGCAGCTTCATCATATCGGAGTTCGAACCGTGTCGTTTTTTCACCGCTGGATCGTCAGGCACGAAGCCCTGGATGGCCGTCATACAGTGCACCAGGCGGGTTTCCAAATCCATGACCTTGCCTGTATCCTCGAAGTAACGCGGCATTTCTGCATACGCGCCCTCGAGTACGCCCGGTCCTTTACCGAAATCGCAGCCTTCCAGTGAAACGTTTTTGGGACCGCGTGCTTCGTTAAACAATTCTTCTCCTTCTTCTACGGTCCAGTAGGCCGGGTTGTCCGGCATCATCATCAGGTTCTGCTCGCTCTGGGACAGATAAGGCGAGCCCGATTCTTCGATCAGTTGCGCAAGAATGTCCTCGGGAGCCTTGTTGGGATCAGCGCTGACAGGTCCCGTGAGCAGTAGCGCGAGTGCGAGAAAACCAGTGTGCTTGATTAGCATTCTTCCTCCTCGTTTTGTCGTTGGATGCTATTTTGACTGTTCGATGGTGAGCGGGCGCATGCGACGCGTGGTCTATCATTGGCAGCCCAAGAACAGTCGCTGTCTTTGTCAAACGATCCGTATACTGCACGCCCGCAGCGTACAGTAGACAATGGTTTTTGCGGTTTTTGCGTCTTATCCGTTCTCATATGCGTCAAAGGTCGCCGTTGACACCTGCGTCGACAATGTCGTAGATCGTATCGCGCACCTGTTTTGCCAAAGGCTGTAACTCGGCGGGCAGGTCCACGGCATGCATCATCATGTCCATATTCATGGTAACGATCCAGCCTTTACCTTGTCCGTCCTCGAGTACGGCGATACGACAGGGTAGAAAGCCTGCAAAAATGATGTCGAATTCGACCATTTTTTTAGCGATCAAGGCGTCACAAAATGCAAGGATACGCATGTAGTTGGCGTCTTGGCCCATTGCTTTAACCTGTTCCGACAACGGCAGGTCGGCAACCATCTTGAAATTACGCATGTTTGCGCGTAATTGCATCGAGGCAATGGCGTCTTCGACGCTGACGTCTTCGGCAATCTCGAATTTCTGAATGCTGTGCTGCACCATTTGCCGCGCGATGTCTTTTTCGAACGCGGGGGCGGAAATGTGCTCTTTCTCGGCTCCCCACAAAGGTGTTGCGGCGAACAGCGCGATACATACGATTAACAGGATAAAGCGCTTCATAGATAAAGTACCCTCACGTAGACTAAACAGCGGTTTCCGCCGAATCGGTACAAACCGTACGAGTGATTTGCCGTATAAAACCGAACGCATTTTACCGACTGGCTGACTCATATCTGCGGATACTCGGCTAAACCGGGATGTCCCTTGACGTTCTCTCGCTTCGGGCTGTTGAGCTTGGCGGATTTGTTAATTCGCAAATAATCGGCAACCGGGTCCCACACGGCGGGACCCGGGGATTGCGAACTCACGGTGGCCGACCCGGCCGCGACGTATTTTTTGGCCATGTCGATGGTGTCGCCGTTGTCCAGGGTCATGTTGGATATCCGCTGGCCCATCTTCGCGGTAGGATCACAAACGTAATCCAGCCCGCCGACTCGGACCATGTCGCCGCCCTGCTGATAGTAGGGATCTTCGTTGAACAGATTGTCGCACACGTCCTCCAATATCAGTTTGATGTCTGCGCCGGTCATCTCGCGCCGGTAGGTCTCGGGGTAGGTCATGCAGGTCTGATCCAATACGGGCTCCATTTCGACGACGCATACGCGGATCAGTCGCACCCCGAACACTAGGGTCTGTTGAGGGTGTGCTGATCAGCTTCCCAGCGACGAGGACTATTTGATCTTTCCCGTCAACGAATCGCTTTTTCCCAGGTTGTCCGTCCACGACAGTTTGATTTCATCGCCCTTCTGTGCGCCGGAGAACCTGAATGACAGGTACGGATTCTTCGATACGCTACCGCTCCAGGAGGCGGTCATTACGGTATTGCCGCCATGCTCGCAGGAGACCTCCTGAATAAAGTGCGCCGGCACCAGCTTGCCCGTCTTGCTGTCTTTGCGCAGACCCGTCTCCATTGGGTGGGTCATCAGCGCCTTGACGGTGGTCGCTCCGCCCGTTTCTTTGGCGCGCAGCTTTATCGATTTACTTGCCATCTCTATTATCCCCTGAAAGTTTAATTCGATGCCGGTAGGAATGCGCGTAATCAGCCGCCGCAGCCACCGATGGTGACTTTCACGCCTTTGCGGTTTGCGTACAGCTTGCCGCCGGATTTGACAACCGCGACGACATCGCCGGTTTTGCCCATCTTGATGCGGGTCGAGACATAACCTTGGGCGCCGGGGCCCATGTAAAAGGCCGCGGCCAGTGGCGAGGGATTCTGCTCGGCGATTATCGCGATCGACTCCGCCTGCATGTCGGTGGACACGGTTACTGGTACCACCGCGCCGTTCTCGGCAATGTCCGGTGCCTTGATGTTGATCTTATCAGACGCTTCGGTGCTGGGTGCGCCCATCAGGGCGTTGATCGCGCCGTCAACCTTCTTCGACTCGAATGCCGCCTTGGGCCAGGCCGCCAAAACGGCGCGCGGTGCCAGTAAACCGGCGCCGATGGCAACCCCGACCACGCTGCCCGCAGCTGTGCCTTTGAGAAATAATCTTCGGTCGATCTTATTCATTTCAATGGCTCCTCGAGCTTTTAGATTTTCTTGCTTCATGTCGTCGTGAATCGCTGTGCGTCGCATCTATTACGAGGTGCGCCGCCGTTGGTCCCAGTGCCTTGGGTAGACGTTCGATCGCTGCCGCTTTTGTTCCGACGACGAATCGTCAGTATAGCATCCGATCAGGTTGGCCAAGCGCCTTTGAACCTCGCAAGCCACGGGTGACCATGCCTAAACCAGCAGGTATTCTGTGCAGCGAAAACCGACGTATGGGGAAAAACCCAGGTGCCGCGCCGCAACGACCTCGGGCAGGTCGACCGGCCGGTAGCCGGTGCCACGGGCGATCGCAACCATTCGTTCCATGGCCCGACCGACGACGCCGAAGCGTCGGCCAAGCGCCTGGGCAACCCGCGCCAATGTCACCAGCCGGGCGATATTGCTCGCGAATGAAGTAACAAAGACCCGTCCCGACACCGATTCCGCCAGCTCGCGCAACGGTATGAAGGGCTCTACCTCCGAGCCGGTACTGCCCGGAACCACTGCGTTGGTGGAATCGCAGACCATGGCCAACAGCCGCTCCCGACGCAGTGCCCGCAAGCGCCCCCCCGTCGTAGCGCGTGCCAACCACCGGATGGACATCGAGTTTCCAGTCTCCGGTATGCAGGACGGCACCTGCGGGAGTCGAGTTCAACAGGGCGTTCGGTTCGGGGACCGAGCGCGTCACGGCGAGGCGTTAGCGGCGAGTCGTGACAAACGTCGGGTCGGCCATCAGTACCGGATGTTCGGGCAAGTCGTCACCGCCAAAGTTGATGCCGACATCCACGGCGAACCAGGCGCGCCGGGTTGGCCGTACACGGTCAGATTCATCCCTATTTCGCCCGTGCCGCCCAGCGGCAGAAACAGGAGTTCGTCGTCGGCCGGAATCACGGCGATGCGTGCATCGCTCCGCGCAGGCGGATTCAAATCAGCTGGGCCGGCATCAACTCGGCCAATCGGTACGGCGCCGAACGTTCCCTCGGGTAGACGGCATCGGTCATCCAGCAGTCCTTGAACACGCCGTTTACCTGGCGTGACAGGGCCCAGATATACCCGGCCTCCTGGCCAGCGCCGTCCGTCACAATGACCGGTTGATACGCCTTGTCCGCGGTGATTGCCGTCGGACCGTAGCGTACGCTCTGGTGGTTGATGAGCCGGTCATAGGGTGCGCTGCGCACCATGTCGACGAAACGTTGCAGAGGTCCGGTGACGCGCTTATTTCGGGGTGATGCGAATTGGTAGGTCAGAATGATTCCTTCGTCAGAAGGACTGTTCTGCCGCAGCGCATCCACCTGAATCCGCACCACGTCGAATGGCGTCAGTGACGGCGATGGCGTGAGCGCTTGCGACGCGTTGAGCTTGACGTGCAACGACGGGGCGGCGACCGCGTAAGTGCCGGTGGTCACGAGCGCCGAAATGAAGAATAACTTCACCAACCAGCCCCAAGTTGCAGTTCGGTATTGCATGTGCGCTCCTGGCGGCCGGGACCTGCGCTCACAGTTAGCAGGCTCGACCGAATGAATGTTGGATAACCGTAATTGTAGTCCGTCGACGGAACGTCCGCCCGGCGTGCGGGGTGATGACTCGCGGGCCTGTATCGCAAAGGTCTTCTTCCCAGTGCCTTTCGTTCACGCGATCTTCGATTTGCTTGCAAGGCGGTTGCGCAGCGTTTCCGCAGAGATGCGGATTTCGTGACGGCGGTCCTCGTCGACACGCCATAGGTGCCGCCATTGCACACCGGCCCGTGGATGGTTGGTGAACCGTTCCCGGTGGCGGATGAGAAAATCCCAGTAAAGCGCGGTAAACGGGCAGGCGTCCTCGCCCACCGGCTGCTTCGGATTGTAACGGCAGTGTAGACAGTAGTTGCTCATCCGCTTGATATGGTTGCCGCTCGCCACGTAGGGTTTTGAGGTGAGGATGCCGCCGTCGGCAAACTGCGACATGCCCAGCGTGTTGGGCAGTTCCACCCACTCGACAGCGTCGACATAGACCGACAGGTACCACGCGTGAACCTGTTTCGGCTTTACACCGAGCAGCAGAGCGAACAATCCGGTGACCATCAGACGTTGGATGTGGTGCGCGTAGCCGTACTCCATCGTCTGATTGATGCAGGCGTGCAGGCACGCCATATCGGTATCGCCGCTCCAGTAGAAGGCTGGCAGCGGCTGATGAGCGTCGAGACTGTTCAACCGCAGATAACCGGGCATGTTGCGCCAGTAAATACCCCGAACGTATTCCCGCCAGCCGAGAACCTGCCGAATAAACCCCTCCGCCGACGCGACGTCGACCGTGCCGTTTCGGTAGGCCGTCTCAACGCGTCCGATGACCTCGCGCGGGTCGAGCAGTTTGAGATTTAGCGCGGCGGACAGGCGCGCGTGATGCAGATAAGGTTGGCTGGTCCACATAGCGTCTTGCCACGGCCCAAAGGTCGGCAGGCGATGCGCGATAAAGTCGTCCAGTGCCGCGATGGCCTGCTTCCGTGTCACCGGCCAGTCGAAATTGACCAGGCTCCCAGGATGCTGAGGGAATCGTTGTTCGACCCGGCGTATCGCTTCGCGGGTGATGTCGTCGGGGTCGAACGCCGTTGGCTGCGGCACGAGACCCGGCCCGTTGCGGCCGAGTGAGCGTCTATTGCTCGCGTCGTGATTCCATTTGCGACCGGCCGGAACGCCGTTGTCCAGCATCACGTCAGCGCGCTTGCGCATGTGCCGGTAAAAGTGCTCCAGCCGCAGCGTCTTACGCGCCTCGGTCCAGTCGGCGAATTCCTCCAGACTGCACATGAAATGCCCATCCTCCCGAATCTCCAGGTCGAGGCGCGACCGCCTGCAGGCAGTACGCAATTCCTCGACCAGCCGAAACTCGCCGGGTCGCACGAGCAGTCCCCTTTTGGGAGTCAAGATCCGCAGGTCCCTGAGCAGAATTTCACCAAAGGACGCGGCGAGGCTGTCGCCCAGCGCGTGGTAGCGCACTTGAAAACCGAGTTCGCGCAGCCGGTTGCGGAAATGCCGCATAGCCGACAGAAACAACACGATGCGCGACTTGTGGCTCCAGACGTACTCCGCTTCAGCGGAGGCTTCCGCCATCCAGACTACGTCGGTGCGCGGATTGAGTTCGGCGAGTGACGCAGCTCCTTCGTCGAGCTGGTCGCCGAGTACTATCAGCAAATTGTCAGGGCTGCGCTTGCCCATGGGTCGACTCCACGCTGTGCGAGCTGGACCGGAAATATCAGGCCCCGGTCGTGCCGGAAACCCGGACCGTTCCGAATTCACAAAGCAAGACAAAAACTCGGTGCCTAGCAAATTATGAATCCATCCCCCCGATGTTTAGCAGAAATGAATAAAGATAAAGGCTGTAATATATGTACAAAATATATACATAACCTTGTTTTGATTACATATATAGCCTGTCTATCTCATCAGGCGGACTGCAACAGGCGAGGAATTTGTGAAATCTGAACGACTTGTTTCATACCAACCTCCTTTCCCGACTTGCCCCAAAATGACAAATCCTGGTGAGCTATGCAGGTTGATATGACGATCGGGCGAGACTATCTCAGGCGGTGAAGCCTAGTTGTCGCGCCCGCGCTTCCGCCGAATCAAAACAGCAGGATGGGTGCGCTTTTTTCCGATACGGCGACGATCTTGCTGCCGTTCCATTCGTACGCCAGGTGTTGGCACTGCTTGGGTAACGACAACCCCGGCGGTCGAAATACCGCCAAACAGTCGCCGCCGACGTGTCGGGCGCTCGGGTAGACCATTCCCCACGCATCGATGTCGGCGCGCCTTAGTTCGGCGGCGAAGGCCTGTGTTTCGCGGTAAACGCCCAGGTCGGCTCGATGCAGCGGCGCATACGACTTGTCGCGTATGTCGTACATGGGTTTTTTGACCGTGCCCTTGTAGACCCGCATATCGAACGATTCGGGCTCCAGTTTCGCGTCCAGCGCGTCGCGTTCGCGGTGAAATACGGTTTCGCGGATGGCCGTTTCCAATCTGCGCGCTGCGTAGTACACGCCGTAGCTGCCGTCCGAGTAACGACTCGAAAACCCGATGTGGGTGAACGCCGCCATGACGACCGATGCGCCGGGCCCGGTTACCACGTCATCCGGGCGCACCTGCGACAGGTCGCCCGCAGTCTCGCGGAGTCGCGGATTGGTTCGCGCCTGCAGCGCATACAGCGCCTGCAGTTCATGGGGAGTCAGGCCGAGGCGTTCGAAGAGATCCACCGGCGGGTATTTGGACGCAATAATTCGGTGTTGGCTTTGCCAGCGAATCCGCCGCAGGGGCGGCAGGTTGAACTTCAATTCGCGCCCCGCAATCCGTTCAAGTAACGCGATACGTCGATCAACGATTCCATTTTTCCGGACGTGATATGCAGCAGGGGACTGCGCCCCCGCCAGGGAGAATCCGCGCTGCGTGCATTGCGCAACCACAGCAGGACGTTGTGCGGTTTGTATAAGATATTGAGCGCGGCATAGATGTTCGCCACGTAGGACAGGCGGTCCAACTCGTCGTCCGAGAGATTGACCGCATCCCCGCGCTTCATGGCGTAGAAACGCGATCGGCTGGGATTGCCCAGCAATCCCATCATTTGTTCGTTGGACAAATTCCATTCTGTCGCAATCGAGAAAAAGGCTTTGAGCCCAGCCGCGCCAAGATCGCCCGCCGTTCCGCCGGCAGGCGCCTGCGCAGTCGTTTTACGAACTCCGGGATGCGGTCGCATAAGTGCTAATCCGTATTGAAATAAACATATAGTGTAGATTAGCACACTCGCGCCGTCCGCGCCCAACCGTAAGTCGTAGGGGTCTAGCAGTATGTAGTGAATAGTAATTCGGTGCCCTTGTGAGGTCGTCTACACGTTGCTGCGCAACCGGTCTACGCCGGCGTCGGGCTTATACCCGGCGCAGTCGTCGGCCCGACGATCCACGTCGTTTCAACGCGGGATAGGGTTCGATGTTTTTGCGACGACCCGGACTTCGTGTTCAGACCGAGATAAGCCGCAGATATGGAGGGGAATTTGTTCAAATTGTCGGGTCGATCCTGCCGTTTCGCCAGGTGTTTCCCCGCTGGTAGCTACTCGCTCCACTCGCGCTGTTATACTTGTTTATAATCAATCCGTTACAAGCCAAGGAAAGCTCGCATCGATCATCCGGTCCCCCAGCCGGACTGAGGCCGACGGTGCTTCGCCGACCGTTTCCGGGCGGTTCGTCGAAGAGACGTTTTTGAGTGGGCGCAGTCCAACTCTGGAGGAACACTTGAGGGGAGATCTGCGATGGTCACTCGGCGACACTTTGTTGGAGGCTTGTCGCTGGCGGTGCTAGGCGCCGCCGCGAATCGTTTAGGACGCGTTGGCGCTGCGGCGCTCGATGCGGGCGAGGGTCCCGTCGACCCGAAACTCGTTGGATTGATTCGGGATGTGCCGAGGGCACGCCTGCTGGAGGCGTTGACCGAGCGTATCCGTAACGGCCTCGCCTATCCGGAACTGCTGGGCGCGGTCGCAGAGGCCGCCGCTCGCGAGGTGTCACCGTATCCGGTGGTGGGGTTCAAGTACCACGCATTTATGGTCATGCAATCCGTTCACCTCACCACCGTGAACGGCAGGACCGAAGACCGCTGGCTGCCGGTGTTGTGGGCGGCGGACCTGTTCAAGGCGGCCCAGGCGCAGGACGACGTGCAAACTGGCTGGACCATGGGTCCGGTGCCGAAGATTAGCTACGCCGGACTGTGCGCGGCTCAGTCGGCCTTTGTCGATGCGATGGAGCGATGGGACGCCGAGGCCGCGGATGCAGCGCTCCTCGGTGTGCTGCAGACGCTGCCTGCCGAGCGCGTATTCGATCTGCTGTTCCGCTACGCCGCCCGTGACTTCCGTCACATCGGCCACAAGGCGATAACCGCCACCAACTGCCACCGCCTTATCCGACTTCTCGGGCCGGGCAGGGCAATACCGCTGTTGCGGTCGCTCACCTACGCGCTGCAAAACTACGGCGAAGGTCCCGATCCGGCTCATGCGGACCTCAAACCCGATCGTCCCTGGCGTCGCAACCTCGCGTTGGCTGCGACGGTTCCCAGCGACTGGCTGACGGCGCACAACGCGACCTTCGATCCGGTCACCGAG
>CBDUNM010000070.1:0-23900 GCA_965368585.1 uncultured Chromatiales bacterium | reverse complement strand
GTCGCCATCGCTGCGATCGCGGCGCGCGACCTGAACCCGCCGCCGCGCCTGATTCTGGCGGGATTCGACCAGCTGACGACCGCCCAGGCAGCGCTGCTGGCGGCGCTCGCCGACGCCGGTACCGGTATCAGCGTACTCGCCGATGCCGCGGCGGCGCAGCAGGCGCACCGGTATGCAGCGGTCGACCGCGATCAGGAAATCGCGATCTGCGCACGTTGGGCCTGGTCACGTTTGCGCGCCGCACCGCATACCCGGATCAATATCGTCGTACCCGACCTGGGCAAACGCCGCGCCGCGATCGACCGGTGGTTCAAGGCCATTCTGCATCCGGAAACCGGCGTGCCCGGTCCCCGCCCCCGACAACCGCTGTTCGAGTTCTCGTTGGGCGAACCGTTGGCTTCGTATCCCGTGGTCCACGACGCGTTGCTGGCGCTGCGGCTGCTGGAGGGTGAGCAACCGCTGCACGCCGTCGGTCGCTTCCTGTGCTCGCCGTTTTTCGCCGGCGCGGCGCTCGAATGGACCGGTCGCGCCGACCTGGATGCGCGACTGCGTGACCAGGGTCGCGCCCGGTTGTCCATCGGACGGCTGCTGCAGGCGCTGGCGCGCACCGTCCCGCACATCCCGCACACCGAGGCCGCGCTGAAGAGCGCCCGCACGCTGGTCCGCGGCTTTCCCCGCAAGGCGCTGCCGTCCGCGTGGGCCAATGATCTGGACCGCCTGCTCGGCGCCCTGGGCTGGCCCGGCGAACGCCAGCTGGACAGCGACGAGTTCCAGACCGTGACGCGCTTCCGCGAATTGTATAGCGAGTTGGTCAAGCTGGATTCGGTCTCCGGCCGGATCGGCTATTCCGCGGCGGTAAGCCTGCTGCGGCGCATGAGCACGCAGGTCGTATTCCAACCCGAGAGCCGCCACGCCCCCATCCAGGTACTGGGCGTTCTCGAAGCCGCGGGCACGCGTTGCGACCACCTCTGGGTGATGGGCCTCGACGACACCGTCTGGCCGCCGCCGGCCGCTCCGCATCCACTGCTGCCGCCGCATCTGCAGCGCCGCCTTGGGCTGCCGCATGCGAGCGCCGAGCGCGAATGGCTGTTTGCGCAACGCCTGACCGAAAGACTGCGCCGCACGGCGCCCGAGGCGATTTTCAGCTATCCGCTCAAGGAAGGCGATCGGGAACTGCGCGCCAGCCCCCTGATCGCGGCGGTGCCCGAGTTAGGCGCGGCGCAGTTGGATCTGCTCCCAATGCCTGCCGACGCGTTGTCCATGCCAGGCGCGCCCCTGGAAACCTGGATCGACACGGACCTTGCTGCACCGCCGGCGACATTACGGGGAGGAACACAATTGCTGGCAGCCCAGGCCAGCTGTCCGTTCAGCGCGGTCGCCGCCTACCGGCTGCGCGCCCTGCCGTTGAGCGAACCGCAAACTGTCCCCGACGGCCGTCACGTCGGCGCCACCGTGCATCGCGCCCTGGAACTGCTGTGGCGCGGACTCGAGAATCAGGCAACCCTGCTGGCGCTGTCGCACGCGGACCGGGACATCGCGGTCGGCAGCGCGATCGATACGGCGCTCGCCGAGGCGCAAGCGGACCGCCCGGATCTCTACACAACCCAGTATGTCGCGCTGGAACGCGAACGCCTGAGCACGCTGCTGATGTCCTGGCTGGACGTCGAAGGCGGGCGCGCGCCGTTCAGTGTCGCGCGCCTCGAGGCCGATGCGGCGATCGATCTCCAAGGCCTGCACTTGCGGGTACGCGCCGATCGTATCGACACGCTCGACGACGGTACCGTGGTGGTCATCGACTACAAGACCGCCAAGAAGACCCAGGTGAGCGACTGGACCGATCCGCGGATCGTCCAACCGCAGGTGCCGCTGTACTGCATTGCCAGCGAAGACGCCGTCGCGGCCGGCGTGCTGGCGCGTCTGCGCACCGAAGGCTGCGGTTTCACGGGGTTGACGCGCGACGCCGACATTCTGCCCGGCGTGGCGGCCTTTCCGGGTACCCAGGACATCGCGGACTGGTCCAATCTGCAGCAGCACTGGCGCTCCGCGCTCGGCGCGCTGGCAGGCGAGGTGCGCGCGGGCCGGGCCGAGGCAACACCCTCGGCGCAAGCCTGCCGGCTCTGTCCCTACGCCGCGCTGTGTCGCCTGTACGATCATGTTCAGACCGACCGCGACGATGAGTAATTTGCCCGCAACGCCTAGCGATCGGCAGGCCCGACTGACGGCGCTGGACCCGGCCGCCTCCTTTATCGTGCAGGCGCCCGCCGGATCGGGTAAGACCGAACTCATCACGCAACGTTATCTGCGCCTGTTGAGCACCGTGGATTATCCGGAAGAGATCCTGGCCATCACCTTCACCCGCAAGGCGGCCGCGGAGATGCGCGATCGAATCCTTCAGGCACTCGCCGCCGCCGAGCGCCCGCGCCCCGAAGTCGAGCACCACGCCCGGACCTGGGATCTGGCGGTCGCGGCACTGACCAGGGCCCGGCAGCAGCATTGGGGTCTGACCGAGACGCCGGCGCGGCTGCGCATCCAGACCATCGACAGCCTGTGCGCCGCGTTGACCCGGCAGCTGCCCTTGTTGTCCGAACTGGGCGCCAGCCCCGCCACGCGGGAGGACCCGAGCGAACTCTACGCGGCAGCGGCGCAACGGACCCTGGAGGCGCTCGAACACGATCTGCAACAGCCGCTGAGCATCGTGCTCCGGCATCTCGACAACGATCAGGCGAAACTCGCCGCGCTGTTGACCGGACTCCTGGGACGCCGCGAACAATGGTTGCGCCACCTCGTTTCGCCGAACTCGCGTCAGGATCTCGAACGGGGTCTGCGGCACGCGATGCAGCGGCACTTGCGGACCTTGTGCGCACTGTGCCCCGGAGAACTGGTCCCGGAGCTGACGGCGCTGGCACACTATGCCGCGCAGCACCTCGACGGGGCCGACCATCCGTTCACGGCATTCGCCGCGCAGGCGGCCCTGCCCGGCCCGGAGGTCGACGACCTGGACGCATGGTGCGCCCTGGCCACCCTGGTGCTTACCAAGAACGACCCGCCGTCGCTGCGCAAGACGGTCAATGCCTCGCTGGGCTTTCCGCCGCCGTCGAGCGAGCGGGACCCGGCGCGCAAGGCCGGTTTGCAGGAAGCAAAACAACGGTTCGCGGCCCTGATTGAGCAGTTGAGTCACCAGCCGGAATTCGTGGCGGCGCTCGCCGAAGCCAGGCACCTGCCGCCGCACCGCATGACCGGCCAGGCCTGGGAACTGCTGGGCGCGCTGCGCGAGATCCTGATCCGTGCGGCGGTCGAACTACAGGTCGTTTTCCAGGAACAGGCCGAGGTCGATTTCACCGAAGTCCATCTGCGCGCGTTGCAGGCCCTGGGCAGCCGCGACACCCCGACCGATCTCGCGCTGGCGCTCGACTACCGGATCAAGCACGTGCTGGCCGACGAGTTTCAGGATACCTCCAGCGGTCAGTACCAGTTGCTCGAAGCGCTCACCGCGGGCTGGCAGCGAGACGATGGCCGGACCCTGTTCGTGGTGGGCGACCCCATGCAGTCCATCTACGGTTTTCGCGAGGCGGAAGTCGGTCTGTATCTGCGGGCGCGGGAGGCGGGCATCGGCGGTATCGCGCTGCACCCCTTGCAGCTGGCGGCGAATTTCCGCTCCGACGCCGGCATCGTCGAGTGGGTCAATGCAACCTTTCCCAAGGTGCTCCCGCGACAACCGAACGCCTCGGTCGGCGCGGTGCCGTACAGTGCGTCGGTGGCCGCCCGCGGCGCGGCGGACCGGCCGGCGGTCACGCTGCACGGCTATGCCGAACGCGACGACCTCGCCGAAGCCCGGTTGGTGTGCGATCTGGTGCGCCAGTCCCGACAGCATCATCCCCACGGCACCACGGTCGTCCTCGGGCGCAGTCGATCGCATCTGCTGCCGATTGCCGCGGCGTTGCGACACGCCGGAGTCGATTTCCAAGCGCTGGATCTGGAGCCGCTGGGATCGCACCCGGTGGTGCAGGACCTGCGCTCGCTGACCCGCGCCCTGCTGCATCCCGCCGACCGCCTCGCATGGCTGAGTATCCTGCGCGCGCCCTGGTGCGGTCTGACCCTGAACGATCTGCTCGTGGTCGCCGGCGAAGGTGGTGATGATACGATCTGGAACCGCCTGCGGGATCCCGCGACAGACCGGCAAGCGAGTAACGCCGGTCGCCTACGGGTGCGACGCGTCACCGAGACGCTCGCGCTCGCGCTGACCCAGAGGCGCCGGCTGCCGCTGCGCCAATGGCTGGAGAGCGTGTGGCGTGGTTTGGGTGGCGAGGCCGTACTGCGCAACGCGGCCGACGGCGCCGCGGCCGGCGCCTACTTCGATCTCGTCGAGCACCTGAGCTTGGCCGGCGACCTCCCTGACTTCGCGGTCCTCGACCAGGCGCTGCAGCGCCTCTACGCGCCGGCTGATACGACGGCGCCCGAACACGTCCAGTTGATGACCATGCACAAGGCGAAAGGGTTGGAATTCGATACCGTCATCCTACCCGGGCTTGGCAAGGCGCCGCGCGCCGACGATTCACCCCTGTTGGAATGGATGGAACTCCCCGATCCGGACAGCGACGACCTGGACCTGCTGCTGGCGCCAATCAAGTCGCCGCTTGACACCGGCGAACCGATTTACAACTACCTGCGGCGGCTCGACAAGGCCAAATCCAGACTGGAAAACGGACGCCTGCTGTATGTCGCCGCGACGCGCGCGAAACGGCGCCTGCATTTGCTCGGGCACGCCAAACAAGATCCGGTGAGCGGCGAATTTCAACCGTTGCGGAATTCACTCTTGGATAGTCTGTGGCCGGCCGTAAAGGACGAATTTGCCGTCAACACCGGGGGCGAAACGCCCGTGGCGGCGATGGCGGAGAGCGACCCCAACCGCCTGCAACGGTTGCCCGCGGACTGGCTGCCGCCGTGCCCCGCACCGGTCCCGCCGCCACCCACGCTCGAGCCGACCGAGGCAGCGAACGCGGTCGACCGGATTCCGTTCGACTGGGCCGGTCAAACCGCCCGGCACGTCGGCACCCTGGTGCATCGCTGCCTGGAGCGTATTGTCCAAGAGGGCCTGGAGCACTGGGACGAAGCGCGGATCGACGGCTCGGTCCGCGCCTACCGCACCGGCCTTGCCAATCTGGGCGTCGTCGACAGCGAGCTCGACGCGGCCGCGGAGCGGTGTCGGGCTGCGCTGCGCCACACCCTCGCCGACCCGCGCGGCCGCTGGATTCTGGGCGCACACCGGGAACATCGGGTCGAATACGCCTTGTCCCGCGCGGGCGCGGACGGCATCGAGCACTACATCCTCGACCGTACCTTCGTCGACGACGACGGCGTGCGCTGGATCATCGACTACAAGACCAGCGATCACCAGGGAAGCGATGTCGACCGGTTCCTCGACCGGGAAGTCGAGCGTTACCGCCGACAACTCGAGTCCTACGCGAACCTGCTGCGGCAAATCGAGCACCGGCCGCTGCGCCTGGGGTTGTATTTTCCATTGTTGTCGGGGTGGCGGGAATGGCAGACAGACCCCTGACCATTGTGTCGGGCGGCCAGACCGGCGCGGACCGCGCCGCCCTCGACGCCGCGCTGGCGGCCGATACACCCTGTGGCGGCTGGTGTCCCGAGGGCCGTTTGGCAGAAGACGGCACCGTCCCCGAACAATATCCGCTGGTGGAATTGGCCGGTGCGGGCTACGCCCGGCGCACCCATGCCAACGTACGCGACAGCGACGGCACAGTGCTGTTCTGTATACGCACACCCAGCGGCGGAACGGAACTGACCCTGAAGTACTGTCTGGAACTGCGCCGACCCTATCTGTTGATCGACACTGCGGAACTCACCACCGGCAGGGCCGCGGAGGGGTTACGGGCGTTCATCGAATCGAACGCGATCGAACGTCTCAACGTGGCAGGGCCGCGCGCCAGTCACTCACCCGCCATCTATCCCTACGTCAGGGAGGCGATCGCGATCCTGCTGCAAGGCGCTTGATTCCCCCTGTTTGCGCCGGTGCGTATAGACTATCTTGCCGTGCTTACCCGCAACGAGTCGTCGGTCCGCGTCATGTCTTCCCTGGTCAGCGTCAACAACCTGTCAAAATCATACGCCGACGTCGAGGCCGTGCGGGGCATCGGTTTCCGCGTCGACCGGGGCCAGTGCTTCGGCCTGCTCGGCCCGAACGGTGCCGGCAAGACCACCACGCTGGAGATGCTCGAAGGCATCATCAGCCCGAGCGGCGGCGAGATACACTTTCGCGGCGCGCCCAGGGATCACCGCTTCAAACAGGAAATCGGCATTCAATTCCAGAGCACCTCGCTGCAGGATTTCCTGACCGTCAGGGAATCGCTGCAACTGTTCGCCGCGCTGTACGACAAACACGTGGCGCTCGAGACCCTGGTGGAAAGATGCGAACTCGGTACCTTTGTCGATCGCGACACCCGCAAGCTGTCCGGCGGGCAGCGCCAGCGCCTGCTGCTGGCTATTGCCCTAGTCAACGATCCGACCCTGCTCTTTCTGGATGAGCCCACGACCGGCCTCGACCCGCAATCGCGGCGCAATTTCTGGCGCTTGATCGAATCGATTCGCGCCGACGGCAAGACGATCATCCTGACGACCCACTACATGGAAGAAGCGCAACGACTGTGCGATCAGATCGCGATCATGGACGACGGCTGCATCATTGCCGAAGGGCCGCCGAAGCAGCTGCTCGGCGAACACTTTCCCACCTCGGTCATTCGGCTGCCGCGCCAGGCACTGGCCGATGTCGGACGGATACCCGGCGCGCAGCCCTCAGGTCACGGCGAAATCGAGATCTTCACCGACGACGTGACCTCGACCCTGGCGCAGTTGGATAGCGCGGGCGCTCCCCTGCACGGATTGAGAATCGAATCGCCGACCCTGGAAGATCTGTTTCTCAAACTCACCGGACACGCATTGAGGGGATGACGATGTGGCGTCGTTTCGCTGCCGTATTTCGCGCCCGCCTGCCGGAGTTTTATCGCGACAAGGCGTCATTGACCTGGAACATCCTGATGCCGCTGTTTCTCATCGCCGGGTTCGCCTTCGTATTCTCCGACGAACCCGATGCGCTGTTCAAAGTGGGTGTCCACGGTGAGCGCGCCGCGTTGCCGTTTCTGCAAATACCCCAGATCCGCGTCGTTGCAGCCGACGACCTGCCCGCGGCGCTGGAAAAGCTGCGCCGCCACCAGTACGACCTGCTGCTGGATCTCACCGGCGCGCCGAGATACTGGGTGAATAGCGACTCGCCGCAAGGCGCCGTTGTCGAGCAGTTGTTGCTGGGCAGTTTCGCCACACCGGATCCTGCCGCTCCCGTGCGTGAATCCGTCGCCGGGCGCGCCATCAGCTACGCCGACTGGTTGCTCCCCGGCGTGCTCGCCATGAACGTGATGTTCTCCTGCCTATGGGGCGTCGGCTGGGTCGTGGTGCGCTACCGCAAGAACGGCGTGTTGCGGCGCCTGCACGCCACCCCGCTGACCGCCTTCGAGTTTCTGGCCGCCCAGGTGGCTACCCGGCTGCTGGTGGTGATGAGCGTGACGGTACTGGTTTACGTAGCGGCCCGATTCCTCATCGACGTCACCATGAACGGCTCGCACCTGCTCCTGTTCCTGACCTTTCTAGTCGGCGCTTCCTGCCTGACCGCCGTGGGCCTGCTGGTCGCGACGCGCCTGCGTACCGAAGAACTCGCTGACGGTCTGCTCAACCTGATGTCGTGGCCGCAACTCATTCTGTCCGGCGTGTGGTTTTCCCTGGAAGGCGTCAATCCGGCCGCGCGAGCGATTGCCAACATACTGCCGCTCACCCATCTGGTCGATGCCGCGCGGCACATCATGCTCGACGGGGCCGGCTTTATCGACGTGTTGCCCCAACTCGGTATCCTGCTGGCGTTGACGGGGCTGCTTTTGGGTATATCCGCGGTCTTGTTCCGCTGGAACTAGTCGCACCGTGTGTCTGGCGTGGCATCGACGAAGGACTGGACCACATCATTCCAGGCCGTGGCCAGATTCGCTCGGTTGTAACCCCCGCCGCCTAGCGCCAGGACGCGGCCTTGCGCTGTCTGATCGGCAATTCGACACAGGTCGGTAGCTACCCGTGCGTGCGCCGCAGAAGACAAGCGCAGATGGGTGATGGGGTCACCTTGCAGACTGTCCGCGCCGGATTGAAATACAATGAACTCCGGCTCGAGGCGCGTGAGAAACGCTGCCGCACTCGGCCAGAGTTCGAAAAACAGCGTATCGTCAGCGCCGGGTGGTAAGGGGATGTTGAGTTTAAGGCCCTTGGCTGCGCCGCGACCCGTTTCGTGCGCCCGGCCGGTGCCCGGGTACAGATAATCACCGTCTTCGTGGAAATCGACCACTATGACCCGTTCATCGCCCTCGAACGCATAGAACACACCGTCGCCGTGGTGGGCGTCGACATCGACATAAGCGATGCGGGTCAGGCCGTAGTCGCGCTTGAGCGTTTCGATGGCGATACCGCAATCGTTGACCGCGCAGAATCCAGCAGCGGCGTCGCGCCGTGCGTGGTGCAGGCCGGCAATCGGGACGAACACGCGGCGGCAACGGCCGTCCATGAGGCGCCTGACGCCATCCAGCACGCTGCCGGCGACCGTCAGCGAGGCCTCCAGTATGCCTTCGAAAGCGGGCGTATCGCCGTAGTCGAGAAAACCCTCGCCGCGCGCGGATTGGGCGCTCAGCAGCTCGAGGTAATCGGCGGTGTGGAAAGCACGCAGGTCGTCCAGCGTCGCCTTGACGGGGGTAATCTTCGCGACGGAACGCTCCGTTCCTCGGCGCTCGAATTCGGTCCGGAAAGCCGTCAGGCGATCGGGGCCGAACGGGTGGTCGTGCCCGAAAGCGTAGCGGGCAAGATCATCTCCCAGATAGACGCATACGCCGGCGGTCATCAGGGCCGGATTGTCGCGTCGTTTGGTATCATGGCCCGTTATTGCCTCGCCCTGAACACGTTAATCGATACCGAAATCAAAACCGGTAGTTCAGGTACAGACCGCCCCAGTAGTGTTCGTCCTGGGCACCCGTCAGCTTTGTCTCGGCCGATTTGCCGTTCAAGGCCAAGGTCAGCTGCAATCCCTCCCAGGACCCCGTCACACCCAGTGCGCCCTCCCACACCAGACGCTCTATGTCGCTGCCGCCCAGAGTAAAGACGCTGTCACGAAACTGCCCCTGCAGCAACGCGTCATAGCCGATTGCCCGGCCGCGCGCCGCCGCCCACAGATACAATTCATTACCGCGGGCGGCAGGCAGGAAATTGCCGCGGTTGATCGGGTCGAACGGAATGCTCCAGAACGGCGAACCGAGCCAGCCCGCCCGCGCGGAGAGCCCGACACTGGCGTTGGTCTGATAACCCAGGCTGACGTCCCAGGTCGACGCAAGGTCCCAGTACCGCGAGCGCGGCAAGACATCCAACAGGGTCGAGTTTACGAAGCGGAACCTCGCCGTCAACTCGCCGCCGTCCGAGATCTGGTTGTTCCATCCCTGCGGATCGACCGGCTCGATTTCGCCGGTCGCGTCGCGCCACCATTGGTGGATTTGCGCCTGCACGGTGTGTGCGATATTGGTCCCTAGCAGACCCACCAGAAACTCCGCCCCCACGGCCTGATCGCCTTCCGCTGCGATGCGTTTGTTGGCGAGATAGACGATGGAGGCATAGGGGCGGTCGTCGAAGATCGGGTCGGTGCGGGTGAGGTCTTCCGGGGTATAGGTGACCGAGCCGAGCAGATAGCTGCGGTAGATCTTGGTGCGGTTTTCTGGAAAGTTGAACAGCCGGCCAAACCTCCGCACGAGTCCATCCAGTTGATACAGTGGGCCCTCGTCGGCAAAGAACTCCACGCCGATGCCCATGGTGTAGTCCCGGTCGGTACTCTTGGTCGGAACAAACATGTCCTGATCCATGTACAACCCGATGCCGCTCCGCTCAGCCGAGGCGGGCAGTACGCCGCAAGCAGCCAGCGCCAGGATGGTGCAGGCGTAGCTGGCCGGTCGCGTGACAGACGGTGCAGACTGTGATTCGTTTCTCATACTAATAGCGGTCAGTAATAATGGTAGATCCCGCGCATTGACTGGGTTGAAAAACACCGCGATCAGCGCAAAGTATGGAGTTTAAACGGGATCGATACGCAGGAGCATCGGCAATGACAATTACCCTAACAGAATCGGCGGCACAGCACGTCCAATCCATGCTGGAGAAACGGGGTCAGGGCATCGGTTTGCGACTCAGTACAAAAAAGAGCGGCTGTACCGGCTTTGCCTACGTGGTCGATTACGCCGACGAACTCGACGCCGGGGACCAGGTGTTCGAGAGTTTCGGCGTGAAGGTGGTGGTCAACCAGGCGCACCTGCCCAATATCGACGGCATGGAAGTCGATTTCGTTCGCAGCAACGTCCTCAACCAGGGGTTCGAGTTCCGGAACCCGAACGTCAAGGACATGTGCGGCTGCGGCGAGTCCTTCAGCATATAACCCACCTGATGACGGAAATCGCCGATTACATCGACGCCTTCGAACTGCTCGGTGACTGGGACGCGCGTTACGCCTACCTGGTCGAACTGGGCGAGCATCTCACTCCCATGCCAGCCGCGCTGAAGACCGAGGAGAATCGCGTCAAGGGCTGCATGAGTACGGTGCACATCGCATCGATCGAGGACCCCGATGATCCCGGCAAGCTCGTTTACCACGGTGATTGCGACACCGCCACCATCAAGGGCGTGGTGGCGATCCTGGTCGAGTTGTTGTCACACAAGACACCGCAGGAGGTCGTCGCCACCGACGTTGACGCGTTGTTCAAGGGACTCAAGCTCGAAGAGCACCTCAGCCCCACCCGGCATTTCGGCATCTATGCCATTGTCGAGATGATGAAATACCAGGCGCACTCGGCGCAGGCCGTCTGAAAAAACCCGCAGACGGCGTATATCCCGGGGTAATGGAATGGTTTCGCCTCATGGGAAAAAACCACCATTCCAATTGCCGAGGGAGCTCAACTCCTACGGCTGATCGACGCTGTCAATCGAACATATTGAGCGTCACACGCGCCTCTTCACTCATCCGGTCCTTGCTCCACGGCGGATCCCAGACCAATTCCACTTCGACATCGCTGACCCCTTCCACCTGCCGTAACGCGGCCTCGACGGTGTGCACCAGCGTGCCCGCCACCGGGCAGGCGGGCGCGGTCAGCGTCATCTTCACCCAGACTTTGTCGGAGGCGTCTTTCCGAACGTCGTAGATCAGGCCCAGTTCGTAGATATCCACCGGGATTTCCGGGTCGTAGACCGTTTTGAAGGCCGCGACGAATTCCGGCGCAATATCCAGCGACGGGTTTGCGTCCGACGCTGTCATCGTCGATCCACGCGCGGTTTTTTCGAACAGACCGAACATTTCATGCGACCTCGAACGCCAGGCGCCGGGCGACGCGGTGTTCCAGATAATCGGCCAATGGCGCGACCGGGCAGTCCTCGAACACGGCGCGGGAAAAGCCCAGGCAGATCATTCGCTGCGCCTGTCCTTCCGGAATGCCGCGCGAGCGCAGATAAAACAGGGTATCCGCCTCGATCTGACCGACCGTGGTGCCGTGGCTGCACGCCACGTCATCGGCGTAGATTTCCAACTGCGGTTTGGTATCCACTTCGGCCGAGCGCGACAGCAGCAGATTTTTGTTGGTCAGGTGGGCGTCGGTCTTTTGCGCATCCCGCGCCACCAGGATGCGACCGTCGAATACGCCCCGGCCGCTCCCGTTCAGCACGCCGCGGAAATCCTCCGTGCTCGCGCAGGCCGGGACGTTGTGCCTCACATCCAGGTGGTTGTCGACCAGTTGCCCGTCGCCGACGATGTACAGACCCTTGAGGTGACACTGCGCGCGTTCGCCGCGGAGATCGACGTTGGTGTCGGTGCGTGACCAAGCGCCACCCAGGGCCAGTCCGACGCCTTCGTAGTGACTGCCGGCGGCCTGTTGCAGATACTGGCTCTGCAGGTGGAAGGCGAGCGAGCTTTCCTCCTGTAGCCGGTAGTGGAGCAGACGCGACTCATCGGCTAGCGAGACATGGGTAACGACGTTGTTGAAATACAGGCTGTCGCCCAAAGCGACGTAGCGTTCGATGACGGTCGCTTCCGCGCGCGGCTCCAGGACGATCGCGTGGCGCGCCTGGGTGACGCTCGCGCTGTCCATGCCGACGGCGACGTGCAACAACTCGATCGGCCTGGCCAGCTTCTGACCGGCGCCGACGCGAATGACCGCACCGTCCTGCATACCGGCCAGGTTGAGGGCGCTGAAAATCGATTCCTCATCTTCCTCGCTGCGATTCAGGAGGGTAGCCAGCCAGTCTTCCCCTTCGAGTAGATGCGTCGTCAGACTCCCGACGGTGACCGACGCCGGCAGGCCGTCCACATCGGACAGCGCCGGCACCACCCGCCCGTTGACCAACACCAGTCTCCAGGCGTCAAGCGCAGGGATCAGGTGCTCTTCGAGATCGCTGTGCTGCAGCGCGTGCACGGCGCTGCTCGCCGCGAACGGTGTTTTCAACAAGGGACCGAGGGCCGTGTACCGCCACGCCTCGTGTCGCCGATCCGGAAAACCCCGGTCGACAAACGCGTCGCGCGCCTGCGTGCGCAACTCGGTCAGCCAGTTAGGCTCCCGTCCCGCCGTTTCGCGCTGGCGGCTTTCAAGCAACTGCGCATAGTGCGCCTGCGGATCGGCGATAGCGTTCATGCCGCATCCCCTTCCACGAGCCAGTTATAGCCGAGTTCTTCGAGTTTCAGTGCCAGCGTGTAGTCGCCGGACTTGACGATTTTCCCGCCCACCAGCACGTGCACATGATCGGGTTTGATGTAGTCGAGCAGGCGCTGGTAGTGCGTCACCACGATTATCGAGCGCTCCGGGCCGCGCAGCGAATTGACGCCGTCGGCGACGATACGCAGTGCGTCGATATCCAGCCCGGAATCGGTCTCGTCCAGCACCGCCAAACGCGGCTCGAGCATAGCCATCTGGAAGATTTCGTTGCGTTTCTTCTCGCCACCGGAAAACCCTGCGTTGACCGCGCGCTTGAGCAGTTCCTCTTTCATGTTCACCTGCGCGGCCTTAGCCTTGAGCAATTTCATGAACGCGAGGGCATCCAGCTCCTTTTCGCCGCGCGCCTTGCGGACGGCGTTGAGCGATTCTTTGAGAAACTGGGTATTGTTCACCCCCGGCAGTTCCACCGGGTACTGAAACGCCAGGAAGATCCCGCGGTGGGCGCGCTGTTCGGGCGTCAGTTCAGTCAGGTCCTCGCCTTCGAACAGAACCTGCCCGCCGGTAACCTCGTAGCCGTCGCGTCCCGCGAGCACATGGGCAAAGGTGCTTTTTCCCGAACCGTTCGGACCCATGATGGCATGCACTTCGCCCGGATTGACGGTGAGATCCAATCCGTGCAGGATCTCCTGATCGTCGATGGATGCCCGTAAACCCTTGACCTGCAACATCTTAAAATTTCCTTTATCAGTCATTCGAGACGGTCAGCCGACCGCACCCTCCAACGAAACGCTCAGCAGTTTCTGGGCCTCGACCGCGAATTCCATGGGAAGTTCGCGAAACACCTCTTTGCAGAAGCCGTTCACGATCATGGACACCGCATTCTCCTCGCTCAGGCCGCGTTGGCGGCAGTAATACAGCTGGTCTTCGCTGATCTTGGAGGTCGTGGCCTCGTGCTCTATCTTGGCGGTCGGATTCTTCACCTCGATGTACGGGAAGGTGTTGGCGGCGCAGCGGTCTCCGATCAGCAGCGAATCACATTGCGTGTGGTTGCGCGCATTCTCGGCACGCTGGGTCATTCGGACCAGCCCCCGGTATGCCTGGCGGCCTTCGGCGGCCGATATCCCTTTGGAGACGATGGTCGACCGGGTATTGCGTCCGATGTGGATCATCTTTGTACCGGTATCCGCCTGTTGCCGCCCGCGCGTGACCGCCACCGAATAAAACTCGCCCACGGAGTCGTCGCCGCGCAAGATGCAGCTCGGGTATTTCCAGGTGATCGCGGACCCGGTTTCCACCTGCGTCCAGCTAATCTTGGAGCGTGCGCCCCGGCAATCACCGCGCTTGGTCACGAAGTTGTAGATCCCGCCCTTGCCGGTCGCGTCGCCAGGGTACCAGTTCTGTACGGTGGAATACTTGATCTGCGCGTCTTCCAGGGCCACCAGTTCGACCACCGCCGCGTGCAGTTGGTTTTCGTCGCGCTGCGGGGCCGTACAACCCTCGAGGTACGACACATAGCTCCCCGCCTCGGCGACGATCAGCGTCCGTTCGAACTGCCCCGTATTGCGCTCGTTGATCCGGAAGTAGGTGCTGAGCTCCATGGGGCAGCGCACGCCCGCGGGCACGTACACGAAGGTCCCGTCCGAAAACACCGCTGCGTTCAACGCGGCAAAGAAGTTGTCGGTATGCGGCACGACCGTGCCGAGGTACTTCTGCACCAGCTCGGGGTGGTCGTGCACCGCTTCGGACATGGAACAAAAAATCACCCCGGCTTCCGCCAGTTTGTCGCGAAACGTCGTTTTCACGGATACACTGTCGAACACCGCATCCACCGCCACCCCGGCCAGCGCCTTCTGTTCTTCGAGCGGGATTCCGAGCTTCTCGTAGGTGCGCAGCAGCTCCGGATCCACTTCGTCGAGCGATTTTGGGCCTTCGCCCGTTTTCGGCGCCGAAAAGTAGGAAATACCCTGATAATCGATCGGGGGGTGATCGACGCTGGACCAGGTCGGCTCGCGCATGCCGTACCAGTGCTCAAGCGCCTTGAGCCGCCGCGCGGTCATCCACTCGGGTTCGTTCTTTTTGGCCGATATGGCACGCACCACGGACGCATCGAGTCCGGGCGGGAAGGTGTCTGACTCGATATCGGTGATGAATCCGTGCTCGTACTCTTTGGCGACGATGTCGTCGACGGTGTGCGCGTTGGCGCTCATGACCTTGACTCTCCAGGGTTTAATCCTGAGTGATTTAGTAGGTTATTTATAAGGCCGCGCGCCGTCAATATCAACTGTTATTTCCTGGAGAAAATCCCGGGTTAAGGTCAATCGAAGCGTAACGGCACCCCGATCAGGTCCGTCAGGGGTGCGGACTGGTCGGCCGGCGGCCCCGGATCGGGCGCGGAAAACACCCGACTCAGCGGCGAACTTACCACGGGTAGCGCGTCGCGCCGAATATTGTCGACGCTGTCCGACGCGAACACCAGCCGGCCGAATGAGCCGTAGTGCGGCAGTTTGCGCGCCAGCGCAGCCACCTCCGCGCCGGTCCGGGCGCCAATAAATCCCAGCGGCGTGCGGCGGTTATCGGGATCCAGCACCACCACGACGGCACCGGCGTCGAACGCGGCCTCGCCAACCCTCAGTCCTCGCGGCGACAACTGCTGGCCGGCGCCTTTCCAACGTGGCTGGGCAGCGGCGAACCAACCGTTGTTCCAGCCCAGTAGCCACACGGCGGTGTCGTCCGGCAATCGCTCGAGGTCCGTGTCTGTGACCCACTCGACGTTGCCGAAGCGTTGCGTCCAGGCCTCCGCCAGCGTCCGCCACGATTCTTGCAACTCCGGCGCCGCGTCACCGGGCACTACCAGCAGTTGCCGTTGCGCACCGAACAACCGCCCCAGCGACGGCGGGCGCTCATTCGGGTCGAGCAGTCGAAAAACGTCGTAATGCGGATCGATATCGAGTCGCGCCGGACGTTCGGCAAAGCGCTGCGTCCAGGTCGTGACGCGGTTTTCGATGGCCAACTCGAAGCGGCGCGGAGCGCTTGCGCCCGCCGGCTGTACCGTGAGCGGCAAGGTGAGTTTGTACGGATCCCCCGACTGGGTCTGCACGATCGTCAAATCGATCTGATGCAGGCCGTCGGGCGTGCGCTTCACGCCGGCCCGCTCGATCGCCAGGGCCGGCGCGCCGGCGCGGTCCAGCCAAGCCGTATCGAGGGCCTGAAGCGGCTTCCCAACCATCTGCTGCATCAGTTCACGGTAGTCGTCGAACCCTGCCGTCGTGAACCGGTGGCGCTCCCAGAATGCCTTGAGTCCCGCCACGAAGGCGCCGTCACCCGTTTCCCGCCGCAGCATGTGAAACAGCATCAGGGTCTTGCCGTAGCCCACCGCCTGGGTAGCATCGTCGTGCCTTGCACGGAACTCGCGCAGCGGAATATCCCGGCCTTCGGCGGCGTAGTTCGCGTAGCGCTCCAGGGCCTTTCGGCGATAGTCCGGCCCCTGGCCCTGTGCTTCCTTGATCAGGTGGTCTGCGAGGTAAGCGGTCAGTCCCTCCGACCAGTTGCCCGAGGCGGCGTCGACGTAGACCCCGTTCCCCCACCAGTTGTGCAAGATCTCGTGCGGCAGGGAACTGTGCAGAATGAACGGCAAGCGCAGCACACGCGAGCCCAACAGGGTAAACGAAGGCATGCCGTATCCCGTCTGCCATTGATTCTCCACCACGGCAAATTGGGCGTAGGGATAGTCGCCGATCAGCGCGCTGTAGAAATCCAGGTACTGCCCCATGACTCGCAAGTACCGCTCGGCCACCTGCGGATCGTCCTCGAGCAGATAGACGGCCAGTTCGGCCGGACCGTGCAGCCGGGCCGTGCGGCGGTAAGGTCCTCCCAGCAGATAGATCTCCTGTTGTGGTACGGCCGTCTCCCAAGTGACTTCCGAGCCGTCCAGCGACCGCTTATCCTGGCTGATGATCTGCCAGTCGCCGGGGGCCGATATCCGCATCTTGAAGGTGATTGGCGCCGGGCTGAACCAGGGATACCAATGGCTCCCGCCGTCGAGAAAAACACCCGCCGGGGACAACCACGCAGCCGGCATGCCATGGCCGGCATGGCGTTGGGCGGCGGCGACGTGCAGCGTATACGACAGGGTAACCCGGGCGGGAAGCCGCGCCACAGTCAGGGCATACTCACGGAACCGATTCGACGCTGGGTTATCCAAGCTTTCTAAGCGCGCGCCCTGCACGCTGATAGCGAGCGGGGCGTGCAGCACGAAGCGTATGGTTTTGTCATGTGCTGCGGGGAACTCAATATGATCCACCACCACGATTCGGCCGCGACCGGGATCCAGGCGCACCTCCAGGTCGTGATGCAGCACAGGTTTCGCGCTTGCAGCGCCCGCCGCGAGGGTGAACCATAGGAAGCCTATCGTCAGCCACGCCGGCCTGTGCCGCCGGGCGGCGGCTTCGCCTCGAAACAGCCCCGAATTCAGAGAAAAAAATATGCTTATCGACACGTGCTTGATCACCTTTCGCCGAACATTGAGCTTAGCGGTTGCTCTGGCCGGAATGACCGTCGCCACCGTAGCCCCCGCTCACTCTGACACGGCGCCAGCCGTATTTGATCCCCCGGTCATTCCGATGATCGCGCGACCGACGCTCAGTCAGACCGTCGCCGGACTTGACGACCGACGGGTAGTATTCGTCGGTGAAACCCACACACGCTTCGATCATCACCTGGTACAACTGCAGGTGCTGAAGGCCCTGCATCAACGCCACGGCGACGTTGCGATTGGCGTCGAATGGTTCCAGGCGCCCTTCCAGCGCCACCTCGATGACTATCTGAGCGGCGTCATCCCAGAGGTCGAAATGCTCGAGCGCACCGGCTACTACGACCGCTGGCGCTTTGATTACCGCCTCTACCGGCCGATCATCGAATACGCGCGCGCCAACAATATACCGATGATCGCGCTCAATGCATCCGCCGAACTCACCCAAAAAATAGGCGATGTCGGCATCGCCGCTTTGCCCGACAAGTACAAATCGCAACTGCCCAGGGATTACGATCGCAGCAACCAGGACTACGCGCAACGACTGCGGCGATCGTTCGAGGCACATCCCAATCGCAATCAGAAATTCGAAAACTTCCTGGATGTGATGCTGACCTGGGACGAAACCATGGCCGAGCGCGCCACCGACTATCTTCAGCGGAACCCGAACAAACGCATGGTGATATTCGCCGGCAGCGGCCATGTCACCAACGGCGGGGGTATCCCCGGACGGCTGAAACGGCGCCTCGACGTGGCCACGGCCAGCCTGCTGATCGGTCTGGAAAACACGGCCGACCCCGACGCCGCGGATTTTGTCGTTTTGTCGCCGTTGCAGGAACTGCCGCCGCCAGCCTTGCTCGGGGCATTTCTCGAACCCGGCGCCGACGGTCTGTACATCATGGGTTTGTCGGAAGACGGCGCGATAGGCAAGGCCGGTATCGAAAAAGGCGACGTACTGCTGACGGTGGCCGGCCGGCCGATGACCAGTTTTTCGGCCGTCAAGGTCGCGCTCATGGATCACCTGCCCGGCGACACGGTCGAGGTGCGCTACCGCAGCACTAACTGGATCGGCAACGCCAAGGAGCGAACCATCGAAGTCACGCTGGGCGGTCCGAACAAGACCCGGAGTCATCCGTGACTCAGCACATCGTCGTCGACCCGGAGTCCACCTCGCTGCAGGAGCGGTTCGCGCTGGTCAGGACGCCGCGTAAAGATCGCAAGCGTTTCCCGGAGGCCTGCGTGACGCCGATGGAGTCCGAGGCAGCGGCCAGGCAGGCGATCGACGCCGAGCGCAACGTCTTCCCCGCAGTCGTGTACGGCCCTTCGGTATCGTCCGAAAGCCAGCGCATCTACTACTTGGTACGATGGCTGTCCTGAGTGCCGCACCCGCGCTACGCGCATCTTGAAGTCAAAGACATTGTCCCCACTTACGGATTGACGAACGCTTCAATCGAAGGTTCGTGAGCAAAAAGCGCGTCCCTGGTGGAGCGCACTGACACACATATTGCTTCAAAGGAGAGTATGACAATGGTCGACTTTACACCCCTGTTTCGCACCGCCATCGGTTTTGATCGTCTCGCCAATGCGTTGGAAACCGCGCATCGCGCCGATGTCGGGGGCTATCCCCCGTACGACATCGAAGTGACCGGCGACGACGAGTATCGCATCACCATGGCCGTGGCCGGCTTCGAGGACCACGAGCTCAATGTCGAAGTCAAGGAAAACGTGCTGCGCGTCAGCGGCGCCAAGGCAGGCGACAACGCCGATCGCCGTTATCTGCACCACGGCATCGCCACGCGCAGTTTCGAGCGTAATTATCAACTCGCCGATTACGTGCAGGTGAAAAACGCCGAGCTTAAGAACGGCCTGCTGCACATCGAGCTGGTACGCGAGATCCCCGAAGCGATGAAAGCGCGTCGCATCGAGATCCACAGCAACGACGAGAAGCTGATCGAAGGCGAGTCCAAGGCCGCTTGAACCCGACCAGGGGCAGCCGTTAGGCTGCCCCTGGCTTAGATTCGCAACGCGCAAGCGACCCTGCGGCAAGTGGCACACGGCCGTGCCGACACGACAGTGGCTGATGACAGTTGCGAAATCCGTACAACGCCATGAGTTGCTATACCGTCGCGTGAACAACGATTGCGA
This sequence comes from uncultured Chromatiales bacterium, assembly GCA_965368585.1. GTDB lineage: Bacteria > Pseudomonadota > Gammaproteobacteria > Chromatiales > Chromatiaceae > JARRQB01. The sequence continues at coordinate 4,454 of CBDUNM010000070.1, read as the reverse complement.
AACCCGCTCGGGAGTCAACATGCGCCGACCCGTTCCAGCTGTCCGAACACCGGGATCACTCCTGGTCTTCGTGCTGACCGCCGTCATGAGTGTTTCGGCCTGGGCTGCGCTTCCGGCGGCGGTCGACGACGGGCCGCTGCCCAGCCTCGCCCCCATGCTGGAACGGGTGACACCCGCGGTCGTCAACATCTCAACGGTCAGCGTGATTCGTACCGAAGAGCACCCGCTGTTGAGCGACCCCTTCTTTCGGCGCTTTTTCGATCTCCCCAAAGAACGCGAACGGCGCAAGAACCAGAGCCTGGGCTCGGGGGTGATTATCGACGCCGACCAAGGCCACGTACTGACCAACAATCACGTCATCGAGAAGGCGGACGAAGTGCGCGTCACGCTGAATGACGGGCGGGTACTGACCGCGACCGTGCTGGGTGCGGATCCCGATACCGACGTGGCGGTACTGCGGATCCCCGCGGAAAACCTGAAGGCCTTGCCGCTGGCCGATTCCGACCGGCTGCGCGTCGGCGACTTCGTCGTGGCCATCGGCAACCCCTTCGGCTTGCGGCAGACGGTCACCTCGGGCATCGTCAGCGCGCTGGGTCGCAGCGGCCTGGGCATCGAGGGCTACGAAAGCTTTATTCAGACCGACGCTTCCATCAACCCGGGCAACTCGGGCGGCCCCCTGGTCAACCTGCGGGGTGAGCTGGTTGGGATCAATACGGCCATACTGGCGCCCGGCGGCGGCAACGTCGGCATCGGTTTCGCCATTCCGGTCAACATGGCGCGGGTGATCAAGGATCAGATCGTTCAATACGGCGGCGTCAACCGCGGCGTGTTCGGCATCGGCATCCAGGAATTGACACCCGAGTTGGCACGCGCGCTGAATATCCGGCAACGGCGCGGTGCGGTGGTCGCCGAGGTGCGGGAGAATTCCGCCGCGCAGCGCGCCGGCGTACAGGTCGGCGACGTCATCGTGGCCGTCAACGGCCGGCCGGTGCCAAACGGCTCCGATCTGCGGACCCAGCTGGCGCTGTTGCGGATCGGCGACCAGGTCGATCTGACGATCATGCGCAACGGCATCGAACGAAGGCTAAACGCCCGTATCGGCGACCCCTTCGAGCACTACGTCGAGGGCGGCAAGGTGAGCCGCTATTTCCGCGGCGCGTTGTTGAGCGAAATACTGGACGATTCGCCGTTCGGCGAACTGCGGGCGATCGCGGTGGGCCCGGTGCGCGAAGACAGTAACGCGTGGAACATCGGTCTGAGACCCGACGATGTAATCCTCGAAGCCAACCAGCGACGGGTGCAGGAACTGGCGGACCTGCGAAGCCTTGCCGGAGCCAAGGGCGGGATCTGGGCTCTGAAACTGCGTCGCGGCCAACAAATCATTACGCTGGTTTCACGCTAGTTTCCTTACCGCACGGCGTGACGCGAAACTGTGACTGAGCAAGCAGTTCCGCGGTTTTACACCACCCGTGAAATTACGTACAGTTTTGCCGCCCAGCCCATCGTATCGGAGATCGCTTTGCTTGCCCCCATTCCTGAACGTATCGCCAACGAACTGGCCTGCCGCCCCGCGCAGGTCGATGCGACCATTCGCTTGCTCGACGACGGCGCCACCGTCCCTTTCATTGCCCGCTACCGCAAAGAAGCCACCGGCGGCCTGGATGACTCGCAGCTGCGGCGACTCGAAGAGCGCCTGGGCTACCTGCGTGAACTCGAGGAACGACGTCTGGTGGTACTCGACAGCATCGACAAACAGGACGCACTGTCGCCGGCGCTCAAAAAAGACATCCTCCTGGCGGATACCAAGACCCGGCTCGAAGACCTCTATCTGCCGTACAAGCCGAAGCGCCGCACCAAGGCGCAGATCGCGCGCGAAGCCGGTCTCGAACCCCTGGCGCAAACCCTGGTGCAAGACCCGTCGCTGGATCCGGAGCAGACCGCTGCAAACTATGTCAGCGAGGCGCATGCCATTGCGGATACCAAGGCTGCGCTCGAAGGCGCGCGCCAGATCCTGATGGAGTACTGGGCGGAAGACGCCGAGCTGGCCGGCCGGGTTCGCGACTGGCTATGGCAGCAAGCCCGTCTGAAATCGACTGTCGTGGCGGGCAAAGAGTCCACGGGCGCGAAGTTCAGCGATTACTTCGACTTCACGCAGCCGCTGAAAGACCTCCCCTCGCACCGTGCGCTGGCACTGTTTCGCGGCCGCAACGAAGGGGTGCTGCATCTGGATCTCGACCCGGGTAACGACCCTGCGGACGCCGCGGCCGCGACGGCGGGCGCTACCGCTGCGGAAGCCATGATCGCCGAGCGCTTCGGTATTCGACACGCAGGGCGCGCCGCTGACGACTGGCTGCGCGACACGGTGCGCATGACCTGGCGCGTCAAGCTGCTGACCCGACTCGATCTGGAGCTCAAATCCCGGGTCCGGGAAGCGGCGGAAGAGGAGGCGATCCGGGTGTTCGCGCGCAACCTGCACGACCTGTTGCTGGCGGCACCGGCCGGACCGCGCGCGACGCTGGGCCTGGACCCGGGCCTGCGTACCGGCGTGAAGGTCGCGATCGTCGACAATACCGGCAAGGTCGTCGACACGACGACCATCTACCCTCACCCGCCGAAAAAACAATGGGACCAAAGTATCTCGGTGCTGGCAAAGCTGGCGCAGCGTCACGGGGTCGACCTGATCGCCATCGGTAACGGCACCGCGTCGCGCGAAACCGACAAACTTGCGGCGGAATTGAGCAAGCGTCACCCGGAACTGAAGCTGCACAAGATCGTGGTGAGCGAAGCGGGTGCGTCGGTATACTCCGCGTCTGAGCTCGCCTCCGCCGAACTGCCCGCCCTGGATGTCTCGCTGCGCGGTGCCGTGTCGATTGCCCGGCGACTGCAGGATCCGCTGGCCGAACTGGTCAAGATCGACCCGAAGTCGATCGGCGTCGGACAATACCAGCACGACGTCAGCCAGGCGCAACTCGCCCGCAGCCTGGACAACGTCGTGGAAGATTGCGTCAACGCGGTCGGCGTGGATTTGAATACCGCGTCGCCCGCCCTGCTCGCCCGCGTGTCGGGGCTGTCCGCGAGCCTGGCCGAGAACATCGTCGCGCACCGGGATGCGCACGGCGCGTTCAGGAATCGCCAGGCGCTGCTCGAGGTGCCTCGTCTGGGCGCCAAGACTTTCGAGCAGGCCGCCGGTTTCCTGCGCATCATGAACGGCGACAACCCCCTGGACGCATCCGCGGTTCACCCCGAGGCGTACCCGCTGGTCGAGCGGATCCTCTCGGCCAACGGGCGCGCGATCGAGACGCTGATCGGCGACAGCGGTTTGCTGCGCGCGTTGAACGCCGACGACTACGTGGACGAGCGGTTTGGTTTGCCCACGGTGCGGGATCTGCTGTCGGAGCTCGAGAAACCCGGTCGCGACCCGCGACCCGAATTCAGAACCGCCACGTTTCAGGACGGGGTGGAAGCTCTCAAAGACCTGAGACCGGACATGTTGTTGGAAGGGGTGGTGACGAACGTGACCAACTTTGGCGCGTTCGTCGATGTCGGCGTCCATCAGGACGGGCTCGTCCACATATCGGCGCTGAGCGACAAGTTCGTAAAGGACCCGCGCGAAATCGTCAAAACCGGTGATGTCGTCAGGGTAAAGGTCATGGAGGTCGACCTGGAGCGCCGGCGGGTCGCGCTCACCATGCGCCTGTCGGATCAATCCGACCGCAAGCCGACGGCGAAAAAAGCCGAGCGGCCCAAGGGTCCCGGGAACCGGTCGGCAAAGCCAAAACACGCCAAAAAAAGCAAATCCAATGAGGTCGACCAAGGCAGCGGCGCGTTCGCGGACGCCTTTGCCAAAGCCGGCTTGAAGCGCTGATTCGCACCTTACCAGGAGCCCGTGCCAGCGACGCGGCGCGGTCGCGCAACAAACATAAGTCGATACTCGGGTGGCATACGGGCCCTGGGGGCTCGCGATATCGTCCTTGATATCGGCGCCCTTGGAACGAACCGTCTAGGACCTTTCTGCCGGCGTGCCGAAAATCAATAAGTTAATGAATGTTGAATGCGAACCTGTCATAAAAACGGAGGCGCGAGGCCTCCGTTCGGTACCGCGCTTGTGGGTCGCTGGGTGTTAGAACAGGACCGTCTTGGAACGGCGCTGGCGTGCCACGGTGGTCTTGGTGCGGTACTCGTAGCGCTTCTTGCCGTAGACGACCTTCCACCCGAAGATGCTCTTGGACAAGTTGAAGTAGCTGCCGTTGCTGTAGTTGCTGGTGGAGCTGCTCGAAGACGTGGTTTTCCAGGGGCTGTAGACGGTGATCGAGCCGCCGCTCAGGGCGGTCATGGCGTTGCGGTCCAGCAGTTGGTTCATCGGCAGGTCGGCGATTTGCAGGTTCATGGTGGTATTCCTCAGTGGGTTGCAGTTCAGGTTTGAAGTCGTCGCTTGCGCGCTCGGTGTTAACTAA
>CBDUNM010000069.1:0-23997 GCA_965368585.1 uncultured Chromatiales bacterium | reverse complement strand
ACGCACCGGCGGCCATGCCGGCCCCGGTGGCGCCGCAAGTGTCCGAAAGCAAGTAAGTTCCGCTCGGTCTGAGCACGAAAAAAGGGCGCCTGTGGCGCCCTTTTTTCGTCGCCCCTTCAATCGGCTGGCGTTTCTTTATCACTCAGCAGTGCGCGAATCGCTTTGGCGAGGCGATCGAGGTCATCCTGGTTGGTAAGCGGGCGGTTTTGACGGTCCGAAATGTAGTAGGTGTCTTCAGCGACCGCTCCCAGCGTGGTGATCTTGGCGTTGTGCAGACGCACGCCGCATTTGGCGAAGGCCTGCCCGACCCGGCTCAGCAGGCCAGGCTGGTCGCTGGCACGCAGCCTGAGTTCGGTTCGGTCATTGTTGGTATCCTGCGTAAACACGATCTCCGTGGGCGCCGCAAAATGTTTCAGCTGGCGCGGTATTCTGCGCCGTATGGTCGGATCGAGCACGTCGGGTTCGGACAGTCCGATCTTCAGCGTCATGGCGATCTCTTCTTTGCGCTCGGGCGTATCGACGAGAGTACCGTCCTCCTCGAGCACGAAGTAGCTGTTCATCGCGCAACCGCCGTCCGAACTCGTTATTCGTGCGGCTACCACGTTCAGTCCCAATTGCGCCAGCAATGCGGTTGAATGCGCAAACAAGTCGTCGCGATCCATGATTCCGATAAAGATTTCTGTGGCACTGTCACGCGGCGCGGCGCGTATCTCGACCACCGGCCGGGTGTCCCCATCGGTGATATCGAGCATGGACGCGGTTTGCCAGGTGAGTTCGTCCGGCGTGCTTTGCAGAAAGTATTCCAGGGTCAGGGTTCGCCAAAGATCGCGTATCGCCGTCTCGTCGTAACCCTTTGCGAGCAGCGTTTGACGTGCGTAGTGTTGTTTTTCGGCGATCTGCTGGTCCTCTTCTTCTAGACTGTCCAGCCCGCGCGTCAAGGCGCGCCGGGTGCTGATGAACAGCTGGAAAAGAAGTGAGTTCTTCCAGGAATTCCAACGTTTCGGATTGGTGGCGCGGATGTCTGCCACTGTCAACAGATACAGGTAGTCGAGATGCGAAGTATCGCCGATTTCGGTCGCGAAATCGTGAATAACGCCCCGGTCCTCGATATCCTTGCGTTGCGCTGTGATGGACATCAGCAGGTGTTTTTCCACCAGCCAGCTCACCAGTCCGGCGTCGTGGTCGGAAAGGTCGTGCAGCTTGCAGAAGTCCCAGGCATCGTGCGCGCCGAGCAGCGAGTGATCGCCGCCGCGCCCCTTGGCGATATCGTGAAAGATGCCGGCGAGATAGAGCAGTTCGGGCTTGGGCAGCGTCCGGAATACGCGCGAACAATGCGGAAACTCTTTGGATAGCTCGGGCACGGAGAATCGCCGCAGGTTGCGCAACAGGCGCAGGGTATGCTCGTCTACTGTGTAGACGTGAAACAGGTCGTATTGCATGCGACCGAAGATGTTGCCGAAGGCCGGTATATACCGCGCCAGGATGCCGTAGCGGTTCATACGCCGGAGCGCATCGGTGATGCCGTGGGGCTGGCGAAGGATTTCCATAAAGAGGCTGCGGGCCCGAATGTCGCGCCGGAAGCGGCTGTCGATCAGGTGACGGTGCGCCCGGATAAGCCGGATGGTGGTGGCGCGGATTCCTATCAGCTCCGGGGTTTGCTGAAGTAAGAGAAAAATCTCCAGTAAGGCCAAAGGCTGGTGAGCGAAGGTGCCCGGGTTGATAACCTCCAGATAGCCGCTGCGCGATTGGAAGCGTCGGTTGATGATTACCGGCTCGCCCAACTCGTTCTTCAGCAATATGGCCTCTTGAAACAACTGCAGCAGCATTTCGTTCAGACGGTTAAGCCGGACAACCGTACGGTAGTAGGTCTGCATGAACCGCTCGACGCCGAGACTCGCCTGGTCGTCCTCGAAACCGAATTGGTTGGCCAGTTCGCGCTGATGATCGAACAGCAATCGGTCTTCGTGTCTGCCGGTCAACAAATGCAGCGCGAAACGGATCCGCCACAGGTGCGATTGACCCGCCATCAGCGACTGGTAGTCGTGATCGGTCAAAAACCCGTGGGTCACCAGGTCGGCCATGGTGTGAGCGCCGAAGTGTCGCTTGGCGACCCAGCCGATCATCTGGATATCGCGTAAGCCTCCAGGATTCTCCTTGATATTGGGCTCGAGATTGTAAGCGGTGTCGTCAAACTTGGAATGGCGCTGTTCCTGCTCTTGGAGTTTGGCAGAGAAAAAGATGTCGCTGGGCCAGATCCGGTCGCTGCCAGTGGCATTTCGCATCTGCTGAAACAAAGCCTGATCGCCGCAAATCACGCGGGATTCCATCAAATTGGTGATGACGGTGACATCACGTTCGGCTTCCGATACGCATTGATCGACACTGCGTACGCTGTGCCCGATTTGCAAACCGATGTCCCAGAGGAGCGTCACCAGGCGCTCCAGCGGACTGGCGAAGACTTCGGGGTCGTCGCCGGTCAGCAGTAACACGTCGACATCCGATGCCGGATGCAGTTCTCCGCGGCCGTAGCCACCGACCGCCACCAGGGTCGCCTCGGCGCCGGCGGGCATGAAGTTGCTCCACGCGCGCGCTAGGATTTCGTCGACGAACTCGGCACGCAACCGCACCAGGTCTTCTACCGGTTCGCCCGCCCGGAACCGGTCAGCGAGTTCCCGCGCACCGTCGCTGACGCAGCGCTTGAACGGACCGGTCGGTGCATGGCCGTTGGCCGCCAGGCGGCTGTCGAGGTCGGAAAGATGGGCGAAAAGCACGGTCAGGCTTCGCTGTGTTCGAGGCCGTGCTCTTCATCGCGCAAGGTGAGCACTTCGTAGCCGTTGTCGGTGACCAGGATGGTATGTTCCCATTGCGCCGACAGCTTGCGGTCCTTGGTGACCACGGTCCAGCCGTCGGGCAGTAGTTTGACGTGGCGTCGTCCGGCATTGACCATGGGTTCTATGGTGAAGGTCATCCCGGCGCGCAATACCGTACCCGTTCCCACCTCCCCGTAGTGCAGGACCTGGGGATCCTCGTGGAACTCGCGGCCAATCCCGTGACCGCAGTACTCGCGCACCACCGAGTAGTGGTTGGCTTCGACAAAGGTCTGAATCGCGTTGCCGATATCGCCGAGCGTCGCGCCGGGGCGTACCAGGCGAATACCGCGCCACATTGCCTCCTGGGCGATCTGGGCCAGGCGCTGTCCCATGACCGTGGGTTCACCGACGAAAAACATCTTGCTGGTATCTCCGTGAAAGCCGTCTTTGATCACCGTAATATCGATGTTCACCGCGTCGCCTTTCTTCAACCGCTTGGAGCCCGGGATGCCGTGACAGACCTGGTGGTTGACCGAGGTGCAGATGGATTTGGGAAAACCGCGGTAATTCAGCGGTGCGGGAACGGCATTCTGCTCGTGGGTGATATAGTCGTGACAAATCCGATCGAGTTCATCGGTGGTGACGCCGGGCTTGACATAGGGTTCGATCATTTCCAGTACTTCCGCGGCTAACCGCCCGGCCACACGCATTTTTTCGATTTCATCAGCGGTTTTTATGGTGATGGCCATTAGCGATCGATGCTCCGAAGAATAGCGGCAAAAACAAATAGTTGCCCCGATATTCCGATTGAGGCAGCCAGCCGGATATGGTATAAAACGCGCCGCTTTGCAGCAAACGGTTCTCACACATAGAGAATCCGGAAATACACACACGCACTGCAACCGGCGATCCGGGTGCCCCTAGAGGGTTGATTTCCGGGGTGCGTGGAGGCTCAACCCAAACATTCGGAGTTTGAACTGATGAGTAATGTATCGATGCGCCAGATGCTTGAGGCTGGCGTGCACTTCGGGCACCAGACCCGTTACTGGAACCCGAAAATGAAGTCCTTCATTTTCGGCCACCGCAACAAAATTCACATCGTCAACCTGGAAAAGTCGTTGCCACTGTACAACGACGCGATGAATTTTGTGGGGAAACTCGCATCCAACGGCGGCAAGATCATGTTCGTCGGCACCAAGCGTTCCGCGCAGCAGGCGGTGCGGGAAGAGGCGGAACGTTGCAGTATGCCTTATGTCAACCACCGTTGGCTGGGCGGCATGTTGACCAACTTCAAGACCATTCGCCAATCCATCAAGCGCCTCAAGGAACTCGAAGCGATGGCTGCAGACGGCTCCATGGACCACAAGTTCAACAAGAAAGAGGCGCTCGGATTGCGCCGCGAGATGGAGAAGCTGGACCGGAGCATCGGCGGCATCAAGGAAATGAACGGTTTGCCCGACGCGCTGTTCGTTATCGATACCGGCCACGAAAAGATCGCGGTTTCCGAGGCCAAGAATCTCGGAATTCCGGTGGTCGGGGTGGTGGACACCAACAACGACCCGGCGAACATCGACTACGTGATTCCCGGTAATGACGACGCGATTCGTGCGGTGCAGCTTTACGTACAAGGGGCATCGGCGGCCATTCTGGAAGGCCGCACGGCAGCGGCCCAAGTGGCGTCGGCTCGCGAAGGTGAGTTTGTCGAGGTCAACGACGACGTACCGAGCAAGGACTGAGCCGTCTGCCTTTGGCGGGCGCACGCAAAACGAAACGCCCCTGGCCGGTCAGCGGTCGGGGGCGCTTCGATTTAAAACGATCGTTGAGTTTTAACGAAGCGAATAATTCAGAGGTGAAGTTTCCATGGCGATTACAGCCTCAATGGTAAAGGAACTGCGCGAGCGAACAGGCGCAGGTATGATGGAATGCAAAAAGGCTCTGGTCCAGAGCGATGGCGACGTCGAAGCGGCCATCGAGTTGATGCGCAAGTCCGGTCAGGCGAAGGCGGCCAAGAAGGCCGGGCGCACCGCCGCCGAAGGCGTTATCGTGGTCAAACAAAGCGGCGACGCCAAGCGCGCGGTCATGTTAGAGGTCAACTGCGAGACCGATTTTGTCGCGAAAGACGACAATTTCGCGTCTTTTGCCGATTCGGTCGCGGATCGCGTGCTCGCTACCGACGCGCCTGACGTCGAAGCGCTGATGGCCTTGCCGCTGCATGAAGGCGAAGACATCACCATTGAAGAAGCCCGGCAAGCGCTGATCACCAAAATTGGTGAAAATATGAACGTGCGCCGGTTTGTGCGCTTGGAAACATCGGGTCTGATCGCCAGCTACCGGCACGGGGTACGAATCGGGGTGATGGTCGATCTGGAAGGCGGGGACGAAGCGTTGGGCCGCGATCTGGCGATGCATATCGCCGCTTCGAATCCTGTGTGCGTCTCCGAAGACCAGGTTGCGCCGGCGTTGGTGGCAAAAGAGCGCGAAATCGCGGAAGCCCAAGCGGCCGAAAGCGGCAAGCCACCTGAAATCATCACCAAGATGGTCGAAGGGCGTATTCGCAAATGGCTGGGTGAAGTTACCCTGGTGGGTCAGCCGTTCGTCAAGGATCCCGACGTCAAGGTGGGCAAGCTGCTCAAGGATCAAGGCGCCACCGTCGTCGCTTTCCGCCGCTACGAAGTCGGCGAGGGCATCGAGAAAAAGCAGGAGAATTTTGCCGACGAAGTGATGGCGCAGGTTCGTGGCAGTTAGTTCAGCCGCCTGCGCACCGGCTGGATAAGCTGCCGACGTCTTCGTATTTTCATTGAAGGACTCGAACACACACATGGCTGACGAATTCGCCTATCGCCGAATCTTGCTCAAACTGAGCGGTGAAGCTCTGATGGGTGCTGGAGAATTCGGTATAGAACCTTCGGTCATGGCGCGAATTGCGGGTGAGGTGGCGGAGTTAGTCAGCGCCGGGGCCCAGGTCGGCATGGTCATCGGCGGCGGGAATATCTTCCGTGGCGCCTGGCTTGCCGGTGGCGGCATGGATCGCGTGACGGGCGACCACATGGGGATGCTCGCCACCGTCATCAATTCTTTGGCCATGAAGGATGCGCTCGGAAAGCTCGGCGTCGCGGCCCATGTCATGTCGGCGTTGCGCATCGATCAGGTCTGCGATCACTACGCACGTCATCGCGCAGTGAACCTGCTGGCAAGGGGTGAGGTCGTGATTATAGGGGCGGGCACGGGTAACCCGTTCTTTACGACCGACTCCGCCGCGGGTTTGCGTGCGATTGAAATCGACGCCGATCTCCTGATCAAGGCAACCAAGGTGAACGGCGTATACAACGCGGACCCGGTCACGAATCCGGGCGCTACTTTTTACCCGACCCTGGACTATGATCAAGTTCTCGCTGATCAATTGGGTGTCATGGATGCGACGGCGATCGTGCTTTGCCGCGATCACGGCATGCCATTGAGGGTGATGAACATTAACGAGCCCGGCGCGCTGATGCGATTAATGCAAGGTGAAGACGTGGGCACTCTGGTGACGAGCAGTAACGCCGGGGCGGAGTAAGCGGAGACGCAAAATGATTGACGACATCAAAAAGGACGCAACCACCCGCATGTCGAAAAGCGTGGCGGCACTCGGCGAACAACTTGCCAAGCTTCGCACGGGCCGGGCCCATCCGAGTCTGTTGGATCACCTGACGGTCAGTTACTACGGTGCGGAAACTCCGCTGCAACAGGTCGCGGCGGTCAATGTCGAGGATGCCCGCACCCTGACCGTGCAGCCGTGGGAGCAATCCATGGTGAAGGCAGTTGAAAAGGCGATCATGGAATCGGATTTGGGGTTGAATCCGAATACGGCCGGCACGGTGATTCGAGTTCCGCTGCCGCCGCTGACCGAAGAGCGGCGCAAAGACATGACGCGCATTGTGCGAAACGAAGCCGAACAGGCGCGGGTCGCGGTGCGCAACGTGCGCCGGGACGCGAACAAGGATTTGGAAGGCCTGGTGAAAGAAAAGCTTATTTCCGAAGATGATGAACGTCGCGGACAGGAGATCATTCAAAAACTGACCGATCAATACGTCAAAGAGATCGACGACGTACTGGCACAAAAGGAACAGGATCTGATGTCCGTTTGACGGCGCATCGGAGTGCAGGTTATTGCGACGCAGCGACGACAGCGCTACTGAGGTTTTCGACCGCGCGCAAGCGTTGCCGCGTCATGTCGCCATCGTCATGGACGGGAATGGCCGGTGGGCGGAGCGGCGCGGCCTCTCGCGGCATGCCGGACACAAAGCGGGGACGGAATCAGTCAGGACGGTCATCAAGGAAAGTGTTCGTCTTGGTGTGCAGGCGCTGACGCTGTTTGCGTTCAGCAGTGAGAACTGGCGCCGGCCGCGCACCGAAATCAATCTCCTGATGGAACTTTTCATCACGGCGCTGCAGCGCGAAGTGCGGCGCTTGCACGCCAACAACATCCGTCTGCGGGTGATTGGCGACATCAGTCCCTTTCCTGCAAAGTTGCGCGACCGGATCGAAAAGGCCGAACAGCTGACAGCGGACAATCAGACCCTGATGTTGCAGATTGCAGCAAATTACGGTGGACGCTGGGACATCGTCCAGGCCGCCAAACACGCTGCGCAACAGGTCGCACAGGGCCAACTGAACCCGGAAGACATCGATGAGGAGCGGCTCGCCGGCGGTTTGGCAATGGCCGGCTTGCCCGACCCCGATCTTTTCATTCGTACCGGCGGCGAGCAGCGGATCAGTAACTTTCTGCTGTGGCAGAGCGCGTACACTGAATTGTACTTCACGGACGTGCTCTGGCCGGATTTCGATGCTCCAACGTTTCAACTCGCGTTGCAGGATTTCGCGCGCCGTCAACGTCGCTTCGGCCGAACCTCGGATCAGCTGCGGAAACAGGCCGGCAACGACGGATAATGCTCAAACAACGCATACTCACCGCCTTGGTGCTGGTGCCGCTGGTCGTTGCAGCGGTGCTGTACCTGCCGTCCTGGGCAGTTTCCGTGGTCGTTGGACTGATTGTCGCGCTAGGGGTGCTGGAGTATGCGCGGCTGGGCCGTATCGGGCGCGATTGGTGGCTGTGGGGTTGCCTGCTGGCGACATTGCTGCTCCTGCTGATCGCGTATCGGGTTCTCGAAAACCCAATGATCATTGGCGTGATCGTCATCACCGCGCTCGGGTGGCTGGGCATGACCGGTGTCGTGTTTTGGGGTCGTCCGGACGTTGCACTCGAGCCGAGAACACGACCGATGGTGCTGCTGACGGGCGCGTTCGTGCTGTTCGTGACATGGTTGTCGTTGGTCCGGCTGCACCGCATGGAAGAAACCGGACCGGAATTGGTGATGTTCTTGTTGGTGCTGATCTGGTCGGCGGATACTGGCGCGTATTTTGCCGGCAAGCGTTGGGGCAAACACAAACTCGCGCCCGCCATCAGTCCCGGCAAGACGCGTGAAGGGATGTACGGCGCCCTGGCGGCGGCCGCCGCATGCGCCGGGCTGTTTGCAGCACTTGGCTTGATTGAGAACGTCGGTTTTCCCACCGCATTTGCGTTGTGCGGGGTAACGACGATCGTATCGATCGCCGGTGACCTTTGGGAAAGCGTGCACAAACGCCGTCGCGGGGTGAAAGACAGCGGGCAGTTGCTTCCGGGTCACGGCGGAATCCTGGATCGCATCGACAGCCTGATCGCCGCGAGTCCGGTTTTCGCCGGCGGCGTGTGGTTGCTCAAGGGTTCGCTGTGATAGGTGTCGCAGTGCTCGGCTCCACCGGCTCGATAGGCGTCAGCACGCTGGACGTGCTGGGACGCCACCCGGAGCGTTACAGAGTGGTCGCCTTGACCGCCGATCGAAATGTCGACGCGCTTTACCGTCAGTGTTGCGCCACGCGTCCGGAGGTGGCGGCGATGGCTGATGCGAACGCGGCGGCGGAGCTGGCGAGACGGTTGCGCGCCGACCTTCCCGGGGTGCGGATACTGTCGGGCCCGGAAGGATTGGTCGAAGCGGCCAGCCTGGCCAACGCCGACTACGTGATGGCCGCGATCGTCGGTGCCGCAGGTTTGGTGCCGACGCTCGCCGCCGTGCAATCGGGCAAACGCGTGTTGCTGGCGAACAAGGAGGCGCTGGTGGTTTCCGGGCGTATCTTTATGGACGCCGTGAAAGCCTCGGGAGCGACCATCCTGCCGATCGACAGCGAGCACAACGCCGTGTTCCAAAGCATGCCGCCGGATTTCTCGGCGGGTCTGGACAAAATCGGCGTTCGGCGCATCATGCTCACTGCATCCGGCGGACCATTTCGCAACTGGCCGCCCGAGTCGCTGGCGCAAGTGACACCTGAGCAGGCTTGTGCCCATCCGAATTGGGACATGGGGCGGAAGATCTCCGTCGATTCGGCCACCATGATGAACAAAGGGCTGGAAGTGATCGAGGCCCACTGGCTGTTCGATGCGCCACCGGAGCGCATTCAGGTCGTGGTTCACGCGCAAAGCGTGATCCACTCGATGGTCGAATACGTGGACGGCTCGGTGTTGGCGCAGCTCGGCAATCCCGATATGCGCACACCCATCGCGCATGCCCTGGCCTGGCCCGACCGCGCGGCGTCCGGGGTGAACAGCCTGGATCTGATCTCGATCGGGCGGCTGGATTTCGAAGCACCTGACTACGAACGTTTTCCTTGTCTAAAATTGGCCTTTGACGCGGTCGCCGCAGGCGGCACCGCGCCCGCGGTATTGAATGCCGCGAATGAAGTCGCTGTGGCCGCCTTCCTCGCAAGGCGGTTGTCCTTCAATGGCATCGCGGGGCTGATCGACGCGGTATGTCAGAAACTGCCAATCGAAACGGCTCGGGATCTGGAAACCTTGATGGCGGCTGATGCGGACGCCAGGAGAACGGCGGAACGAATGGTGTTGCAAGCGGTCATTTGATAATGATGGAATCGATTTTATTCAAAATAGCGGCCTTCATCGTCGCCGTGGGCATTCTGGTGGCGATACACGAGTTTGGCCATTTCTGGGTGGCGCGGCGGCTTGGCGTCAAGGTGCTGCGTTTTTCCGTGGGCTTCGGGCGACCGCTGTTCAGCTGGCGCGGCAAGACCGACAGTACCGAATACGTGATCGCGGCGATTCCGCTCGGCGGGTACGTGAAAATGCTCGACGAGAACGAGGGCGACGTGCCGCCGGCCGAGCGCCATCGCGCGTTCAACCGTCAGTCGCTGGCGGTGCGTTCTGCGGTCGTGGTAGCCGGTCCGGCCTTCAATTTTATCTTTGCCGTAGCCGCCTTCTGGCTGGTCTTGGTGGCCGGCGAGGTCGGCATGCGTCCCCTGGTCAGCGAAATCGCGCCCGGCTCACCGGCATCCCTGGCGGGTATGCGACCCGGCGACGAGATCGTCGCCGTGAACGGCAACGCAACTCCGACCTGGTCGGCGGTACTGTATCGGCTGGCTGCGTCATCGGTCAGTGACGACGTTGTCACCTTCGGCGTGCAGCAGGCTGACGGCAGCGAGGGCGCACGCCAGTTCCCGCCGGGGTCGATCGGCGACCTGGCTGAGCACGAGGACCTGTTGGCTGAATTGGGTATCACGCCCGACCGCCCCCGGATCCCCCCAGTGATCGGTGAAGTGATCGCGGGCGAACCGGCTGAAGCGGCCGGTTTGCGCGCGGGCGATCGGGTCGTCGAGGCCAACGGAGAGGCAATCGAGGACTGGGGTTCGTGGGTACGATTTGTCAAAAAACGTCCCGAAACCCTGCTCAAGGTAACCGTCGAGCGCGACGGAACCAGGGTGGCCATAGACCTGATACCGGCGGCGGTCGTGCTCGACGACGGTCAGACGGTCGGCAGAATCGGTGCGGTCAACGATCCCCCGGAAGGTGTGTACGACGCCTACCGGGTCGTGTACCAACTGGGGCCTGTCGCCGCATTGCCGGTTGCGATCGATAAAACTTACGAGTTTTCGGCGCTGACATTGAAAGTGATCGGACGAATTCTGACGGGCAGGGCATCGGTGAGAAACCTGAGCGGCCCAATCACCATTGCCGACACCGCCGGGCGCACCGCCAGCGTGGGCTGGGTGCAGTTTGTGAAGTTTCTGGCGATCGTCAGCATCAGTCTGGGCGTGCTCAATCTCCTGCCCATCCCCGTGCTGGACGGCGGGCATTTGATGTTTTACGTCCTCGAGGCCATCAAGGGCGGTCCACTTTCCGAACAGTTCATGATGAACGGCCAGCGCATCGGGCTCGCAATCTTACTCAGCCTGATGGGTTTGGCCTTTTACGTAGATATCTCACGCTACCTGGGATAAGCGCGCAACCAACTCTCGCGTATTACGCCTCGTCGTTAAGCCTCATCGCGCGCACGTAGCCCTGTATCGCGCGCGCTTGAAACATCCGGGTCACGTATTGACCGGCATTAACGCATTGGGTCGACCCGCGTTTTCGTACTTACCTTTGTTCCTGTTCATCACTTATACTTAGCCCTCCCGGAGGAGCCGGTGCGTTTCCGGTCCCGTTTCCCAACAAAAACAGATATTTGGATTCTATGCTAAACGGTTTTCTCAGGATTGCCCCAGTGCTGGGCGCGTTGATGACACTGGCGCCATCGAGCGGGGCGGTGGAGCCGTTTACGGCCGCTGATATGAGAGTGGAAGGCCTGCAGCGCATCTCAGCGGGAACAGTATTCAACCAACTGCCCGTGCAACCCGGTGGGCGGGTCGATCCATCGAATACGCCGCAGATCATTCGAGCGCTGTACAAGACGGGCTTTTTCAAGGATGTCCGCCTGGAGCGCGACGGCGACGTTCTGGTGGTTTTGGTCATCGAGCGACCGGCGATATCCGAAATCAACATAACGGGTAACAAGTCGATCGAAACCGACGCCCTGCTGAACGGCCTGAAGGATATCGGGCTGGCAACGGGGCGAACCTTCAACCGTTCGGTACTGGATGGTATCGAGCAGGAGCTGCGGCGGCAGTTTTTCAACCAAGGCAAATACGGCGTGCAACTGGAATCGACCGTCACCCCGTTGGAACGCAATCGCGTGGCGATCGATATTGCCATCGTCGAGGGCGAAACCGCCCGCATCAAACAAATCAATCTGGTGGGTAACGCGGTTTTCGACGACGATGACCTGCTCGACGAGTTCCAGCTGAGCACCGGCGGGTGGTTTGCATTCTGGACCAAGGAAGACCAGTACTCACGTCAGAAACTGGCCGGCGATTTGGAAACCTTGCGCTCCTATTACCTGGATCGGGGATATGTGGATTTTCGAATCGATTCGACCCAGGTGGCGATTACGCCCGATAAGAAAGATATCTACGTCACGGTCAATCTCAGCGAAGGCGAGTTGCATACCGTCAGTGACGTCAAGCTGGCGGGCGAACTCGTACAGGATGCCGAAACCTATTTCCCCCTGATCCATCTGCGCCGCGGCGAACCGTTTTCCCGAAAAAAGATCGTGGAAAGCACGGAGAGAATCTCAAAGGCGCTGTCCGAACAGGGCTATGCGTTTGCCAATGTCAACAGTATTCCCGAAATTGACGCGGACAATAAGTCGGTGGGAATCACCTTCTTCGTCGATCCTGGAAACCGCGTCTATGTGAGGCGAATCAGCGTGGCGGGCAACGCCAAGACCCGTGACCGCGTCGTACGACGGGAACTGCGACAAATGGAGTCGGCATGGTTTTCGGGCGAGGCGTTGAAGTTGTCCCGAGAGCGTGTGCAACGGACCGGTTTTTTCGAAGATGTGAGTATTGAAACCCCGGCCGTGCCGGGCTCGACCGACCAGGTGGATATAGAATTGACCGTTAAGGAAAAGCCCTCCGGGGCGTTTCTGGCGGGCATCGGCTTTTCGCAGTCTTCGGGTATCGTACTCAATACCAGTATCACCGAGTCGAACTTTCTGGGTACCGGCAAGCGCGTGACGCTGGCGTTCAACAACAGCACGTCCAGCACGCGTTACCAGCTTTCCTACTTCAATCCCTACTATACCGTCGACGGAATCAGCCGTGGTTTCAATCTCAGCTATCAGTCGACGGATTTCGACGAACTGGACACCTCGGACTACAAGATCGACGTCGGCAATGCGTCGATGAACTTCGGTCTCCCGCTCAGTGAATTCAATCGTTTCAATTTCGGATTCGGAGTCAGGCATATCGATTTGAAAAAGGGATCGGCTCCCTCGCCGGAAGTCGAACAGTTCATCGCCGACGAAGGCGATCGCTTTCTCAATTTCGAAGTCAACGCCTCGTGGAATCACGATTCACGTGACTCGGCCATTTTTCCCGCTAAAGGCGGTCTGCAGTCGTTCAGCGCCGAGGCAGCGGTCCCGGGCAGCGATTTGAACTACTTCAAGGTCGAATACCGGCATCGACGATATTGGCCGCTCGCAGGTAACCTCGTCTTTTCCGCCAACGGCGAAGTCGGTTACGGGGACGCCTACAGCGGCACGAAAAAGTTGCCTTTGTTCGAGAATTTCTTTGCGGGTGGCCCCCAAAGCGTACGCGGGTACAAATCGTTTTCGCTAGGTCCGAGGGATACGAGTGTCGACCCCGACCCCTTGGGCGGCAACCTCAAGGTCGTTGGGAACGCCGAGTTGCTTTTTCCGCCGCCCTGGGACGATAAAGTTGAATCGGTCCGCCTGGTGCTGTTCGGCGATGTCGGAAACGTCTTCGATACCACGGCGAACGATTTCGATTTTGGTGATCTACGTTATTCCGCGGGGATCGGTGCTTCCTGGCTCTCGCCGCTTGGTGCCCTGACCGTTAGCTACGGTGTCCCGCTTAACAAGAGTTCTACGGATGAATCGGAGGAATTCCAATTCAACTTCGGAACGACTTTCTGAGGATGCGAATATGCATAGGCTGAACCTGTTGAAATCTATCCCGTTAGCTCTGCTTGCTCTACTGGCTTCAAGCCTGGTCAGTGCGGAGACCCGCATCGCATTCGTGGAAGTAGCGAGACTTCTGAAAGATGCGCCGCAGGTTCAGCAGGTTCGGCAAAAGCTCAAATCGGAATTTTCTCGGCGTGACAATGAATTGGTCGCGCAGCAAAAACAACTCAAGAAGCTGGAGGAAAACCTGGCACGCGACGGCTCGATCATGAGCGAATCCGAACTGAAGAAACTGGAACGCGACATTATCGCCAGGCGCAGAAAACTCAAGAGCGAAGAAACCGCTTTCCAGGAAGACCTGGCGTTGCGTCAGAACGAAGAACTCGGAAAACTGCGCAAGGTGATTGCCGAAGTGATCATCGACGTTGCGCAGAAAGACAACATAGACCTGGTATTGGAAAGTGGTGTTATCTGGGCGAGCGATCGCATCAATATCACCGACAGCGTACTCGGTCGACTAAGCCGCTGACGGCGGCGTTGCCGGACCGTCGTATTTGAGTATGACTGCGACCCTGAAAGAACTGGCTCGGATCAGCGCTGGCGAAGTTCACGGTGACGGCGAGACCAAACTCGACGGCGTGGATACCCTGCAGGACGCCACGCCGGGAAAAATAAGCTTCTACGCGAACAGCCGGTATCGAACCTATCTGTCTACGACGAGGGCGACGGCTGTTATTTTGCGGGCCGAAAATGTTGCTGCATGTCCGACGAACGCACTCGTTTCGGACAACCCATATCTCGCCTATGCGCGGGTCGCCGCCTATCTGCACCCGACACTGCCGTTCGAATCTGGCATCGCGCCAACCGCCGCGGTTGATGCTAGCGCCATTATCGACCCGACCGCGTTTATCGGCGCAAACGCGACCGTACAGTCGGGAGCCGTGATCGGCGCGGGGGCGTATATAGGCCCGAATTGTGTGGTCGGCGCCGACGTTGCGATCGGCGCGGGATCACGGTTGATTGCCAACGTGACCTTGTGCCATGGGACGCGAATCGGCGAGCGTTGTGTGTTGCATCCCGGTGTTGTGATCGGCAGCGACGGATTCGGCATGGCCAATGACCAAGGTACCTGGGTCAGGGTGCCGCAACTGGGCCGGGCCATTCTGGGCGACGACGTCGACGTCGGCGCGAACACGACGATCGATCGCGGTGCGATTCGAGATACCGTGATTGCTGACGGGGTGAAACTCGATAACCTGATTCAGGTCGCGCATAATGTGGAAATCGGCGCCGACACGGCGATAGCCGCGTGCGCCGGCATCTCGGGTTCGACCAAGATCGGCCGACGTTGCACGCTGGCGGGTGCGGCCGGCGTGGTTGGTCATGTCGAGCTTGCCGACAACGTGCATGTCTCCGGCATGAGCATGATTAGCCGCAACATACGCGAGGCGGGGGTCTACACGGGCAGCATTCCGGCGATGCCCCATGACCAGTGGAAGAAGAATTTCGCGCGCTTGAAGCAGTTGGACGACATGGCGCGTCGATTGCGGGCAATTGAAACGGCCTTCGAAGCGGTCACAAAACAACAGAAGAACTGATCATCTTGTTTTCTGCCTTGGTAGATCCTCGAGGTGGCGAGCTGAGGAGGCTTAATATTGATTACGATGGATATCAGCAAGGTTATGGAATTGCTGCCGCATCGTTATCCGTTTTTACTCGTGGATCGAGTCATCGAATGCGAGCCGGACCAACGATTGGTGGCGATAAAAAATGTAACCTATAACGAGCCGTATTTCATGGGGCACTTTCCGGGCAAGCCGGTTATGCCCGGTGTGTTGATTATAGAAGCGCTGGCTCAAGCCACCGGTTTGCTGGCGATGCAAACGGCCGCTACGGATGACGATGCCATCTATTATCTTGTCGGTGTTGACAAGGCGCGCTTTAAACGGCCGGTAGTGCCGGGTGATCAGCTGCGCCTGGAAGTGAATATCGTGAAGAAGCGGCGCGACATCTGGGTGTTCGAATGTGTCGCTTCGGTGGACGGCAAAACGGTTGCGAGTGCCGAAGTCATGTGCACGGCTCGAGCTTTGTAGCGTGATCGACCCGCGTGCGGTTATCGATCCGAGCGCAGAACTAGATGAAGGGGTCTTCGTAGAGCCGTTCGCCATTATTGGCGCCGATGTGAAGGTCGCGGGCGGCACCCGAATAGGTGCGCACGCGGTGGTCAAGGGGCCGGCAGCGATTGGTAGGGACAACAGAATATTTCAGTTTGCTTCTGTCGGGGAGGACCCGCAGGATATGAAATATGCTGGAGAAAGGACCCGTCTGGAAATCGGGGACCGCAATCAGATTCGGGAATTCGTGACGGTCCACCGGGGGACGGTACAGGATCGCGCGGTGACCCGCATCGGCGACGACAATCTGCTGATGGCTTACACGCATGTTGCGCATGATTGTCAGATCGGTAATCACACCGTACTTGCAAACGGGGCATCGCTCGGTGGCCATGTCAAAATCCACGACTGGGCCATTCTGGGTGGTTTTACCACCGTGCACCAGTTCTGCCGCATCGGTGCACATTGTTTCACAGGCATGGGCAGCGCGGTCAGCAAGGATGTGCCGCCCTACCTGCTGATCAGCGGCCACCCGGCGCGACCGCACGGTATCAACACGACCGGCTTACAGCGGCGCGGTTTTTCGGACCAGGCAATACGCTCGATCAAGCTTGCCTACAAGCAGATCTACATGCGGGGCCTGAAGTTGCACGACGCGTTAAAGCTCATCGAAGCAGCGGCAGCCGATTGTCCGGAACTCGGTCTGATGGCTGAGTTTCTGCACGTCGAAGGCCGCAGCATTCTGCGCTGATAATGCAATGATATCGCAAACGTGACCATGCGTATCGGCATCTTGGCAATGGAAGCGTCAGGCGATCTGCTCGGCGCGGGGCTGATGAAGGGTTTACGGACCCAACGTCCGGACATCTACTTCGAAGGCATCGGGGGCGAGCGGATGCAGGCGGAAGGTCTGGATAGCTGGGTTCCCATGGATACGCTGTCCGTCATGGGCCTGGCCGAGGTCATTCGGCATTTGCCGCGCCTGCTGCGCTTGCGCCGGCATCTGGCGGAGCGCTGGCGACAAAATCCACCGGACTGCTTTGTCGGAATCGACGCACCCGATTTCAATCTCGGTTTGGAGCGACAGTTGCGCGATGCCGGTATCAAGACCGTGCACTACGTGAGCCCTACCGTGTGGGCCTGGCGATCGAGTCGGGTCAAAACGCTGCGTGCTGCGGTCGATCTGCTGCTCGGCATATTTCCGTTCGAGGTCGAGTTTCTGCGCAAGCACCGCGTGCCGGTGGAGTACGTCGGACATCCGCTCGCGAGAGACCTGCCGTTGGAGCCCGACCGGTCAGCGGCCCGGCTGCAGCTGGGGCTGGCGGAATCAGCGCCCGTGCTGGCGGTGCTGCCAGGCAGTCGAAACAACGAAGTGAAATCGCTGACCGCGCCGTTTCTGCAAGCCGCCGCACGCTGCCGGGCGGCGCTACCGGAATTGCAGGTCGTCGTTCCCCTGGTCAATACCAGTACCGAACGCGCGTTCGTCGACGCCCAGCGTCAAGCCGGATCGGCTAGCGAAGTAACCCGGATCATTGGCGGCACCCACGCTGTGCTGGCCGCCGCCGACGTGGTGCTGACGGCATCGGGCACCGCGACATTCGAAGCGATGCTGAGTAAGCGTCCTATGGTGGTGGGTTACAAATTGCACTGGCTGACCTACCTGATCGCCCACACCTTCGGCCTGGTGAAAGTCAAGCACGTCGCGCTGGCGAATATATTGGCAGACGAGGAACTGGCGCCGGAGTTCATTCAAGATGCTTGTCACGCCGATAACCTGACGCCCGCGATCCTGGGGTTTTTTCGCGATCCGCAAAAGGTGCGGGCGATCGCCGCGCGGTATCGCGATATTCATCTTTCCATGCAGTTGGACACCAATGCTGAGGCGGCTAGCGCCATACTCGCATTGTTGGCGTTGGATGACGCTTGACGTGCTGACCTGCGGCGTCGACGAGGCGGGGCGGGGACCCCTCGCCGGCCCGGTAGTGAGCGCTGCCGTGATCTTGAATCCCGCGCGACCGATCGCCGGTCTGGACGATTCGAAGAAATTGAGCGAGAAACGCCGTAGCGAGCTGGCGGCGGTCATCAAAGAACGCTCTTTGGCGTGGGCGCTGGGTCGTGCGGAGGTGGAGGAGATCGATCGCCTGAACATTCTGCACGCGAGTCTGCTGGCCATGCACCGGGCGGTTGTCGCACTTGCGATACCGCCTCAGTTGGCGTTGGTCGACGGCAACCGGTTGCCCAGAGAACTGCCCTGCCGAGGTGCGGCAATCGTCGGGGGCGACTCCACGATCGCCTGTATCAGCGCCGCGTCGATCCTGGCCAAGGTGGCGCGCGACCTGGAGCTGGTAACGCTCGACCAACAGTATCCAGGTTACGGTCTGGCGCGACACAAGGGCTACCCGACCAGGGCGCATGTCGAGGCACTGGAACGACTCGGCGTGACGCCGATTCACCGCCGCAGCTTCGGACCCGTAAGGCGGGTCTGCAACCTTTCATAACCGGGTTGCGAACGGCGTTTTGTTGTGTGTCGCGTAAGGCGTACTCAAGCCGATAGACCACACTTTTCGAACGGGCGGCTTTGTCTGACAGTTCCTTGTTTGCCTGGATCACGGTCAACACGAAGGCGGTACTTTCACGCTTAAATATGCTGAATGCGTCCAGGCGTTTCTGTTCTATGTATCGTTTGCTTCAGGTGCGCCTGCAACGGGTATCAGATCAGCCTCACCAGCCGCACCTCGGCCAGCCACAAGTGCGCAGCAGGAGGGTATGGATACTGCTGACAATGAACCTGGTACCCGTGTTCCAAGCAACGTCCGACAAGAATCGTTCGCTGGCAGGAATGACTGTGTTCCTTCACAGCAACCAGGCACTGCGGCTGACTTGATTTAGTGTGACCTGCGTCATCGTTGCACGTGGCTATTGCCGCTACGATTCTTAACGAGAAGAGAATTCCCAACGGGGCGTGCGCAACCCCGGGACAAGTTTTTCCTAACCAAGACCCCATTTACTAAGGAGTAGAAAACTATGAAGGCTGCAACTGTCGCTTTTGGGCTCGTGGCGAGCCTCGGCTTTGCCGGTACCTCTATCGCGGATGATAGCGGTTGCGTCGTCCATTACGTTCGGACTGCGTGCCAGGGCCAAGAGGCCGTGTCATTCAAGAAATGTGACGGGAAAGCGGAATGTGACAAGACCAAACCCGCAGATTCACCGGAAGCATGTGCTTCAGCTGCACTGAAGTCGTGCGCCAATTCCCGACTCGACATCACGAAGTACAAGGTCATCACGGCCACGTACAACGGACAGGCTCTCAGCGGAGGCTTCGATGTCGAGGGCAATGCGGACCCGGCAGGTCCGAATTTCTGCGACAAGAACCGGCCGGATCTCAATCAATGCGACTGACCAAGAGACCGAATCCCCGGTCTTGATGGCGGAATGGCCAGCTGGCGGTATGCTCCGGCGGCTGGCGATTCAGCGGAAGCAGTCGGCTCAACTCGCGAACGGCGGCTTTCTGATTTTCTGAGCGACCGGACACGACCCACTGATTAAGGCGAGGTTGGCGCAGCCGGTAAGAAGTCAGCCCAGAGGGTCGACCGAAAGTCGGCAGGCTATCGAAGGGCTGAACGGATCGCTCGAAACTGACCCATTCGATTTCTTTGATTTGATCCCTTTGATCTTGTGGGGGTCTTGAACTCGTTTATCTTCGCCCCCTTACCAATCCGTTCTTTTTCAGCCATTATTGCACCTTAGCGGTGTCGACGTGATCCGGGGCGCTTCAAACCGTCCTTGACGATCAAGCCCGGGATTTTATCAATGGCCGGAACCACAACAGCAGCGAGCACGAGATGAAATCCGAGGGGCGGGTCAATCAGTTCGCGGGCACAGAAACACGGGCTGCGGTCCGCGCGCGCTACAGCGTCGACGAGGCCCGGGCCGTGCGCGACCTTGTCGCACGGCTGGGGCTTGCGCCAGACCGGCGTGAGGCCGTCGTGGACGAGGCATCGAGGCTTATCCAGCGGGTCCGCGACGACACCAACCCGACGATGATGGAGGCATTTCTCGACGAATACGGCCTCTCGACCGACGAAGGCGTCGGCCTCATGTGCCTGGCCGAGGCATTGTTGCGGGTACCCGATGCCGAAACGATCGACGACCTGATCGAAGACAAGATCGCGCCGTCGGACTGGAGTGCGCATCTCGGGCAATCCTTCTCGCCGCTGGTCAACGCGTCGACCTGGGCGCTGATGCTGACCGGGCGCATTCTCGACGACGATCCCTCGAGGCCGGCAGCCGGCGCGCGCCGACTTATCAAGCGGCTGGGTGAGCCTGTCGTACGAACGGCGGTCGGACGGGCAATGCGCATCATGGGTCAGCAATTCGTCCTCGGCCAGACCATCGAAGAAGGCATCAAGCGCGCCGAGACGTTGCGCAGGAAAGGCTATACCTACTCGTACGACATGCTGGGTGAGGGTGCCCGATCCGAGGCGGATGCGAAGGCGTTCTTCGGTAGCTACGCCCACGCGATTTCGCAAATCGCGAAAGTCGCAAGCGGTGACATCCGCGACAATCCCGGGATCTCGGTCAAGCTCTCGGCGCTGTCGCCACGTTACCTGACCACGCACCGCAAGGCGCTCGAGGAGCAGGTGATTCCGCGTTGTCTGCAGCTGGCGCAGATGGCGGCGAAAGCCGGGGTCGGTTTCAATATCGACGCCGAGGAACAGGACCGGCTGGATGTCTCGCTCGACGTGGTCGATGCGGTGCTGTCGGATCAAAACCTGAAAGGATGGGAGGGCTTCGGCGTCGTCGTTCAGGCCTATGGCAAACGGGCGCCCGAGGTTCTGCACCACCTCTACGCGCTTGCAGAACGGCTCGATCGGAAAATCATGGTGCGCCTGGTCAAGGGCGCTTACTGGGATACGGAGATCAAGCTGGCACAGGAGCTTGGGGCGGCGTCCTTCCCGGTCTTCACGCGCAAGGTGAATACCGATGTGTCCTACATGTCGTGCGCGCGGATGCTGCTCGACATGCGCGACCGGATCTATGCGCAATTCGCGACCCATAACGCCCACACTTGTGCGGCGGTCCTCGAGATGGCGGGAAGCGAACGCGACAACTTCGAGTTCCAGCGCCTGCATGGCATGGGCGAATCCCTGCACGGGATCGTCCGCTCGCAGGCCGGGACGCGCTGCCGCATCTACGCGCCCTGCGGGCCGCACAAGGACCTGCTGGCCTACCTCGTGCGGCGCCTGTTGGAGAACGGCGCGAACTCGAGCTTCGTCAATCAGATGGTCAACGAGGACATCCCGCCACGGGTGATCGCCGCCGACCCCGTGGCGCACGCGCTGGCGAACGAGCCGATCCAGAATCCGGACATCCGTCTGCCGCGTGACCTGTTCAAGCCGGGGCGCGAGAACTCCAAGGGCTATCGACTGCAAGAGCCGGCGAGCGCGCTGGAACTCGTCGAGGCGCGCAACCGTTTTGCCGAGACACGCTGGACCGCGCGCCCGGTCCTCGCCGACGACGCCGCGCCGGAAGGTCAGGCCAGGGACGTGCGTTCGCCGGCCGACGGTCGTCTCGTCGGGCACGTCCACGAGGCAACCGGGTCCGAAGTCGCGCGCGCGCTCGACGCCGCGCAGGACGGGTTCGATCAATGGTCCGCTACGCCGGCAGCGGAGCGCGCGGCGGTGCTCCGCCGGATCGCGGATCTCTACGAGGAACACATGGCCGAGTTCTGCGCCATCGCCGCGCGCGAGGCCGGCAGGATCCTGCTCGACGGCGTGGCCGAGGTGCGCGAGGCCGTCGATTTCCTGCGCTTCTACGCCCAGGAAGCGGAGCGCCTGGACGCCGAGGAGCCGGGCACGGCGCGCGGCGTCTTCGTCTGCATCAGCCCGTGGAACTTTCCGCTGGCGATCTATACCGGTCAGGTCGCGGCCGCGCTGGCCGCGGGCAACGCCGTCGTGGCGAAACCGGCCGAGCAGACGCCGATCATCGCGACGCGTGCTGCGCAACTGTTCCGCGAGGCCGGCGTGCCAAAGGCGGCCTTTCAGCTGTTGCCGGGCGACGGCCCGACGGTCGGTGGACCGCTCACCTCGGACGCGCGGGTCGCCGGCGTCTGTTTCACCGGGTCGACCGAGACGGCGCAGAGAATCCATACGGCGCTGGCCGCGAACGCGCGCGCCGACGCCGTGCTGATCGCCGAGACCGGTGGACTGAACGCGATGATCGTGGATTCGACCGCGCTGCCGGAACAGGCCGTGGACGACATCGTCGCATCGTCCTTCCAGTCGGCGGGCCAGCGCTGCTCGGCGTTGCGGATCCTCTATGTCCAGGAAGAAACGAAGCAGCGGATGATCGAGATGCTGAAGGGCGCGATGGACGCGCTGGTCACCGGCGATCCATGGTCACTCGACACCGACATTGCGCCGGTCATCGATGCCGAGGCCCGGGCCGATATCACCGCGTATGTCGACGCGCAGGCACAGAAGGGGCGTCTTTTGAAACGGCTCGACGCACCGGGTATCGGCACCTTCGTAGGCGCCGCGCTGGTCGAGGTCGACGGCATCGGGGATCTCGAGCGCGAGGTCTTCGGTCCGGTCCTGCACCTTGCCACCTTCAAGGCCCGGGATATCGACAAGACCGTCGATGCGATCAATGCCCGCGGCTTCGGCCTGACCTTCGGCCTGCACACCCGGATCGACGACCGCGTGCAACAGATCGTCGACCGCCTCCACGTTGGCAACATTTACGTCAACCGCAATCAGATTGGCGCCATCGTCGGCAGCCAGCCCTTCGGTGGCGAGGGGCTGTCCGGTACCGGGCCGAAGGCGGGAGGGCCGAACTATGTCAACCGTTTCCGCCGCACCGAGCCGTCGGCGGAGCATCCCGCGCCCGAGGCCGGGTCCGTCGCAGCACAGCGGGTCGGTGCGGCGCTGGCTGCGATCGATGCAACCGCCTGGGCCGCCCGCAATGACCGGGTCCAGGTACTTCGGCGGGCGCTCAACGGTGCCGGCGCGCTCGTGCGGCGCGCGGTGAACGCCGCGGCGGCCTTCGACAACGGGCACTTCGAACTGCCTGGTCCGACCGGGGAATCGAACCGCATGTCGATGCCGCCCAGGGGACCGATTCTGTGCCTGGGGCCGGAGATCGAAACGGCGCTGGCGCAGGCGGCGCAAGCGCTTGCGGCGGGCTGTCCCGCGCTGAGTGTCGCGCCGGGTCGACGCCGCTGATCCGGGCCGGTGCGCCGGTTGCGGGTATCGACGGCAGCGTGCCGCCCGAGGCACTGCCCGACGTACTCGGCCTGGTCACGGTTGCGGCCGCCGGGGATTCGGCCTGGACGCGAGGCCTGAGACGCGCGCTGGCGCGCCGCGATGGCCGCATCGTCTTGCTCGAGACCGACGTGATCTGCCCGGCGCGCTTCTACGCAGAGCGGCATATCTGCATCGACACGACGGCGGCCGGGGGCAACACCAGCCTGCTCGCCGCTGTTGCCTGACTTTCTACGTACAACGGGAGCAACACGATGCAGACGGGAATCTGGGTCAGTCTGATCATCTATTTTGCGGCCATGATCGCCATCGGTTTTTACGCGTGGCGGAAATCGACCTCGAATTCCGAGGAATACATGCTCGGCGGACGCGATCTGCCGCCGGCAGTCGCTGCGCTTTCGGCGGGGGCATCGGACATGTCGGGTTGGCTGCTCCTTGGTCTTCCAGGCGCGCTCTACGCGGCCGGGCTGGTCGAGGCCTGGATCGGGGTCGGCCTGTTCATCGGCGCCCTGGTCAACTGGATCGTCGTCGCACCGAGGCTGCGTGAGCAGACCGAGCGCTACGACAATGCCTTGACCATCCCGGAATTCCTCGGCAACCGTTTTCCGAGTCAGGCCACGACGCTGCGTGTGGTGTCCGCGATCATCATCGTGCTGTTCTTCGCCGTCTACACAGCCTCCGGCCTGGTCGCCGGCGGCAAGCTTTTTTCTTCCGCCTTCGGCGGCGGTTATCAGACCGGCGTTTGGCTGACGCTCGGCATCGTACTCGCCTACACGGTGGTCGGTGGCTTTCTCGCCGTCTGCCTGACGGATTTTGTGCAAGGCTTCATCATGATGCTGGCGCTGATCATCATGCCGGCCGTGGTGCTCTATGCCGGGGATGGCGGCGGGTTTGTACAGGCGGGCCAAACCCTGTCGGATATCGAGGGGTTCACCCTTTCGTGGTGGACCGACGACATGACCTTTATTGGCTGGCTGTCGCT